>DASSBF010000181.1:0-17078 GCA_035699005.1 Dongiaceae bacterium
TTCGCGTTCGCGACCAATCAGCTTCTGGCGATCATCGGCCTCACGCTTGCCGGCGGCCTGCTGCTGCTGTGGGTGTGCTGGAAGTTCTGGCGCGAGATCATGCACCAGCGGCGCGAGCAGCTGCGCAGCGCAGCCAAGGCGCGCCAGGAGCTGACCAGGGACGAACGGGGCGAACCGGCCGACCATCCGGAAGCGCTGCCCGGCGAACCGCCCGCCAAGACCCTCCGGCAGGCCATCATCCAGATCGTCATCGCCGACGTTTCCATGTCGCTCGACAACGTGCTGGCAGTGGCCGGCGCGGCGGGCGACCATGGATGGGTTCTGTTTGTCGGCCTGGCGCTGTCGGTTGCGTTGATGGGCGCCGCGGCGACGCTGATCGCCAACCTGCTGAAGCGCTACCACTGGATCGCCTATGTCGGCCTCGCCATCATCCTGTGGGTCGCGGTCGACATGATCTGGCGTGGCAGCATGGAAGTCGCGACGCAAGTCGGCGACCTGAGCGAGCTGTTCTAGACGAAGGGCCGCGGTATCCTACTTTTTCCGGCACCCCGGCCAAGCGCATGACAGGTACAGGGGTCCATCGAGCTCGTGCGGCGGAGGAGTAGACCCCGGATCACGCCGCTGCGCGGCTGTCCGGGGTGACGGCTAGAGGGGAATGACGACTGCCCGTTCGCGGCTCACTCATGCCGCCACATCCCGAGGGCGAGGTCGCTGTAGTCGGGGTGGTCGGGCCGGATGTGGCCGTGCCGGATCATGAAGTCGATCAGCACCAGCGCGACGTTGAACTTGAAATCCTCGCCTGCATCCAGGATTGCTTCCACCTCGCTCAGCTCCATCAGGCGGAAGCTCGTGATCTCGCCGTCACGGTTGGCCGGCGTGAAATCGGCCGGCAGCTCCAGGTCATAGACGAACATCGTGTCGTTGCGCAGCCAGCCCTGGTGCTCCATGCAATAGCGGATGGCGCCGACCGGCGTCGCGCGCGCGGCGAGCGCGGCCGGGATCGAGGCCTCCTCCTCGCATTCCTTGACCAGGCACTCATGGACTCCCATGCCGAGCGGCAGGCCGCCCGCGACCAGATGGTCCAGCTTGCCCGGCTCGACCGGCCGGTCGGCGGCGCGCGTGCCGACCCACAGCTTCAGCTTCCCACCCGCACGCACGAAACCGTTCATGTGCACGCCGAAGGCCTGCACGCCGAACATCGGCACCGCGGCGCGCTCCAGCCGCATCAAGGGCGGCGCGCCGAAGCGGGTCAGCACCGGGAACCATTCGTTGCGCCAGCCGGCGAACATGCCCGCCTCATAGAGATCGCGCGCGACGTCCCCCACCGCCGCCGAGCGATGGTCGAAGCTCGCCAGGTGGTCGCGCAACCGCACGGCCTTGCCGTCCGCCGCGAACACCGTCGGGTAGCCGCCAAGGCGCGCGGCCACGTCGCGCCGCACCCAGCCGACCGGCTCGTCGCCGATCAGCCAGGGGACGAACCTGCCCATATCGGCGCCTTGGCAGCGATGGATGTGGTCGAGCAGGCTCATGCGCGCAGGAACGGAACGGGCCGGCGCAGATGCGCGATGAGGTCGAGGTAGCCGGGATCCTCCGGCCCCACCACGCCGAAGCGCACCAGCAGGTCGAGCTTCGCCAGCGCGGCGTCGAACATGAAATCGTCGGCGCTGCGCAGATTGTCTTCCAGCCGCTCGAGCGGCCAAAGCTGGAATTCCGCGACCTCGCCGTCCTCGTTGCGCGGCTGGAAATCGGCCGGCAGCTCCAAATCGAAATTGAACTGGACGCCGACGCGCAGGCCTTCGGCCGCTTCGATCATCATGGTGGTCAGGCTCGCCGGCCGCGCGCGCTCGGCCAGGGTCGGCCCGATGTAGGCCTCCTCCGCGCATTCCTTCAGCAGGTTGTCGACGATGGAGAGGCCGTGCGGCTGGCCGCCGCCGACGATGAGATCCAGCATGCCGGGATCGACATGCTTGCTCGCGGCGCGGCGCGCGATCCAGACCTGCCAGCCATCGCCATTGCGCACCAGGCCGTTCACGTTGATGCCATAGGTCTGCAATCCGAACAGGGGAGTCGCCGCGCGCTCCATCAGCAGGAGGGGCGCTTCGCCATAGCGGCGATTGACGGGATAGAGCTCGTTGCGCCAGCCGGGAATCGCGCCCTGCTCGCGCAGCTTGGCCAACACGCCCGCGACCGCCTTGCTGCGGTCCTCGATATCGGCGAGCCGATCATGCAGATGGACTTCGCGATCGGTCAGGTAGAAGACGTCGGCAAACTCGGCCAGCATGCGCGCGAAATCGGGCTTGGCCCAGCCCACATGGCGGCCGGCCACCATGAAGCGGCGATAGGGCCTGGGATCGGCGCGCGGGCAGCGGCGGAACAGCCGCAGCAGGCCGGATGAAGCCGCGCTCACGCGCACCTCGCTTTTTCTCGTGTCGCCACCATGCCGCCCCAATTGCGCCCTCGCCCCGCCACTTATGCGTGCGACAAGCGCCAACCTGCCAAAGCGGTCGCAGCACCGCGGGTGCCGCGCCATGGCACGGTTCTAGAGGAGGGGAAGGCAAATGCAAGGGTCAAAGGTGCCAGCAGCGCGGCTCTGGATCGCGGGCGTCTCCACCGTCGCCATCCTGTTGGGCTGCGAGGCCCAGCCGCTCAAAGACCAGGCCGCCAACAGCAATCAGCCGGCCGCGCACGAGGAAGCGAAGGTGAAATCGGACGACGCGAAAAAGCCGGTGCAGGCTGTCGCGCCGCAAGCAGCGATCGCTCCGCCGCAGGCCCAGGCTTACGAACAGATGGCCGGGGCCTCAGTCGGTTCTCCGGTGCTCGGCATCGCTCCGATGCCGCTTATTCCGGGCGAGGGCGAAAACTATCTGCCGAACGAGGAGAGTCCGATCAAGCAAGTGGCGGAGGCGCCGGTTTCCACCTTCTCGATCGATGTCGATACGGGCGCCTATGCCAACGTGCGGCGGTTCCTGATGAACGGCCAGATGCCGCCCAGGGATGCGGTGCGGGTCGAGGAGATGATCAACTACTTCTCCTACGACTATCCGGGGCCGGCGGCCGGCGGCGATCCGTTCCGCGTGACGACGGCGGTCGAGCGCACGCCATGGAATCCGGACACCTACCTGCTGCATGTCGGCATCAAGGGCTTCGAGCCGCCGATGGCGGACCGGCCGCCGGCGAACCTGGTGTTCCTCATCGACGTGTCCGGCTCGATGGTCGATCCCGACAAACTGCCGCTGCTCAAGGCCGGCATGAAGATCCTGGCCGACCAGCTGCGTGACGAGGACAAGGTCACGATCGTGGTCTATGCCGGCGCGGCCGGCTTGGTGCTGGAGCCGACCGCGGGCAAGGACAAGGCGAAGATCAGGGCGGCGTTGGACCGGCTGGAGGCCGGCGGATCGACCGCGGGCGGCGAGGGCCTCGCGCTCGCCTATGCCAAGGCAAAGGAGGCGCGGATCGAAGGCGGCATCAACCGCATCATCCTCGCTACCGACGGCGACTTCAACGTCGGCGTGACCGATGTGGAGCAGCTGAAGGACATGGTGGCGGACGCGCGCGAAAGCGGAGTTTCCCTCACCACGCTGGGGTTCGGAGAGGGCAACTACAACGATGCGCTGATGGAGCAGATCGCCGATGTCGGCAACGGCAACTACGGCTATGTCGATTCGCTGAAGGAGGCGAAGCGGCTGCTCAGCGACCAGCTTTCCGGCACCATCCAAACAATCGCCAAGGACGTGAAGATCCAGATCGAGTTCAATCCGGCGGTGGTCGCGGAATACCGCCTGGTCGGCTACGAGAACCGCGCGCTCCAGCGCGAGGATTTCAACAACGACCGGAAGGACGCGGGCGAGATCGGCGCGGGACACACGGTGACCGCGATCTACGAGCTCGCGCTCAAGGGCTCGAACGGGCTGATGGTCGACCCGCTGCGCTACGGCAGCGCGGCGGCCGCGGGCAAGCCGGATCCGGATGCCAGCGAGTTCGCGTTCCTGCGCCTGCGCTTCAAGGCGCCGGACGGCGAGGTCTCGAAGCTGATCGAGACGCCGCTGCCGGTCGCCGCACTGAAAGAGCCGGGCGAGGCGCCGGCTGACGCGCGCTTCGCGGATGCGGTAGCGGCGTTCGGCCAGAAGCTGCGCGGCGGCGACCATATCGGCGCGTTCGGCTACGACCAGATCGCGGACGTAGCGCGCGCGGCACGCGGCGGCGACGCCGACGGCTACCGCGCCGAGTTCATCGACCTGGTCGAGATGGCGAAGGCGCTGGATGGCGGATCCTGAGGTTGCGAAGCTCGCATACCTTCTGTGAGCGCAAGAAAGAATCCCCTCTCCCCTCGCGGGAGAGGGCTGCGCAGGCTTGGCGAACGATAGTGAGCTTAGCCGGAGCTGGGTGAGGGGGCGCGCCGCAGGCGCACAGCGCGTAAGCGCTCAAATACGGCGTGGCCTTGACGTGTGGCGCTCTTGCGAGCGCGCGCACCTATCGGTGCGCCACCCCTCACCCAACTTCGGCTAAGCTCGGCTCCGCCTCGCTAAGCCTCCGTATCCCTCTCCCGCAAGGGGCGAGGGGTTCTCTCTTGAGCTTCTGGTTCACACATTGCAGGCGGGCAGCTAACCTTGGCAGGTTGGCCGCCCGCCCCTATGATCTTCCGCGAAGGGTGGAGGGCGACGTGCCGCGATCGGTTGGGGTTTGGCTGCTGGTGCTGCTGGGCGCGACGGTGGCGCTGGTGTTCCTAATGGAGCATCTGTTCCCCGGCACGCTCGATGATACCGGCACGCGCATGCGCGTGCTTTCGCGGCTGGGATGGATCGCGCTGATCGGCGCCTCGGTCGTCACCTTCGCGCATGCCAACCCCAAGGGCGCACTGCGTCATGCGGCGATCTGGGCGGCGATCATTCTTGTCCTGGTCGGCCTCTATGCGTTCAAGGACGATGCGGCTTTCATCGGCCAGCGCATGCTCGGCGCGTTCTCGCCGACCCAGGGCACGGCGCACGACGGCGGCACGATCAGCTTTCCCGCCGGGCCGGACGGCCATTTCCGCATCCAGGCGATGGTCAACGGCGAGCGCATCACCTTCATGGTCGATACCGGCGCCACCGACATCGTGCTGGCGCCGCGCGATGCAAGGCGCATCGGGATCGATCCCGACAGCCTCGAATTCAGCCGGTTTGCGGAAACGGCGAACGGCACGGTACGCGGCGCCGCCATCCGCCTCGACAGCCTCCAAGTGGGGCCGATCGCGCTGAGCCAGGTGCCTGCGACCGTCAATGGCGCCGAAATGTCCGAGAGCCTGCTCGGCATGGCCTTCCTCAGCCGCCTTCACGGCTGGCGGGTGGAGAATGGCGAGCTGACGCTGGTGCCTTAGAGCCGAGCGCGCTCTACCGCGTGTTCAAGCTGCGCGCGAATGCGCGGCTTCGACCAGGTCGACGAGCTCTTCCATGATGCGGCAGACATCGTAGTCCTTGGGCGTGTAGATCTTCGCGACGCCCATCGCGGCCAGCCGCTCGGCGTCCTCCGGCGGCACGATTCCGCCGACCACCACCGGGATCGTGCCGAGGCCGTTCGCGCGCAGTCGCGTCAGAACGTCCTCCACCAACGTGATGTGCGAGCCGGAGAGGATGGAAAGGCCGATCACATGCACGCTTTCGCCGAGCGCGGCGTCGGCGATCTCCGCGGGCGTCAGGCGGATGCCGTCATAGACCAGTTCCATGCCGCAATCGCGGGCGCGGACCGCGATCTGCTCGGCGCCGTTGGAATGGCCGTCGAGGCCGGGCTTGCCGACCAGGATCTTGATGCGCCGGCCGAGCCTGGCGGAGACGGCATCGACCCGCGCGCGTACTGCGTCAAGGTCGAGGTGCGGCGCATTGGAGGCGGCGCGCGAGACGCCGGTCGGCGCGCGGTATTCGCCATAGGTCCTGCGCAAGACCGCACCCCATTCGCCGGTGGTGACGCCGGCATGAGCGCAGGCGATGGAAGCCGGCATGATGTTGCGGCCGGCACGCGCGTCGGCGTCGAGCTGCGCCAGCGCGGTCTTGACCGCGCCCTCGTCGCGGCCTTCGCGCCAGGCCTTCAGGCGCTCGAGGGCTTCGGTCTCGGCGGTCTCGTCCACCGTCAGGATTCCGCCGTCGCCGGTTGCGGTGAGCGGCGAGGGCGCACTGTCGGTGTAGCGGTTGACGCCGACCACGATCTGCGCGCCAGCCTCGATCGCGGCCACGCGCCGCGCATTGGATTCGACCAGCCGCTGCTTCATGTAGCTGGAGTCGATCGCGGCGACCGCGCCCCCCATCTTGTCGATCTGTGCCAATTCTTCGCGCGCGGCAGCCTTCAGCTCCGCGACCTTGGCCTCGATCACCGTGGAGCCGGTGAAGATGTCGTCGAACTCCAGCAGGTCGGTCTCGAACGCGACGATCTGCTGCAGGCGCAGCGACCATTGCTGGTCCCATGGCCGCGGCAGGCCGAGCGCCTCGTTCCACGCCGGCAATTGCACCGCGCGCGCGCGCGCATCCTTGCTCAGGGTGACGGCCATCATCTCCAGCAGGATGCGGTAGACGTTGTTCTCCGGCTGCTTCTCGGTGAGGCCGAGGGAGTTGACCTGCACGCCGTAGCGGAAGCGGCGCAGCTTCGGGTCGGCGACGCCGTAGCGGTCGCGCGCGATCTCGTCCCACAGCTCGGTGAAGGCGCGCATCTTGCACAACTCAGTGACGAAGCGCAGCCCGGCATTGACGAAGAAGGAAATGCGCCCGACCACCTGCGGCAGGTCTTCCGCCGGCACGCGCGCCTTCACACGGTCCAGCACCGCGATGGCAGTCGCCAGCGCGTAGGCCAGCTCCTGCTCCGGCGTCGCGCCGGCCTCCTGCAAATGATAAGAGCAGACGTTGGTCGGGTTCCACTTCGGAACCTCGCGATAGGTGAAGGCGATCACGTCGGCGGTCAGCTTCAGGCTCGCCTCCGGCGGGAAGATGTAGGTGCCGCGCGAGAGATACTCCTTGATGATGTCGTTCTGCACCGTGCCTTGCAGCTGCGCGCGATCGACGCCCTGCTTCTCCGCCGCCGCGATGTAGAGCGCCAGCAGCCACGGCGCGGTCGCGTTGATGGTCATCGAAGTGTTCAGGCGACCGAGCGGCAGCCCGTCCATCAGCGCCAGCATGTCGCCGAGATGGCTGACCGGCACGCCGACCTTGCCGACCTCGCCCTTGGCCAGCGGATGGTCGGGGTCATAGCCGGTCTGGGTGGGGAGATCGAAGGCGACCGAAAGCCCGGTCTGCCCGCGCGAGAGGTTGGTGCGGTAAAGCGCGTTGGAGGCCGCGGCCGAGGAGTGGCCGGCATACGTGCGGAACAGCCACGGTTGGTCCCTGGGCTGGCCCTTGGACGTGGTTGCACTGCACATAGCCGCACCTCTCGCTCTCGCCCTGGTGCGTCGTAGGGCCACCAGGCCTCTTGTGCAGTGCAATATAGCCAGCCTGCGGGCCGCTGGTCCAGTTGCTCGGACCGCAGCTGCTACGCCGCGTCCAGCGCCCCCCGCACGTCGTTGAGGAGGTCGCGCGGATCCTCCAGACCGACCGAGAACCGGATGAGGCCGGGCGTGATGCCCTGCGCCGCCTTCTGCTCCGGTGTCAGGCGCTGGTGCGTGGTGGTCGCGGGGTGCGTCGCCAGCGACTTGGCATCGCCGAGGTTGTTGGAGATGAGCACCAGCTTCAGCGCGTTGAGGAACCGGAACGACGCGTCCTTGCCGCCCTTGAGGTCGAGGCTGACCAGGCTGCCGCCGGCTTTCATCTGCCGGCGCGCCAGTTCGACCTGCGGGAAGTTCGGCAGCGTCGGGTAGTGCGCGTGGTTCAGCTTCGGGTGGCCCTGCAGCTCCTTGGCGATCCGCTCCGCGGTGTCGCACTGGCGCTGCAGGCGCAGGTCCAGCGTCTCCAGCCCCTTGAGCAGGATCCAGGCGTTGACCGGGCTGAGGCTCGGCCCGGTGTGGCGGATGAAGGGCTGCAGCACCTCGTTGATGTATTTGGCGGTGCCGAGGATGACGCCGCCGAGGCAGCGGCCCTGGCCGTCGATATGCTTGGTCGCGGAATAGACCACGATGTCGGCGCCAAGCTCGAGCGGGCGCTGCAAGAGCGGCGTCGCGAACACGTTGTCGACGATGACCTGCGCGCCGGCAGCGTGCGCGAGCTCGCACACGACTTTCAAATCCACCAGGTGCAGGCTGGGATTGGACGGCGTTTCCAGCAGCACCGCCTTGGTCGGCTTGGCGAGCGCCTTGCGCCACTGGTCGAGGTCGCGGCCGTCGACCGACTGCGATTCGACGCCCCATTTCGGCAGGATGTCGTGCAGGATGAAATTGCAGGAGCCGAACAGCGCATCGGACGCGACCACCCGGTCGCCGGCCTTCACCAGACAGGCGAGCGAGGCGAACACCGCGGCCATGCCGCTGGAGGTGGCGCGCGCGGCCTCGGCGCCTTCCAGCAGCGCCATCCGCTCCTCGAACATCGCGACCGTCGGGTTGCCGTAGCGGCCATAGACGTAGCGCGGCTTGGAATTGTTGAACGCCGCCTCGGCCTCTTCCGCCGACGCGTAGATATAGCCCGAGGTCATGTAGATGGTTTCGGCGGTCTCGGCGTGCTGCGAGCGGACCTGCCCGCCATGCACCATCTGGGTGGCGAGGTCCCATTCGGGTCGGATTTCGCGCTTGTAGTCCTGCATGTTCCTGGCTCCCCCTGGACCTTGGCCGCGCCGAGATCCAGGCACAAAAAAACCCCGACCGGAACAAAGGTCGAGGCGGGTCAAAGAATTCGCCAGGCGCCTTTTAGCCGCTTGTTTAACGTGGCCGCAATCCGGTCCAAATCACCACGTGGTCGGGCCGATGTATCCACAGGCGTGCGCCAAAGTCAAGTTGCGCGCGGCTGCGCGGGCGGTGGGGGCGCGCGCGGTTTGAACCGACGAACCTTGAGTTGCGACACAGCTTCCCGTGCCCTTGCCCGGTTGTGGCATTGTTTCTAGTCTGGCGGGCGGGGACAGCGACATGGCCGCGCCGCCGATTCGGCGGCGGTGCGCAATTTGGGGGACGATATGAACGACAAAGGGGGAGTTGTCGCGGCCGCATCCTGGCCGGGCGCCGGGCAGCCGATGCAAAAGCTGGAATATGACGGAACCATCGGGGCGCTCTACTGGATCTTCATCAAGAACCTGCTGCTGAACATCATCACGCTGACGATCTATCGCTTCTGGGGCAAGACCAACCTTCGGCGCTATGCCTGGTCGCATACGACGCTGCAGGGCGAGCGCTTCGAATACACCGGGCGCGGCGGAGAGTTGTTTCTCGGCTTCCTGGTCGTGGTCGGCTTCTATGCGGTGGGCGCGATCGTCTTCCTGGCGGCGACGCTGGCGTTCGGAACCGGCGCGCAGGTGATCGGCAAGCTCGCGGTCGGCGTGCTCATCGTCTATTTCATTTTCGTCGCGCAATACGCGGCGCAGAACTATCGATTGACCCGCACGCTGTGGAGCGGCATCCAAGGCGGCATGACGGGATCGGCCTGGCGATACGGCGTCAAGGCGTTCCTGCTCACCCTCCTCAACATCGTCACCCTCAATCTGGCGACCCCCTGGGTGACGCTGCGCCTCGCGGAGGAGCGGTTCAACAACAGCTACCTTGGCAACGCCAAGGCATCGCTCCAGGCCTCGGCGAAACCGCTTTATTCGTCGTTCATTCTGGGACTCATTTTCACGATTATTGGTGTCATCGTGCTGCTGGCGGTGTGGGGCGGGATGGTCTATGCCGCCCTCGTGGCGCTCGACATGATGCCCATGATCGAGCAGATCCGACAGGCCCAGGAGATGGGCGTGCCGGCGAATCTGTCTGAGGAGCAGCAGGAGCAACTCATCGCCTTCATTGTCGGTTTCGGCATCCTGTTCTATCTGGGCCTCGTTCTGGTCGGGATCGCCGCCTTCGCCCCCTACATGGCGGCCCTGTTCCGCGCCATCGCCAACAACCTGCAACTCGCGGAGCTGCGGTTCGCGAGCGAGGTGACCGCGTGGCGCTATATCCGCCTGTGGGTCGGCAACCTGCTCTGGGTCGTTCTCACTCTCGGCCTCGGATTTCCGGTCGCCGTCCATCGCAGCATCCGGTTCTTCGCCGACCGCGTCACCATTCATGGCGAGCTGGATGTCGGGCGCCTGCAGCAGACCACCCTCGACCGGCCGAAATTCGGCGAAGGACTGCTGGAGGCGTTCGACCCGGGCTTCTTCTAAGTGAGTTCCGGCATGGGCGAATTCCATCGCTTCTTCGACGGCGTGGTCGCAAAGCCCCGCCGCGTGACGTTCTCGATTCACGCGGCGGCGATCGCGATCCTCGACGAGCAGGGCGCGGCGATCGCGGCCTGGCCGTTCTCGGACATGCGCGTGGTGGACCAGAACGCGGTCAGCGGCAGCTACGTGTTGCGGCTCGAACCCGATCGCGCAGCGCGTCTGGAAGTCTCGGCGGGACCGCAGCTTCAGGCGCTGCTGGCGCAGCATCCGGAATTGACGCGCTGGCGCGCGCGCGAGCGGACAGGACTGCTGAAGGCGTTCACCATGTGGGGCGCGATCGGTCTTGCGATCTGCACCGTGCTCTATGTCGGCTGGAGCCGCGCCTCGATCATGATCGCCGATCGGATGCCGCGAAGCTGGGAGGAAAAGATCGGCGTGCAGATCGAGGAGGCGGCGTTCCCGCCCGCCAGGCGCTGTTCCGGCGCCGAAGGCCTGTGGGCCTTGCAGGCGCTCGGCGACCGGATCTGGCCCGCGGGCGAGCCGGGCGGCCCGGTCAGGCTGTTCGTCGTCAAGCAGGCGGACGTGAACGCGTTCGCGGTCCCCGGCCATCGCATCGTCGTCTTTTCCGGCCTGATCGATCATGCCGCCTCGCCGGAGATGGTGGCCGGCGTGATCGCGCACGAACTGGGTCACGTGCAGTTGCATCACCCGATGCGCGGGCTGATCCAACAGCTAGGGATGGGCGCGGTCCTCACGTTGATCTTCGGCGATTCCTCGCTCGCCGGCATGGGGCAGTTGGCCCTCGCGCTGTCCTACAGCCGCGACATGGAGCGCGAGGCGGACCAGCGCGGGATCGCGCTTCTGAAAAAGGCCGGCATCCGCGCGGACGGCATGGCGGCCTTCTTCGGCGTGATCAAGGCCGACATGGGCAAGGGCATGTTCAGCAAGCTGCCGGAGTTCCTCTCCAGCCATCCGGACCTCGATGCGCGGATCGCGGCGACCAGGCAGCCTGCGACCGGCGCGCCGGCGATGAGCGATGACGACTGGCAGGCCCTGCGCAAGGTATGCGACAACCCGTGACCGGCTTCCCCGCAGCGCTCCGTCGGCCAGGCGCCAAGACGATGTACCATGGTTGCCAGGGACCAGGTGTCGACCGAGATCCAGGGCTGGCATCGCATGGACGACGAGAGCGGTCGTCTGCGCGTCCGAGAAAAGCGGGCGCTTGACGCAGCACTAATTTTAGTGCATATGTGTGCGGAGGGCGATGGGTGGCAGCGAAGCAAGCGAAACGAGAGAAGGTCATCACCGCGTCCCAGTCCGCATCCGGCGCCCAGCCGGTGCGCGACTGGTTGAAGAGCAAGCTGCTCTCCGACACCGACCGCAAGATCGTTGGCGGTGACGTACAGGTGGTGGAGTACGAGTGGCCGGTGGGTAAACCGCTGGTCGGTGCAATGAAGGGCGGACTTTGGGAGGTGCGTTCGACACTCCCGAGCCGGCGAGAGGCTCGCGTCCTGTTCGGCGTCGAAAGAGGCTTGATGATCCTGGTGCACGGTTTCATCAAGAAGGAACGGGCCACACCCGACGCGGAGCTCGCGCTGGCGCGCCAGCGCTGGGCCGACAGGAAGAGGGCGAACCGCTGATCCCGGTGACATGAGCATAGGCATAGGCATAGGCATAGGCATAGGCATAGGCAGGCGCACATGAGCCGCAAGAATCGAACGGGCAGCACAGTTGATACGCTGTGGGAGGAGCTCGGCATCCTCGAAGATGTCCAGGAACTCGCAATCAGAAAAATGCTCGCGGTCGAGCTGGGCCGCGCAATGAAGCGCCGGAAGTGGACGAAGGCCGACCTGGCGCGCCAGCTCGATACGTCCCGGCCGCAGCTCGACCGTCTCCTGGATCCGCTCTCGCCCGGCGGGATCACCATCCACACGCTCGCCAAGGCGGCGCGCGTCATCGGGAAGAAGATCGAGATCAAACTGCTGCCGGCGGCCTGAGCCACATGGAAAACGAACCAAAATCACGGACCGGCGACCAAGATGATGCGCGATCGCGCCAAGGGCGAGAGCCGAGATGGAACCCGTATCGACCGAAATCCAGGGCTGGTTTCTCAGGAACAACGAGACCGGCCGCGTGCGGGTCCGTGTTGCGATCGAGGATCGCTCCCTGGCAATCGAGACCCTCGCCGGCGCGCCGGTTGGGCGCTTGCCGCTGGATGGCCTGGAAAACCGAGGAATCCCGTATTGGACACGTGACTGGCCGATCGGCGACCGTGACCAACCGGAGCAAACGCTGACTCTGCAGAACGACGAGGACTATGCCGCGATCCAATCGGCTTCGCCCGGATTGCGGTCGGTGCGGGCGCGGATGTGGCGCCAGATGATGGTGTCGCCGGGTGCCCATGGAAACCTGAAGGCTTGGCCGGCGTTGATCTGGGCGATTCTCGTCGCGGGCTTGGCCATTGCCCTGTGGCGAGGCGCGTCCCGGTAGTGCCGCATTGCAACAGCATAATTGGAAGTAAGTTTCTGGCGCTACCAGTCACGGATAATATTATGCCAAAGTAGGTGCGCATAGCGGAACGATCATGACTATTTTGCATTGCGCAATCGCAGGTGCGAAGGCATGATCGCCGGCGGGGGAATCGGCGCAAGGATAGGGAGATCAGGCGCATGTCCGAGACGGCGGAAGTCATCCAGCTTCGCAAGGGAAACGGCGGCCGCAAGGACCTCTACGAGGTCGGCGAGATCCCGCCCGTGGGGCACCTGCCCGCCAGGATGTATGCCTGGGCGATCCGGCGCGAGCGGCACGGCCCGCCCGAGCAGAGCATGCAGGTCGAGGTGGTGCCGACGCCCCAGCCCGAGTCCGACGAGGTGGTGGTGCTCGTGATGGCGGCGGGCGTCAACTACAACGGCGTCTGGGCCGGATTGGGCAAGCCGATCTCGCCGTTCGACGTGCACAAGGCCGAGGATCACATCGCCGGCTCCGATGCCTCCGGTATCGTGTGGGCGGTCGGCTCCAGGGTGAAGCGCTGGAAGGTGGGCGACGAGGTGGTCGTCCACTGCAACCAGGATGACGGCGACGACGAGGAGTGCAACGGCGGCGACCCGATGAATTCGCCCTCGCAGCGCATCTGGGGCTACGAGACGCCGGACGGCTCGTTCGCGCAGTTCGCCAAGGTGCAGGGCAGGCAGCTGATGGCGCGGCCCAGGCATCTGACCTGGGAGGAGAGCGCCTGCTATACGCTCACGCTCGCCACCGCCTATCGCATGCTGTTCGGCCATCGCCCGCACATCCTGCGGCCGGGGCACAACGTGTTGATCTGGGGCTCTTCGGGCGGCCTCGGTTCGATGGCGGTGCAGCTCTGCGCCACTGCCGGCGCGCACGCGATCGGCGTCATCTCGGACGAGAGCAAGCGCGAGTTCGTGATGTCGCTCGGCGCCAAGGGCGTCATCAACCGCAACGACTTCAAGTGCTGGGGCCAGTTGCCGGATGTCGACGACACGGCGGGCTATGCCGAATACATGAAGCGCTGCCGCGAGTTCGGCAAGGCGATCTGGGGCGTCACCGGCAAGGGCGTCGACGTCGATTTCGTGTTCGAGCACCCGGGCGAGCAGACCTTCCCGGTCTCCTGCTTCGTGGTGAAGCGCGGCGGCATGGTGGTGTTCTGCGCCGGCACGACAGGCTACAACCTCACCATGGATGCGCGCTTCGTGTGGATGCGCCAGAAGCGCATCCAGGGCAGCCACTTCGCCAACCTGCTGCAGGCGAGCCAGGCCAACAACCTGGTGCTGGAGCGGCGCATCGACCCCTGCATGTCCGAGGTGTTCGGCTGGCACGACATCCCGGCCGCCCATACCAAGATGTGGAAGAACCAGCACAAGCCCGGCAACATGGCGGTGCTGGTCCAGGCCAAGCGGCCCGGCTGCCGCACCCTGGAAGACGTGATCGAAGGGTAGGGATCGATCCCATGTCGGTTGGAGCGCACGGCGCCTGCGATCAGGCCTTGACCGCGGCCGAGAGCGTGCTGGCGCGCGCCCAGGCGGCGCTCACCGCGAAGCTGGCGCGGGGTGGAAAGATCGATGCCGCGGCGCTCGATCGCAACCAGCATGCGGCGCACGGCTTTGCGTGGCTCGCGACCTATGTCGCGGCCCTGCGCGCGACCCTCGACTGGGCGAACAGCTTGGAACGCGTGGGCAAGTTCGGCGAGCGCGAGCGCCTGATCCTGCAACTGGGCTTCACGGAATATGTCGCGCAGATCCTGGGCGGCATCCCGATGAGCCAGGGCGAGATCGTGCGGCCCGCCGACCTCGGACTGAAGGCCGAGGATCTCGAGAGCCTCGCGCGGCAGGCGGCCTTGTTCCAGCAGGCCGATCTGCCGTTCCTGCGCCAGCGTCTTGCAGAGCTGATTGAAGACGGCGCGTTCGGCGAGCCCGGGCTCGACGACGAAGCCTTGCTGATGGTGCGCGACCAGTTCCGCCGCTTTGCCGAGGATCACCGCGAGGACGCCCATCGCTGGCACCTGAAAGATGAGCTGATCCCGCTGGAGATCATCGGCCAGCTGGCGGAGATGGGCGTGTTCGGCCTGACCGTGCCGGAGGAATTCGGCGGCGCGGGCCTCGGCAAGCTGGCGATGTGCGTCGTGACCGAGGAGCTGTCGCGCGGTTATATCGGCCTCGGCTCGCTCGGCACGCGCTCGGAGATCGCGGCGGAACTGATCCGCCTCGGCGGCACCGAGGAGCAGAAGCATTACTGGCTGCCGAAGCTGGCGAGCGGCAAGATCCTGCCGACGGCGGTGTTCACCGAGCCCAACACCGGCTCCGACCTCGGCGCGCTCAAGACCCGCGCGGCGAAGGAGGGCGAGGTCTACAAGGTGACCGGCAACAAGACCTGGATCACCCACGCGGCGCGCGCCGACATGATGACCCTGCTGGCGCGCACCGATCCCAGTTCCACAGACTATCGCGGACTCTCCATGTTCCTGGCGGAGAAGCCGCGCGGCACCGATGCCGATCCCTTCCCGGCCAAGGGCATGCGCGGCGGCGAGATCCCCGTGCTCGGCTATCGCGGCATGAAGGAATACGAGATCGGCTTCGACGGCTTCGAGGTGCCGGCCAAGAACCTGCTCGGCGGGCGCGAGGGCGAAGGCTTCAAGCAATTGATGGCGACCTTCGAATCCGCGCGCATCCAGACCGCGGCCCGCGCCGTGGGCGTCGCGCAATGCGCCATGGAGCTGGGGCTGAAATACGCCCGCGAGCGGGTGCAGTTCGGCAAGCCGATCTATGATTTCCCCCGCGTCCACGGCAAGCTCGCCTGGATGGCGGTGGAGACCATGGTCGCGCGCCAGCTCGGCTGTTTCGCCGCGCGCGAAAAGGATTCAGGCCGCCGCTGCGACATCCCTGCGGGCATGGCCAAGCTGCTGGCCGCGCGCGTCGCCTGGGCCAGCGCCGACAACGCGCTGCAGATCCACGGCGGCAACGGCTACGCCCAGGAATACGCCATCAGCCGCGTGCTGTGCGACGCCCGCATCCTCAACGTATTCGAAGGCGCCGCGGAGATCCAGGCCCAGGTGGTCGCGCGCGGGCTGCTGAGCGGGCGGAATTGACTTTCTCGCCCACAAGGAAGACCCCTCGCCCCTTGTGGGAGAGGGATGCGGAGGCTTGGCGAGCGACGCGAGCTTAGCCGGAGCTGGGTGAGGGGTAGCGTGCCGTAAGGCACGCGCGCTCGTAAGAGCGCTAGAATCGTTGCGTTGCTCCAACTTGCGCTAGCAGTAACAGCGCTCGCGCGCTGCGCGCCTTCGGCGCGGCCCCCTTATCCAGCTTCGCCTAAGCTCACTTCGTTCGCTAAGGCTACGCATCCTTCCCCAGCGAGCGGGGAAGGGTGATTTTCTCGGGGGAAGGGGCCGCGTCCTGCGCCTTGTTCGGAGGCGGGGCGATGTTGGCGCATGAGACAGCGGGCGATGGCTGTGGTCTAATGGACTTGAGAGTTCCGCCGGCCATGGATGCTGCCTCATGACCAAGCACGTCGATTTCTATTTCGCGCTCAATAGCCGCTACTCCTATCTCGCTGCGACGCAGATCGCGCCGCTGGAACGCGAGTGCGGGGCGGAGGTGACATGGCGGCCGCTCGATTTCGACCTGCTGATGGTGACGCGCAAATGGGACCCGTTCTCCGGCGCGCCGACCTCCGGACAGTACGACATTGCCTATCGCCGCAACGATGTCGCGCGCTGGGCGAAATACTACGACGTCCCGCTCAGGATCGTGGCATGGGAGAAGTTCGACTGGCTCCGCCTCAACCTGGCTGCGACCGAGGCAGCAAAGGAGGCGGAGGGCTGCGCCAAGTTCGCTCAGGCGGCGTTCGCCCTCACCATGGGCGAGCGCGAGGCGCGCGACACCGAATCGGTGATCGCGGCGGCGGCGGACGATGCGGGCCTCGACCCGCGCCGCCTGATCGAGGCCTCGAAGAACAGCGACACCAAGGCGCGCATGCACCACGCCATCACCGACGCGGTCGCGCTTGGCGTGTTCGGCGTGCCGAGCTTCATCCTCGATGGCGAAGTCTACTGGGGCAACGACCGCATCACCCTGCTGCGCTGGGCGTTGACGGGGCAGCGGTAGCGCGCGCTCTTTCTGCACGCGCTTTCGTCATGGTCGTGCTTGGCACGACCACCCACGAGTTTGCCCGCCGCCATCCAGTTTTGCCCATCGAAACTCATGATGGAGTGGACGGCCCCCTGACGGCATCGATGTGCCAGAATGAGGTCGTTGAAGATCTCAATCGAAGGAGGCCGTCCATGGAACAGCTTATTCGCATTGGTATGGATACGTCCAAGAGTGTTTTCCAGCTGC
>DASSBF010000182.1:0-7941 GCA_035699005.1 Dongiaceae bacterium
CCGGTCGCCGCGCTTCAAGGCCGAGACCAGCGCCCGATGCTCCTTGGCCTTCTTCTGCTGCGGACGGATGAGCAGGAACCAGAACACCACGAAAATGAGCACCATCGGCGCCAGCGACATCAGCATGTCGCTGCCGCCCGCAGTCCCTCCGGCGGCCTGTGCCCACGCTTCAGAAATGAACATCACCCAGCTCCCTAACCGCTTGATCCGGCTGTCTTCTTTCCCGCCGGAGCGGGCCTGCCGCAAAAGTCCGGCGGACTATACAGATCGGAACTCGAAAAGCAAATGCCAAGGCCGGGCGCGGGGCTGATGCCCTGCCGGCGGGCTGGCGTAAAGCGCCGCGATCAGACGTTCTTGCGCCGGCGGAGTTCGTCCAGCAGGGCCTTGGTGATGAAACCGTCCTGCGGCCAGCCCAGCTCTTTCTGGAAGCCTCGCGCCGCCTTGCGGCTCTTCAGGCCCAGCACGCCATCGACGCCGCCGACGTCGTAGCCGCGGGCCTGCAGCAAGGTCTGCACTTCCTCCCGCTCGGCGAGGCTCAGCGGCTGCTCCCGCACCGGCCATGCAGCGGCGATCGGACGCCCGCCGAGGATGCGGTTGCCGAGATAGACCACCGACAGCGCGTAGGAGGTCGAGTAGTTGTATTCGAGAATGACCTTGAAGTTCTCCGTGACGAGGAACGCGGGACCGGTGTGACCCGCCAGCACAAGGATCGACGTATCGCCCGGCAGGTCGGGCAGTGCCGATCCGTCCATCCTCTTCACGCCGAGCGCCTTCCAGTGGCCGATCGGCCTCGCCAGGTCCAGCTCGGCCTCGCCGAACGGGAATTTCGGCGGCAGCTTTACTTCCAGTCCCCAAGGCAGGTTGCGCTGCCAGCCGTCGTCGACCAGATGGTTCGCGGCCGAGGCAAGAGCATCCGGCAGCGAATCCCACAGATCCGCGGTGCCCGAATGGTCACGGTCCACCGCCAGCGTCAGATAGTTGGACGGCAGGAACTGCGGGTGTCCCATCGCGCCCGCCCACGAACCCACCATGCGCGAGGCCGGCACGTTCTTCTGCGCCACCATGTCGAGGGCGGCCAGCAGCTCGGTGCAGGCGAAGGTCTGGCGGTTTGCGCGATAGCCGAGATTGCTGAGCGCCTCGAACACATTGATGTCGCCGAAATGGTTGCCGAAATCGGTCTCGATGCCCCAGATGCCCATGATGATTTCCGGCGGCACACCATAGTCGTGCTCGATGCCGGCCAGCAGCGCCTTGTTCTCCTGGTATTTGAGCTGGCCGCGCGCCACGCGGTCGTCCGACACGGCACGGTCGAGATAGACCCAGACCGGCGTCACGAACTCCGGCTGCTTGGACGCGCGATCGCTGATCTCAGGATTCTCCGTCACGCCGGCGAATGCCATCTGCACCACGTTGTCGGGCCGGCCCTTGCTCACGGCATAGGATTGGAACTTCGCTACCCACTCCTGGTAGCTGCTGGCGGAGTTCGGGCACTTGGTTTCCTTGAGCGTATGGAAATCGATCGGCTTGCTCGCAACCGGGGTGACATCCTGCTCCGGCTTCGCGGCCACGCCGGTCTGCGGCGTTTCGGGATGTGCGGCGCAGCCCGCCAGCGCTACGATCACGCCCAGGATCACCACGCCAACGGAGTTTCGCAGCCTCGGCCTTCGCAGATTCCGCGCCCGCATGCCCACACCCGAATCCAGATTGCGACTCGATGGACGAGGATAGGGCGTGAGCCGCTCTTTGTCATGGGCGGAGCGCCTCGCGATTGGCTCGGTCTTGCCAGATGCCGCGTTGTCCTTATGCTGGCGCCCGTTTGCCAGGGGGGAACTCGTGTCTTGGTCGCTCCACGCGCGCGGTGTCGCGATGGTCGCCGGTGCCGCCATCGTATGGAGCACCGGCGGCCTGATCGTGCGTCACGTCGCTGCCGACGCCTGGACCATCGTCTTCTGGCGCGGCATGTTCGCCGCTCTCATCCTGCTGGCCTACCTGGCGATCCGCGACGGGCGCAACATCGTCGCCCTGTTCCGCAACCTCGGGCTTGGCGGATTGGGCGTGGCGGTCTGCTTCGGCAGCGCGTCATTGAGCTTCGTCATCGCCCTGCAGCACACGTCCGTGGCCACCATCCTCTTCCTGCAAAGCGCATCGCCGCTGGTCGCGGGGATACTGGCGTGGCTGTGGCTGGGCGAACGCATGACCTGGATCAAGGCGCTGGCCATGCTGCTGGCGCTGGCCGGGGTCGGCATCACGGTGTCCGACCAGGAAGCCGGCGGGGATCTGCTCGGCATCGCCCTCTCGGTCGTGATCATGATCGCCTTTGCGCTCGCGACCGTGCTGGTGCGGCGCTTCAGCCACATCCGCATGACCCCCGCGACGTGCCTCTCCTCGCTGTGGCTGGTGGCGGTCGGCGGAGCCCTGGGCAGCCCCGCCTCGATCGGCGGCGCCGACCTTTTTCTGCTTTTCCTGTTCGGCGCCTGCCAGCTCGGGGTCGGCTTCATCCTCTTCACCAACGGCGCGCGCCTGATCCCGGCAGGGGAGACGATCCTGCTCAGCCTGCTCGAATCCATCCTGGCGCCGATCTGGGTCTGGGTATGGCCGACGTTGCACGAATATCCCGGCGACCGGGCCCTGGTCGGCGGCGCGCTGGTGATCGGGGCCGTCATCTGGAACACGGTGGCGGAGATGGGGCAGGCCAAGCGCATCGCGCCGCCTCTCGAATAGCCGCCCGAAGCGACGGGATCGGCCTGCGGAATGACGGTCTCGTGACCGCTTTAATGCGGGTTAACAGTGCCCCGCCATTGGAAAAGCATCCGGTCTTTGGGTATGGTGGCGCCCATGTCGACCACCCTCACCCAACATTCGGCCCGGTCCTTGCGCGGCATCAAGCTGTTCGAGTGCCTCTCGGACTCCGACCTGCGAAGCGTCGAAAGCCACTGCCGCTTTCGAAGCTATGCGAAAGCCGAGACCCTGCTGGACAAGGGCAGCCTGACGCGCGAGGTCTTTTTCGTTCTCAAGGGCGCCGCCGCCGCCGTGACATTCTCCCCCGCGGGCCGGGAGGTCACGCTCGGCATCCTCCGGGCCGGCGACATGTTCGGCGAGCTGGCGGCGATCGACCAGGAACCGCGCTCGGCGACCGTCACGGCGATGGAGCCGACCGACGTTGCCATCATGCCGGCGGAGATCTTCCGCGATCTGCTGATGAAGCATGCGCCGATGGCCTTCGGCGTGCTGCAGCGCCTGTCGGCGATCGTGCGCACGACCGGCATCCGCATCATGGAGCTGGCCACGCTCCAGGCCGCCCAGCGGGTCTATGCCGAGCTTCTGCGCATGGCCAAGCCCGACGCGGCGGTGCCTGGATTGTGGGTGGTCAGGCCGCTGCCGCCGATGCACGAGATCGCCAGCTTGACCGGCACGACGCGGGAGACCGTCAACCGGGCGATCAGCCAGCTTTATCCGTCCGGCCTGCTGAAGCGGAAAGGCCGCAACCTGTTCCTGATGGAGCGGGACAAGCTGCGGGAGATCGTGCAGAGCCTGCAGGTCCATCACGGCCGCAAATAGCAGTCACGAAGACCCGCACGGCCCTCCGCCCACTTTGAGCGCCACAGCGGGACAATGATCGCCGACCGGGCGCCGGAACCGCTCGTTTCCGGCGCCGACTGGACGAGCGATTTGGACGAGACCGACGAAGCGACGATCTGATCATGCGACGTTCATACTGGATTGCCGGAGCGATTGCCCTGCTGGCCGCCGGCTGGCTGGCTTCCGGCATGGTGCTGAAGCCGGGCGAACCGGCGGCGCCCGGACCGGGCGGCGCGGGCCCCAACGAGGCCGAGGCCGCCCAGATTTCCGAAGCGCAGCCGGCCAAGGATCCGCCGGCGGTTGAGGCCACGCCCTCCGATCAGCCCGCCGCCAAGCCGGGCGAGATCGTCAGCGTCCAGGTCATGACCTCGAAGGCCCAGTCGCAGCCGCGCACCATCGTGCTCCGCGGCCGGACCGAAGCCGACCGGGTGGTCGAAGTGCGCGCGGAGACCACCGGGCGGGTCGTCGAGATACCTGTCGAAGAGGGCGCGCTGGTGCGCAAGGGCGATCTGATCGCCGTGCTGGATGGCGCCGACCGCGCCGCCAGGCTCGCCGAAGCCAAGGCGCTGCTGCAGCAGCGCAAGGCCGAATCCGAGGCATCGCGGCGGCTGGCCGAAAAAGGCTTCGCGCCGAAGCTCAACCTGGCGGAGCTGGCGGCCAACCAGGCGCTGGCCCAGGCGCAGGTCAAGGGCATGGAGGTTGAAATCTCGCACCTCTCGATCGAGGCGCCGATCGAAGGCGTGCTGGACGAGCGCGACGCCGAGGTCGGCCACTACCTCCAGGTCGCCGACCCGGTCGCCACCATCATCGATCTCGATCCCATCGTGCTGGTCGGCTACGCGACCGAGCGCGACGTCGGCCAGCTCGAGATCGGCGGCCCGGCGCGCGCCCGCCTGTTCGACGGGCGCGAGGTCGTCGGCGCGCTGCGCTTCATCGCGGCGCGCGCGGAAAAGGAGACCCGCACGTTCCGCATCGAGGTCGAAGTGCCGAACAAGGACTACGAGATCCGCGACGGCCTGTCGGCGGAGCTTGTCATACCGGTGGACGATGTGCCGGCGCACCGGGTTTCGCCGGCCGTCCTGACGCTCGGGCCGAACGGGGAAGTCGGCGTGAAGCTGGTGGACGAAGGCAACATCGTCCGCTTCGCGCCGGTGGAGATCCTGCGCGAGGACACGACCGGCCTGTGGATCACCGGCCTTGCCGCGAGCGCACGGCTGATCGTCGTCGGGCAGGATTTCGTCGTCGATGGCCAGCTCGTGCATCCGGTCGATTCCCCGCCCGCGGACGGCAACGGCAATCCCCAATGAACAGGCTGGTCGAGGGCATCATCGCGAACAGCCGTGTCGTGCTGGCGGCGCTGGCGCTTCTGCTGCTGGCGGGCTGGGTCACCTACAAGAACCTGCCGAAGGAGCTGTGGCCCGACATCCAGCTGCCCTTCATCTACGTGATGATGACGCTTGAGGGCGTCTCGCCCGACGATGCGGAACGGCTGCTGGCCCGCCCGATGGAGCAGAAGATGCGCACCATCGAGGGCTTGAAGGAATTCCGCTCCCTCACCTATCCGGGGGGCGCCAGCGTCGTGCTGGAGTTCCAGGCCGGCTACGACATCGACAAGGGTCTGGCGGACGTGCGCGAGCAGGTCGATCTGGCAAAGCCCGACCTGCCCGACGACACCGACGAGCCATTGGTCCAGGAGGTCGCGTTCAGCCGCTTCCCGGTCCTGTTGGTGACGCTGTCCGGAGACGTGCCGGAGCGGGCGCTGCGCCGCCTCGCGACCAATCTGCAGGACAAGATCGAAGCGATTCCCGCCGTCCTCGAAGCCACCATGAGCGGCGAGCGCGAGGAGCTTGTGGAGTTGGTCATCGACCCCCTGAGGGTCGAGGCCTACGGCCTCTCGCTCGACCAGATCGGCACGATCGTCGCGCGTTCCAACCGCCTGGTCGCCGCCGGCACGATGGATACCGGACAGGGCCGCTTCGCGATCAAGGTGCCGGGCCTGTTCGAAACAGCGGACGACATCCTCGAGATGCCGCTGAAGGTCAATGGCGATGCCGTCGTCCGGGTCAAGGACATCGCCAGCCTGCGCCGCACCTTCAAGGACCCGGAATCGATCGCCCGCATCGACGGCCTGCCGGCGATCGGCATCGAGGTCTCGAAACGCGCCGGAGAGAACATCATCGACACCATCAACCAGGTCCGCGCGCTGGTTACGGAGGAAAGCAAGTCCTGGCCCTCGCAGGTCAAGGTCACGTTTTCGCAGGACAGCTCCAAGGAAATCCGCGACATGCTGGGCGAGCTGGAAAACAGCCTCATCACCGCGGTCCTGCTGGTTCTCATCGTCATTGTCGCTTCGCTCGGGCTGCGCGGCGGGCTCATCGTCGGCATTGCAGTCCCGGGCTCATTCCTGATCGGCATCCTGATGCTGGCCGGCTTCGGCATCAGCATCAATATCGTCGTGCTGTTCAGCCTCATCATGGCAACCGGGATGCTGGTCGATGGCGCCATCATCCTGGTGGAGTACGCCGACCGCTGCATGCTGAACGGCATGGACAGCCGCCACGCCTATGCTGAAGCGACCAAGCGCATGGCCTGGCCGATCTTTTCCTCCATCACCACCATCATCGCGGCCTTCGGCCCGATGGCGTTCTGGCCGGGCACGACCGGCGAGTTCATGAAATACCTGCCCATCACCCTGACGGCGACCCTGTTCGCGTCGCTGCTGATGGCGATGATCTTCATTCCCTGCATCGGCGCGCTGATCGGCAAGCCGAACGGCGAAGGCCTGCATGCCGTTGAGGCGGAGCGGCTGTCGGCGGAGCAGCAACTGGCCCGCGCGCGTGGATTGGACTGGTTCTACCTGATCGCGTTGCGGGGCGCGCTCCGCCACCCGGTGATCGTCATCTTCACCGGTCTTGGCATCCTGATCGCCACGGTTGCCGCATCGGTCATGTTCAGTGCGGGCGTCGAGTTCTTCCCCGAAGTGGAGCCGAACGTCGCGCAGGTGCAGATTCATGCCCGCGGCAACATGTCGGTCAACGAACGCGACAACCTGGTCAAGGCGGTCGAGCGCCAGGTGCTGGCGATGAATGCCGAGCATCACGATCTGAACAGCGTCTATAGCGTGACCAAGGCGGACGTGGGCGGCCGTTCCGGCGGCGAGGAATTGGCCGAGGACGTGATCGGCACCATCACGCTGGAATTCGCCGACTGGGACAAGAGGCGCAAGGTCGACGCCGTCCTGGCGGAGATCCGCGACCGCACCGCCGCAATCCCCGGGATCCAGATCGAACTCACCAAGGACGAAGGCGGTCCCAGCGGCGGCAAGGCGGTTTCGCTGCAGCTGACCTCTCCCGATTTCGCGGCCCTGGAGGCCGCCGCCGACATCGTGCGCAAGAAGCTCGACAGCATGCCAGGCCTCGTCGACCAGCAGGATTCGCGCCCCGTTCCCGGCATCGAGTGGGAGCTGGACGTCGACCGCGGCGAAGCGGCGAAATACGGCCTCGATGTCACGGCCGTCGGCGACGTGATCCAGCTTGTCACACGCGGCCTCAAGTTCGGCGACTACCGGCCGGACGACGCCGACGACGAGATCGACATCGTGGCGCGCTTCCCGTCCGACGTGCGCAACATCAGCGAGCTCGACCAGCTTCGCATCCCGATCAGCGGCGGCTCCGTCCCGCTCAGCAACTTCGTCCAGCGCAGCGCAAAGCCGAAGCTCGCTCTGGTCCACCGCGTCGACGGCACGCGCACCATCAAGGTCGAGGCCGACGTGAAGCCTGGCGTCCAGGCCTACGCAGAGCTGGAGAAGATCAAGGCCTGGCTCGCCACCAATCCAGGCCTCGACCCCTCGGTCGGCGTGACGTTCAAGGGCGAGGAGGAGGACCGCGCGGAATCCGCCAACTTCCTGACGCTCGCCGCCGGCGCCACCATGTTCCTGATCACGCTGATCCTGCTGCTGCAATTCAACAGCTTCTTCTCGGTCTTCCTGGTCCTGACCGCCGTCGTCATGTCGTCGATCGGCGTCATGTTCGGCCTCCTGATCCTGCACCAGCCGTTCGGGATCGTGATGACGGGCATCGGCGTCATCGCGCTCGCCGGCATCATCGTCAACAACAACATCGTGCTGATCGATACCTACGATCACCTCAAGAAGACCGCGAGGTCGCGGCGCGATGCGCTGCTGCTGACCGGCGTGCAGCGGCTGCGGCCCGTCATCCTGACCAAGCTGACGACCGTGCTCGGACTGCTCCCGCTGGTGTTCCACATGACAATCGATTTCAGGGGACGCGACGTCACGTTCTTCGCGCCGTCGACCCAGTGGTGGTCGCCGCTCGCCGCCGCCATCACGTTCGGCGTGCTGTT
>DASSBF010000183.1:0-23026 GCA_035699005.1 Dongiaceae bacterium
GATGCGGATCGCACGCACCGGCGCGGCGCCGATCGTGATCTTGCGCATGGCCGCGAACGGAAAGGCGGCGTTGGAAACATCTTCCTCTGCGACCTTCGCCAGCACGTCGCGCGCCTTCGGCCCGCAGAGATTGATGACAGCGCGTGCCGAGGTCACATCGACCAGCTGCACCGACCCATCCTTGCGAAACTGGCTCTCGATCCAGTGCGCATCGTGCTTGCCGAAGGCCGCGCCGGTGACGAAGTAGTAGCGGTCCGCCGCCACCCGCGTGAAGGTGAGGTCGCACTCGATCCCGCCCCGCTCGTTGCAGAGCTGGGTATAGATGACGCTGCCGACCGGCCGGTCCATGTTGGAGACGGCGATGCGCTGCAGGAACGGAACGACACCCGGTCCGATCAGCTCGAACTTGGAGAACGAGGTCTGGTCGATGAGGGCCACGCGCTCGCGCACCGCCTTGTGCTCTTCGCCGACCTGCTGGAACCAATTGGTCTTCGCACGATCGAAATCCGGCCTATCCTTCGGCTCGATGCCTTCCGGCGCGAACCAGTTCGGCCGCTCCCAGCCGCCGCGCGAGCCGAACACCGCTCCGCGCGCCTTCAAGGTCTCATAGAGCGGCGAGCGGCGGATGCCGCGCCGGGTCTCATGCTCCTTGCCCGGAAAGGCGAACTTGTAGTGGTTGCCGTACAGCTCCACCGCACGGGCATACATGAAGTGCTTCGTCGCATGGTGAAAGCCGAAACGGCGGATATCCAGCGGCCACAGGTTGAGGCTGGGCCGGCCCTCCAGTACCCACTCCGCCATCATGCGTCCGGCGCCGCCCCCGGCCGCGATGCCGTAAAGGAAACCGGCGCAGACGAAATAGTTGGCCAGCTCCGGCGCCTTTCCCATGACGAAGTCGCCGTCGGCCGAATAGGGGATCGGCCCGTTCAGCAATTGCCGCACGCCGACCTGGTTAATGATCGGCGTGCGCTTGGCCGCCAGCTTCGCCAGCTGTTCGAAGCGGTCAAAGTTGCCGGGCAGCAGCTCCTGCGCGAATTCGCGCGGAATACCGCCCGGCGCGAACGGCTGCGTATCCGGCTCGTAGCCGCCGACCACCAGCCCGCGCACCTCCGGCTTGTAATAGACCAGATGATCGGGATCGCGCATGGTCGGCATGCGCTTGGGCGCATCGGGGATCGGGTCGGTGATGAGGTACTGGTGCTCCACCGCGAAGGACGGCACGCGCACGCCGGCGAGCGTGCCGACCTCGTGCCCCCACATGCCGCAGGCGTTGACCAGCAGCTCGCAGGTCCAGGCACCCTTGTCGGTCTCGACCCGCGTCACGCGCTCGTTCTCGACCTTGAAGCCGGTTGCGCGCTCGCCGATCACGATCTGCGCGCCCTTGTCCTTGGCGCCCTTCGCCAGCGCCTGGGCGACGCTGGCCGGATCGATGTAGCCGTCGCTCGGGATGTAGATCGCGGACCGAACGTCCTCCGTGCTCATCAGCGGGAACAGCTCCTGCGAGCGCTGCGGCGAGAGCCACCGCATCTCAAGATCGAAGCTCTTCGCCATGGTCATCAGGCGGCGGTTCTCCATCTCGCGCTGCTCGGAGCAGGCGAGCCGCAGCGAGCCGTATTTCTTCCAGTCGATCGCCTGGCCGGTCTCCGCTTCCAGCCGGTCATAGAGCTCGACCGAGAATTTCAGCATGCGCGTGGTATTGCGCGAGGAGCGGAGCTGCCCGACGAGGCCAGCGGCGTGCCAGGTCGCACCATGCGTCAGCCCGCTTTTCTCGAGGATCACCACGTCGCGCTTGCCGGCGCGCGTGAGGTGGTAGGCGATCGAACAGCCGAGGATGCCGCCGCCCAGGATCAGGATTTCGGCATGGCGGGTGGCGGACACGGATAGGGACACGGCTGGGCGGCTCCCTGGCTCTTTTGGCAGCAGAAAACCACACGACTCGCCAAAACTCCAGCATCAAAACAACAAACAGGCAAACTCAACCACAGGATATTAACATTTTGCTTGCGAGCACGCCGGTTTCCATGTTGGACTTGGAGCCGAGCGACCAATCAGCAAAGGGCGAAGCTCGGCCCGACGACAGTGGAGGCAACGATGCAGAAAATGTTTGCGGGCGGCGCGCTAACCGGCCTGGCGGCGCTGACCCTCGTTGCGACGGCCGCGCCCGCCGTGGCGGAAGTTCCGGAAAGCACCGACCCGATCAAGCTGGCGAACTTCGATTGGACCGGCGCCGTGCTCGACACCAAGATCCTGGCGAAGATCCTGGAATCCTACGGCTACAAGGTCGAGGTCGTGAACGCCGACTACCTCGCCAGCATCGGCACCGGCCTGCCGACCGGCGACCTTACCGTCGGCCTGGAATATTGGGACACCACCGCCAAGGAAGCGATGGCCGAGGCGGACAAGACCGGCAAGACCGAGAATCTCGGTCCGCTCGGCCCCAAGGCCAAGGAGGAATGGTGGTTCCCCGAATACATGAAGGAGAAGTGCCCGGGCCTGCCCGACTGGAAGGCGCTGAACGATTGCGCCGAAGCCTTCTCGACCGCCGAAACGGCGCCCAAGGGCCGCTATCTCAGCGGGCCGGTGACCTGGGGCGGCTTCGATGACGAGCGCGTGGAAGCGCTCGGCCTCAACTATGAGGTCGTGCACGCCGGCACCGACGCCAACATGTTCGCCGAACTGGAATCGGCCTACCAGCGCAAGGCACCGATCCTGCTCTGGATCTATTCGCCGCATTGGGCACCGGCCAAATACAAGGGCGAGTGGGTGCAATTCCCGGAATGGACGCCGGAGTGCTACAACGACCCGAAATGGGGCGCCAATCCCGATCTCGCCTACGATTGCGGCAAGCCCCACGGCGAGATCTGGAAATACGGCTGGGCCGGCATGAAGGACAAGTGGCCGGTCGCCTACAAGATCACCAAGGCGTTCCAGTTCGACGGCGACGAGATGAATGCGCTGATCGCGCAGGTCGATCTCGACGGCAAGAGCGTCGACGAAGTGGCCGACGCCTGGATCGCCGCCAATCAGGACAAGATCAAGGGCTGGGCCGGACAATAGCGGCCGCCGAGTACGGCACATGGATGGGCCGGCAAGTGATGCGCTTGCCGGCCCGTTTCGTCAGGGACAAACTGCGACCGGGCGGAATGCGACGGGAACGCCGAGCATGGCGGTAGGACGACAGCAGTCGGTTGAGAGCGCCGGGCATCCGGTGAAGCTCTCCTGCCGTCATGTCTGGAAGCTGTTCGGCGAGAACGCCGACACCTTCCTGGCCGGCCGCGCGCAACCGCCGGATGCCGACGCCCTGGCCGTTGCCGGCCTGGTCGGCGCGGTGCGCGATGTCAGCCTGGACGTCGCGGAAGGCGAGATCTTCATCGTCATGGGCCTCAGCGGCTCCGGAAAATCGACCCTGCTGCGATGCCTGTCGCGGCTGATCGAGCCGAGCGCGGGCGAGGTCGTGTTCGAGGGCCGCGACCTGCTGAAGGCCGGCGAGCGGGACATGATCGAGATTCGCCGGCACAAGATGGGCATGGTGTTTCAGAACTTCGCGCTGCTGCCGCACCTCAGCGTGCTCGACAACGTCGCGTTCCCGCTGGCGATCCAGGGCGTGCGAAGAACGGCGCGGATCGCGCGTGCGCGCGAGGTGATCGAGCTGGTCGGCTTGAAGGGGCGCGAGCTCGCCTATCCGCGCGAGCTGTCGGGCGGACAGCAGCAGCGCGTCGGCATTGCACGGTCGCTCGCGGTGGGGCCGGAGCTATGGTTCCTGGACGAGCCGTTTTCCGCGCTCGATCCCCTGATCCGGCGCGAGATGCAGGTGGAACTGCAGCGCCTGCAGGGCGTCCTCAAGAAGACCATCGTCTTCATCACGCATGATTTCGACGAGGCCATCCGCCTCGCCGACCGCATCGCGATCATGAAGGATGGCGCGGTCATCCAGATCGGAACGCCGGAAGAGCTGATCCTGCATCCGGCCACCGACTATGTCGCGGAGTTCACGCGCGACGTCCAGCGCAGCAAGGTCATGTCGGCAAAGAGCCTGATGCAGCCGCTCAACAGCGCGCATACCTTCATCGGCCAGGTGCGCGATACCGACAAGATCGGCGCGATCGCCGGCCGCATAATCGAATCCGGCAGGCCGCACGCGGTGGTCGATGCCGAGGGCCGGCTGATCGGCGAACTTGCGCCGCAGCCGATCCTCGACATGCTGCTTGGCCGCAGCAACGGGACGGCGCCATGACCGACCTCGCGCTCGGCACCGCGCCGCGGCAGCGCACGGCCTGGCCGGCACTCATCTGGATCGTGCTGCTGGCGGGCACGCTTGCGCTCGGCATGCAGCATGGGCTGGCGCCGTGGGCGGCCGAGTATCCCAAGGCCGTGGTGGTCCCGCTGGCAAAGGAAATCTCGGGCCTGTTCAAACTCTTCCTCCATGCCATCACGCCGGAGAACCAGGACGTTCCGATCACGCGGGGAATTTCCGCCGTTCTGCAAGTACCCCTGGACTTCACCGTTCGGTTGTTGGCGGAGGGCTTCGAGCTCGGCGACGGTCCCGATGCCGCAGTCATTCCGCGCCTGTCCTGGATCGGCATACTGGCTGCTGTCGCGCTGATGGGACATGCCCTCGGCGGTCGGCGCACGGCGTGGGTTGCCTTCCTCTGCTTCTTCTACCTGGCCCTGTTCGGGCAGTGGGACCGCGCCATGTTGACCTTGGCGTTCGTCATCGTCTGTGTGCCGGTCGGCGTGCTGATCGGCCTCATCATGGGCGTCGCCGCTTATCGCCACGCGCGCTTCGACCATTATTTCGTTCGCCCACTGCTGGACCTGATGCAGACGGTCCCCGCCTTTGCCTACATCATCCCGATCCTGTTCCTGTTCGGCTTCACGCCGGTGACGCCGCTGATCGCCACGGTGGCTTTCGCCATGCCGCCGATGGTGCGCGCCACCACCCTGGCGCTGCATCGCGTGCCGACGGAAATCCAGGAGCTGGGGCGGATGACCGGCTGCACGCGGCGCCAGATGCTCTGGCGCATCCTGCTGCCCAGCGCCAAGCCGACCATGATGGTCGGCGTCAACCAGGTCATCATGCTGACCCTCAACATGGTCATCATCGCCTCGATGGTCGGTGCCGACGGCCTCGGCTACGACGTGCTGTTCGCGCTGCGCAACCAGAAGATCGGCGTCGGGCTCGAGGCCGGGCTTGCCATCACCGCCCTCGCCATCGCGCTCGACCGGCTGAGCCAGGCCGCGGCCGATGCGAAGGCAGAGCTCTATCGCCCCGGCACGCCCTTCCATCGGCGGCATCCGCATCTGCTCGCCGGCATCGCGGCGCTGGCCGTGACCACCCTGCTCGGCCGCTACGTCCCGTTCTTCGCCGAGGTGCCGCACGGGATGACCATCACCACGGCGCCGGTCTGGGGCGAACTCGTCAAGTGGATCAATGTCAACTACTTCGACTATTTCGAGGCGGTGCGGGTCTCCCTCCTCATCTACGTCCTCAATCCCATCAAGCTCACCCTGCTGGCCGTGCCCTGGGTGGGCGCGGTGCTGATCGCTGCCTATGCCGGCTGGCGCCTCAGGGACCGCAATCTCGCCTTGCTCTGCGGACTCCTGATCGCATTCATCGCGCTGGTCGGACTGTGGGACAAGGCGATGACAACGATCTATCTGTGCGCGATTTCGGCCTTCCTCTCATGCGCGATCGGCATTCCGCTTGGAATCCTCGCAACGCGCAGCCGATGGCTCGACCAGGTGCAGCGCGTGGTGGTGGACACGCTGCAGACCCTGCCCTCCTTCGTCTATCTCATCCCGGTGGTCATGCTGTTCCGTGTCGGCGATGTCACCGCGCTAATCGCCATCGTGGCCTTCGCCGTCACGCCGGCAGTGCGCTACACGATCCACGGCATCCGCCAGGTGCCGGCGCACCTGATCGAGGCGGCGGTCGCGACCGGCTGCACGCGGCGGCAGATCCTGTGGCGGGTGCAGCTTCCGCTCGCGCTGCCGGAGATCATGCTCGGCATCAACCAGACCATCCTGTTCGCGTTGTCCATGCTCGTCATTACCGCGCTCGTCGGCACGCGCGACCTGGGGCAGGAGGTCTATATCGCTCTGACCAAGGTCGATACCGGGCGCGGCATCGTTGCCGGTCTGTGCGTGGCGTTCCTCGGCATCGTTGCGGACCGTTTGCTGCGCGCGTGGGCCGACCGCTTCCGCCGCCGCCTCGGCATCTCGCCCGGCGCCGAGATCGGCTAGAGTAAATTGCATGGCATCGGAAGGAGGCTGGACATCGCTGCGCCTCAATCCCCGCCAGGAGGACCTGGTGGAGCGGCTGCGCCGCGACCGCGTGCTCAGTGTCAGCGCGCTGGCCGACGTGCTGCAGGTCTCGACCGAGACCATCCGGCGCGACGTGCGGACGCTGGCCGCCAAAGGAATCCTGGTGAAGCAGCACGGCAACGTGCTGTGGCCGGAGAGCCGCGATGACGAGCCGCTGCAGCGCCGCATGGCCGCCAACATGGGCGCGAAGAGGCGCATCGCCCAGGCGATCGCGCGCACGGTGAAGGACGGCGAGTCGCTGCTGATCGACAGCGGCAGCACCACCCTCTATGTGGCGGAGGCGCTGCGCGGCCATCGCGGACTCACCACCGTGACGATCTCCGCGCCGGTCGCCCAGATGCTGGCGCCGGGCGATGGCAACCGCGTCTACCTGGCCGGCGGCGAGGTGCGCGCCGACGATTGCGCTGCCTATGGGCCGGCCTGCCTCGCGTTCCTCGGGCAGTTCACCGCGGAGACGGCCATCATCTCCGCCGCCGCCATCAGCCGCGAGTTCGGCGTGATGGACCACCACATGTGCGAGGTAGAGGTCTGCCGCGTGCTGGTCGAGCGCGCCGAGCGCTTGATCGTCGCGGCCGACCGCAGCAAGTTCAGCGCCAAGGGCCTGATCGCCGCCTGCCCATTGGCGGAGATCGACCTCATCGTGACCGACGGCGCCCCGCCCGCAGACCTGGCGCAGGCACTGGATGCCGCGGATGTCGAGCTGCTGATCGCGTGAGCCTGCTTCAGATGGACGGCCTGGTCTTCGGCTCCCCATACCAGCCGCCGGCCGCCGTCTCGAACGCCATGCCCGCGCGAAACACGTCGGCATCGCAATAGGTGCGGCCGACGATCTGGATCCCGGTCGGCACGCCGTTGCCGGCCCGCCCTGAGGGGACCGACAGGACCGGACACCGGCTCATGGTATTGAAGGGCGTCGTCATGCACCATGCGAGGATCGGCCAGACCTCCAGCTTCCTGCCGTTGATCCGCACGTCGTGCAGCGTCGGATCGAAATCCGCGCGCACCGCGGGCAGCGCGGTGGTCGGGCAGATCAGCACGTCGTATTTCTCGAGGACCGGCCCGAGCGTGGCATACATTTTCGTCGCCACCTCCATGGATCGCAGGAAATCGGCGGCTTTCGACTTGGCGCCGTGCTTGGCGAAATCCACTGCATAGGGCGTCATCAGCTTGCGGTGTTTCCTGGCATAGGCGGCCATCTGCCCGCCGAATAAATGGTTGAGGTGGTCGACGCCGGCTTTCAGCGCCTCGATGGTCCAGCCTAGGTCCACCTCGTCGACCGTCGCGCCGAGTGAGCGAAAGACCTCCAGCGCCGCTTTCGTGTTGGCGGCGACCTCCTTGTCCACATTGAAGAAGCCGAGATCGATCGAATATGCGATGCGCCAGCCCTTGATCGACTTGTACTGCGTGGGCAGGCGCAGCTTCGGCCGGAGGCTCGCGATGTCGGTCGGGCTGGGGCCGCAGATCACGTTCTGCAGCAGGATCGCATCGGACACCGTTCGCGCCAGCGGGCCGGTGTGGCAATAGGGATCGAGGTTGAATGGCGGATCGTCGGTGTTGCGGCCATAGGGCGGCTTGTAGCCCACCACTCCGCAGCAGGACGCGGGAATGCGGATCGACCCGCCGATGTCCGAACCCATGGCGAGCGCGCTGGTCCCCGACGCCAGGCTCGCCCCCGAGCCGCCCGACGAGCCGCCCGTCGTGAATCGGGGGTTCCACGGATTGCGCGTGACACCCCACAAGCGCGTATGCGTGGCGGACGAACATGAGAATTCGGGCGTGGCGGTGCGCGCATGCACGATTGCGCCCGCCTTCAGGATGCGCTCGTTGTTGACCGAGGTCGTGGTCGGTACGTGGTCCTTGTAGATCAGCGACCCGTACGAGGTCGGCTTGCCCGCGATCCAGCTCTCGTCCTTGATGCCGATAGGCAGCCCCTCGAGCGCGCCCAGACGCACGCCGCTTTTGGCGTATTTCGCCTCCGCCTTGCGCGCGCCTGCCAGTGCCTCGTCGAAATGGGTGAAGGTGAAGGCGTTGACCTTCTTGTTCACCCTCTCCGCACGCGCGATCACGGCCTTCATCAATTCGACCGGCGAGAGCTTGCGCGCGCGAAACAGCGCCAGTGCTTCGGTCGCAGGCATGTAGCAGAGATCAAGATCGCTCATGACGGAGTCCCATCGAGGCAAAAAGAGAGCCCCGGCAGAGGACCCGCCGGGGCTTCGAGGATGAGCCCTACTTCTGCAGCTCGGTCCAGATCTTGGTGTAGATATCGTTCACCGCCGGTTCGCACTGGAGCTGGAACGCGCCCGCGGCCACGAATTGCTCTGGCACGTTGATCTCCGGCGCGTCCTTGATGTCGGCCGGCATGAACTTGTCAGACCCCTTGATGCCGTTGGCGTATTTCGCGAAGGCCGAGATCAGCGCGGCGTTCTCAGGATCCATGATGAAGTTCTGGAACAGCTTGGCGTTCTCGACGTTCTTGGCGTCCTTCAGGACGGCGACGTTGTCCATCCAGATCGGATAGCCTTCCTTCGGGTAGCCGTAGACGATTGTCGGATTCTTCAGGCGGGCTCGCAGCGTGGAGCCATTCCAGTTCACGCCCGCGATGATGTCGTCCTTCTCGTATTTCTCCTGGTTGCCGTAGTCCATCGACATCCAGTACTGCTTGGCGTTCATCAACGTGTCGCGCACCTGCTTGAGCATCGCCTTGTCGTCGGAGCACCACTCGCCGCCCACATAGTGGATGGCAAGGTTCATGACGTCGGACATTTCCGGCACGACGTTGATCTTGCCCTTCAACTCATCCGGCGGGTCGAGGAAAATCGCGGAAGTGTTCGGGTCCGCCTTCGAGTACTTGGTGTTGAGAAGAATGCCAGTGGTGCCCCACTGCCATGGCACGGTGTAGTGGCGGCCCGGGTCGAACGGCACGTCGACCCACCGCGGGTCCATGTTCTTGAAATTCTCCATCTGGTCCGGGCGGCTTTCGAGCAACAGGCCGTCCTTGATCCAGACCGGCACGAAGCTCGCGGACGGGACCACGATGTCGAAGCCGTGGCCGCCGGCGCGCACCTTGGCGAGCGCCGTGTCGTTGGAATCGTAGTCGGTGACGGTGACCTTGACGTTGTACTTGTCCTCGAACTTCTTGACCAGGTCGGGGTTCGTATAGTCGCCCCAGTTGTAGATCTGCAGCTCGCCATCGGCGAGGGCAGCACTGGCCGAAACCGCCAAAGCAAGGCAGGCAACGGCGCCTAACAGTCTGAGCTTCATCGACGTCTCTCCCTTTTTGAAAGCCATCCCAGTTCACTTCTTCCTGTTCATGAAGAAGAAGAACGTAACAAGCAGGACCGACAGCGCGAAGAAGATCGCGGAAACCGCGTTGACCTCCGGCGTCATCGATCGACGCAACTGTCCCAGCATGTAGGTCGGCAGGGTCTCCATGCCGGCCGACTTGATATGATCGGTGATGACGACGTCGTCCAGCGATGTGACGAACGCCAGCATGAAACCCGCGATGATCCCCGGCCACAGCAGCGGCAGCGTGATGCGCCGGAATGCCTGAATCGGCGAGGCATAGAGGTCGGCCGCGGCGGTCTCCAGCGTCGCATCCATCGATTCCAGGCGCGCGCGGATCGGCAGGTAGGCGAACGGGATGCAGAAGGCCGAATGTGCCGCCACCAGATAGCCGGCGCCGGTATAGCCGGTCGCGACCTTGATCGAGGCGAAGAAGATCAGCAATGCCACCGCGGTCACGATCTCCGGCACCATCAGCGGCATGTTGATGACGGCATAGACGGTTGTCAGGCCGCGAAACGGCCGCGTGCGCGTGGTGGCGATCGCCGCCAGCGTGGCGGCGCAGGTCGCGATGGTCGCGGCTGTCGCGGCCAGCCACAGGGACCGGAAAGCCGCCTCCTTGATCTCGCGGTCGGCCCAGGCGGCCCGATACCACTTGAGCGAAACCCCGCCCCAGACCGCAACCGACTCGCGCTCGTTGAAGGAGAAAATCACGAGCAGGAACAGCGGCGCATAGAGCATGAGAAACATGAAAAGCGCCATGGTGCCGAAGCCCGGCATGCGGTTGACGACAAACGGCCTGGCCCGGCTCGGCGATACGTTGAGCACCGGGGCGCGATCGATGGTGGATGAGCCGGTTTCGGTTGCCATGGTCGCCTAGTGCGTTCGCATCGATGCGCGCGAGGCATTGCGCACATAGACGAGGAGGGCGGCCATCACGATCGCCATGAGCGTGATGGAGAGGGCTGCGCCAAGCGGCCAGTTGCGGCCCTGCCCGAATTGGAGGGAGATGAGGTTGCTCACCATCATGTTCCTTCCGCCGCCCAGCAGCGCCGGCGTGACATAGGCGCCGATCGCCGGGATAAAGACCAGGATGGAGCCGGCGATGACGCCGGGCTTGACCAGTGGGATGATGATCCGCCGCAGGACCGCGAACCGGCCCGCATAGAGATCATAGCCCGCCTCGATCATGCGGAAGTCGAGCTTCTCCATGCTGGCATAGATCGGCAGCACCATCAGCGGCAGGTAGACGTACACCATGCCGATCGCGATCGCGAAGTCGGTGTCCAGCATCTGGATCGGCTGGTCGATGATGTGCGCCCACTGAAACAGGTTGTTGAAGATGCCGTCGCGGCGGATGAGTTCCTGGATTGCGAACGTGCGGATCAGCAGGTTGGTCCAGAACGGGATGGTCACCAGGAACAGCCAGATGTCGCGCTGGCGCTCCGGCCGGGTGGTGATGAAATAGGCCGTTGGGAACCCGAATATCAGGGTCAGGATGGTGGTGTACCCGGCCAGGCTGACGCTGCGCCAGAAGATGATCGTGTGCGCGTCGGCGAAGCTCAGTGTATCGTCGAAGATGTCGCGCTCCAGCACGACGCCGACCCATGCGTCGGTCGAGAACGTGCCCGTCACGCCGCCATAGTCGCCTTTTGCCAGAACCGAATAGACCGCCATGATGAACAGCGGCCCGACCGCGGCCAGCATGATGATGACGAGCGAAGGCGCCATCAGGTACCAGCGGTTGCGGAGATCCTTGCGCTCCGCGGCGGCGGCGGCTTCGCGGGCGCTTGCTCGGGCCTGGATGCCCCTGCTCTCAACGGTGCTGCCGACGTCCCGCGCGCTCGCCATGGTCTCAGTCCCTCAGCACCTGGGCGGCATTGTCGCCGATGAATACGCCCGCAGGGTCCCCGCGCGCGAAGCTGGCCGGATTGGTGCGGCTGTTCTGCTGCCGCACGATGAACTCGCCGCCGTCTTCCAGCCGCAGGTGATAGTGCGTGTCGGTGCCGAAATAGACGATATTCTCGAGCGTGCCTTTGATCGTCGCGGGGACAGTGTCGCCGACCACCTGCGCATGCTCCGGCCGGACGACTATGGTCACCTTGCCGGTCGGCATGAACCCGCTCGGCAGCGTCGCGGAGATGGCTGCCCCACCGCAGTCGAGGCGCACGCTCGCGTGTCCAATGGCGGTTTCCGCCACTTCGCCCTTCAGGAAGTTGGTTTCGCCGATGAAATTGGCGACGAACCGCTCGGCAGGATGGTCGTAGATGTCGCGCGGCGCGCCGACCTGCAGGATGTGCCCCTTCGACATGACCGCGATGCGGTCGGACATGGTCAGGGCTTCCTCCTGGTCGTGCGTGACGAAGATGAAGGTGATGCCGGTTTCGTGCTGCAGCCGCTTCAGCTCGATCTGCATGTCCTTGCGCAGCTTGTAGTCAAGGGCGGAGAGCGGCTCGTCCAGCAGCAGCACCTTGGGCTGCGGCGCCAGCGCCCGCGCCAGGGCAACACGCTGCTGCTGACCGCCGGAAATCTGGCTGGTCTTGCGGTTGCGCAGCTCCTCCATGCGCACCAGGCGCAGCATCTCGGTCACTCGGGCGCTGACCTCGGCTTTGGAACGGCCCAGCATCTCGAGCCCAAAGCCGATGTTCTGGCCGACCGTCATGTGCGGGAACAGCGAATAGTTCTGGAATACCGTGTTCACCGGCCGCTTGAACGGCGGCAGTGGCGCGATGTCCTGGCCATAGAGCAGGATCTCGCCTTCGGTCGGGAAATCGAACCCGGCGATCAGGCGCAGCAGTGTGGTCTTCCCGCAGCCCGACGGGCCAAGCAGCGTGAAGAATTCGTTTTCCCGGATCGTGACGGAAACGCTGTCGAGCGCCCTGACACTGTCCTGGCCGGCGCCGAATACCTTGGAGACGCCCTTTGCTTCCACGGCCGCAGCCGAGACCATCGTGTCCCCCGCAAGAATATAGTCTCTTGTCGTTTTTATGGTTCTGACGCAAAGCCTCGGCAACACTGTGCCGGGCGGTTTCCTCGCCTGTCAATCCTGCGGAAGATCACAAGCCATTGCTGGCCCAAATGGTTCAGGGCATTCGGGCGGCCATGCCTTCCGGGAAAGCCGGGGCTGCGCCGGAAATCTCCAGCACCATCTTGTCGCGCAGCGCACGGGCGAAGTCTGCTCGGCTGTTGGCTGCCATGGCGAAGGCGCCGAACCCGCCGACAATGGTTCGCTCGTAGGTCTCGACCAGCCATGGCCGTCCGCCGGGGCCAAGCCTGTCGTCCTGCACGATGGCCAGCGCATTGACCGTGATTCCCTGCGCAACCGCGGCATCGCGCGCCAGCGGTCCGGGGTGATGGCTTCGGTTGTCCGGATTGTCCCCGGAAACGTCGATGATCCGGCGGGTGGGCTGGCACGGGCAAGCGGCAAGCAGGCCGATCGCAAGGTCGATCGCGTCGCCGATCGCATTGTAGCTCTGCACCGAGCGCGGCGCGGCAAGGACGGCGCCGCCGAAGGACGCGGCGCTGTCGGCATCGCCCACCAGCATCCAGTCGACCACCAGCTTCGGCGCCGCGGGTGCGCCCCATTCGACATAGGCGATGGCGATCCGGCCGCTGCGTCCCGATTGAATGGTGGACAAGACCTGCGGATCGGCGACAGCGCCCGCGATGCCCTCTTTCTGAAGGCGAAACTCCTGCGGGTCGATGCTGCCGGACGCGTCGACCGTCAGCACCAGCGCGACATCCACGCGCGGCACGTCGCCGGTCTGCGCCAGGGCGCTCGCGCTCCACAACGTGCACAGGATCGCCAAAGCGAGACGAATGCTCGACATGGGCCTCGCTCCTCACGGATGGAAGCGGTCAGTCGGTCAGTCTGGCCGGAAATCCGGGTGCGCGCAAATCGGTTCCCAGCCTATCCTCCAGCAGCTTCACGATCCGGGTCGATTGCGCCGCGCCGCCATAGGCCGCGCGGCCGTGCTGGAAGATCTCCGCCGTCCGGCGCGCCAGCTCCACGGGAACGCCGAACTCGCGGCTCAGCCCCATGGCGAAACTGAGATCCTTGCAGGCAAGATCCATCGTGAAGCCGATGTCATAGCTGCCGTTCAGCACGAGCTGGCTTTCCGTTTCGTGCACGAAGCTGTTGCCGGAGCTGGCACGGATCGCATGGAAGCTCTGCGCCAGGTCGAGGCCGCCTTTCTTCGCCAGCATCAAGGCCTCGCCCGCCGCCACCAGGTGGATGAAGGCGAGCATGTTGGTGATGACCTTGATCACGGCGGCCGAGCCCAGCGGGCCCATGTGGAAGATCGCCCCGCCCATCGCTTCCAGGGCGGGCCGGTGGCGCTCGAACAGCGCCTTGTCGCCGCCGGCCAGGATCGTGATCTCACCCTCCGCGGCGCGATGCACGCCACCGGTCACCGGGGATTCCAGCACAGCGACGCCTTGCGCTTCGGCAAGCTTCGCCAGCCGCAGGATCTCGTCGCGGCCGAGCGTACTCATCTCGATCCAGGCCCCGCCTTTCTTGAGGCCCGCGAGAATACCGTCCGCGCCGGTCAGGACGGCTTCGCTCGCCGCCGGCGAGGGCAGGCATGTGATGACGGCATCGCACGCCGCGGCCAAATCCTTCGGAGTTTCCGCCCAGCTCGCGCCCTTCGCGATCAGGGCGTCGGCCGCGGCGCGGTTTCGATCATGAACGCAAGGCGCGAAGCCGTGCCGCAGCAGGCTCGCGGCCAGATGGTTGCCGAGGTGGCCAAGTCCGATGAAGCCGTAGCGCATCCTATGGCACCGGATGATTGGTCATTTCGAGGTGCAGCCGATCGCCCGTGTAGGGATGCGCCAAGGCAACCTCCTCATTCAGCTCGATGCCGAGCCCCGGCTCGGTCGATGGAATGACGTAGCCGTCCTCCCAAAGGATTGGTTTCTTCAGGAGCTGGCTATGGAAGCCGCCCCAGGTCTGGATGCTTTCGAGGATCAGGAAGTTGGGGAGCGAGGCGGCGAACTGGATGTTCGCCGCGCCTTCCACCGGTCCGCAATAGAGGTGCGGCGCGATCTGGGCATAGTGCGTCTCGGCCATCGCCGCGATCTTCCTCGCTTCCCAAAGGCCTCCGACGCGCCCCAGCGCCATCTGCAGGATCGAGGCGGCGCGCAGCTCCAGCACGCGCGAGAACTCGTATTTGGTGCAGAGGCGCTCGCCGGTCGCGACCGGGATGGACGTGCCGCGCGCGACCAGCGCCATCTCCTCCGGCATCTCCGGCGGCGTCGGCTCCTCGAACCACAGGGGATCGTACGGCTCGATCCGCTTGGCGAGGCGGATGGCGCCGGAGGCGGTGAACTGGCCGTGGGTGCCGAACAGGAGGTCAGCCTTGCTGCCGACCGCCTCGCGCAGCAGGCGGCAGAATTTCTCGGCGCGGTCGAGCGCTTCGAGCGATGGCTGGCGCGGATCGAATGCGGTGTAAGGCGTGACAGGATCGAACTTCACCGCCGTGAAGCCCTGCTTCACGTATTCGGCTGCGCGCTTCGCCGAGAGCTCGGCGTTGTGGTAGATGTTCTCGTCCTCGCCGGCTTCGGGATAGATGTAGGTATAGCTGCGCAGGCGCTCGTGCACGAGCCCGCCCAGCAGCTCATAGACGGGCTTGCCGGTCGCCTTGCCGAGGATGTCCCACAGCGCGATCTCGATGCCGGACAGCACGCCGACGAGAGACGGGTCGGGCCGCTGCGAATAGCCGCTGCTGTAGACCTTGCGCCACAGGTTCTCGATGTGGAACGGGTCCATGCCGGCGACGTAGCGGCCGAACACGTCCTCCGCCATCGCCTTGATGACCTGCGGCCCGAAGCTGTCGCAATAGATCTCGCCCAGACCGGCGATCTCGTCGTTCGTGGTCAGCTTCACGAACAGGAAGTAGCGGCCCCCGAAGCTCGGCGGCGGGTTGCCGACGATGAAGACGGCGATGTCCTTGATCTTCATGATTTCATCCCCTGCCCGCCGACCCTAGGGCAAGCGCGGGCCGAGTGCAAACGCACGGCCCTTCGCCGTTTGCTCGAATCGCCGGCTGGCCCGCTGGCAAAAGGCGCGCCTGTTCCCTATATGAGCGGGAACCCGGCCGCGCCGCCCCAGAGGGGCTGGCGCGGCTGCCGTGTTTCCTCAGGGACAGGAGCCCCATGCTATCCGAAATCCTGACGGCCGAAGCCCTGGCCGCCTTTGCGACCCTTGCCGCGCTCGAGATCGTGCTCGGCATCGACAACCTCATGTTCGTGCAGATCGTCGCCTCGCGATGCCGGCCGGACCAACAGGATGCGGCGCGACGCTGGGGCCTGATGCTGGCGCTGCTGACTCGCCTGGCGCTGCTGTTCTCGATCTCCTGGGTCGCGGGCCTGGTGACGCCGATCGCGACCCTCTGGGGTTATGAGCTGTCCTGGCGCGACATCATCCTGGGCGGCGGCGGCTTGTTCCTGCTGGTCAAGGCGACCATGGAGATCCACCATTCGGTCGAAGGCGGCGAGACCGGCGGCAAGGCCCGTGCCCATCTCTCGTTCGCTGCCGCGATCGTCCAGATCGCGCTGCTCGACATCGTGTTCTCGCTGGATTCCGTGATCACCGCCGTCGGCATGGCGAACCACCTGGCCATCATGGTGGCGGCCGTCGTTGTCGCGATGATCGTGATGCTGGTGGCGGCGGCGCCGGTCGGTCGCTTCGTGCACAATCATCCGACCGTGAAGATGCTGTGTCTCTCCTTCCTGCTGCTGATCGGCACGGCGCTGATCGCCGAGGGCCTGCACTTCCACATTCCGAAGGGCTACATCTACTTCGCCATCGCCTTCTCGGCAGGCGTGGAGGCGCTCAATACGCTGGTGCGGCGCAAGTCGATGAAGAACGCCGAAGAGAGCGGGCGCGCGGGTTAGGACAGCGCCTGCTCGACCACAGCCGTGACATCCTTCGCGACCGGCGAGGTCTTGGTCGCGAACCAGGCGGCGAGCTCGCCGTCGGGCCCGACCAGGTATTTGTGGAAGTTCCAGCGCGGGCTGGCCGCCTCGCCCGCGACATCCGCCGCCCACTTGTAGAACGGGTGCGCCTCCTTGCCGGTCACATGCGCCTTGGCGGTCAGCGGGAAATCGACGCCGTAGTTCACTTCGCAGAAGCTCTGGATCTCCTTCTCCGAGCCCGGCTCCTGCGCGCCGAAATCGTTGCACGGCACGCCGAGCACAACCAAGCCGCGATCGCGGTAGCGCTGCCACAACGCCTCGAGATCCTTGTATTGCGGTGTGTAGCCGCATTCCGATGCCGTATTCACCACCAGCACGGGCTTGCCCTTGAATCTGCTGAGCGGCAGCGCCGATCCGTCGATCGCCTTGAAGCTGAAATCGTGAGCCGATGCCATGCTTGTCCCCCTTCAATGCACGATCGCCGGCACCCGGTCGGCGGGCGGCGTGTTGCGAGAGCGCTGGCAGCGCACCACGCCGTCGATCACCACCATGCCGATGCCTGGCAGGTCGCCCTTGTGCACGGAATCCAGCAGATCGCGGCCGGAGCTGTGCTGCGCCTTGTCCATGAACACGAAATCCGCGGACCGGCCGGGCTCCAGCAGCCCGCAATCGAGATTGCGGATGCGCGCCGTATTGCCGGTCGCGAAGCAGAGCACCTGCTCCGCCGGCAAGTCGCCGAAGCTGGAGAGCATGGCGATGACTCGCAGGATGCCGAGCGGCTGCACGCCAGACCCTGCCGGCGAATCGGTGCCGAGAATGACACGCTCGAGCTGGCCGAGCTGCTTTGCGACCTTCACCGCGTGCAGCCCCGCCATCTCGTTGCCATTGTGCACGATCTCGATCGCACGGCTGCATTGCTCGCACAGGCAGTCGATCTGCTTCAGGTCGAGCGCCGTGTGGCCGCCATTGATATGGCCGATCACGTCGGCGTCGGCCTCCAGCACAACGTCCTTGTCGATGTAGCCGGAGCCCGGCACTGACGGGCCGCCGGTGTGGATGGTCGACTGGATGCCGTGCCTGCGCGCCCAGGCGACCATGCGCTTGGCCTCGTCGCCCGCTTTGACCGAGCCGAGGCCGACCTCGCCCAGCAGCTTCACGCCGGCTTTCGCCATCTCGGCGAAATCGTGCTCCTCCATGCCATTCTCGATCACCGGCGCCCCGGCATGCACTTTCACGCCGCCCGGCCGGAACGCATCGAAGCTGCGCTGCGCCGTGATCGCCAGCGCCTTCAGCCCAACGATGTCCTTCGGCCGGCCGGGCAGATGCACCTCGCCCGCCGAGATCATGGTGGTGACGCCGCCATTGAGAAATGACTCGATCCAGCCGAGCTGGCTTTGCCGCGGCGTCCAGTCGCCGAACACGGGGTGCACGTGGCTGTCGATCAGCCCAGGCGACAGCGCGCAGCCCTTGGCGTCGATCGTCACCTGCGCACTGGAGGCATCCAAGTCTCGCTCCTTGCCGATCGCGACAATCCGCCCTTTGTCGGCAACAATGGCATCAGCATCGAGGATGGGACGTTTCAGGTCGCCGGACAGCATCAACCCGACATTGCGGACTACCATCTTGCCTGCGGGTCCGCCGCTCGCCACTGATTCCGCCATGGCGCAACTCCTCTGACTTCTGACCTCTGACTTCCGACTACCGCAGTCCGTCTTCCCCCTTGATCTCCTGCTTCTGCAGGCCGCCGACGCGCGGCAGGGGGCGGCCGGAATCGGTCACCACGATCGCGACCAGAATCTCGTTCGCACGCGGCGCGTCGGCGAGGCGCACCTCCATGCCGTCGAAATGGCTGCGCACGAAGGCCGCGTCCTTGTGGCCCAGTGGCACATCGACCGGCGTGCCGATACCGCCCATCTTCTTGGCGGAGGGGATGAGGGCGGCGCCCTTGCCCAGCGCCTCGCGCACCGGCCTGCCGAGCTTCGGGTGCAGGATCGCGGCGGCGTGCTCCAGTTCGCCGCCCTCGCCAACGATCGCGGCCTTGCCGTAGCTTTCCGCCTTGCCGCCTTCGATGCCGAGCGCCTGGACTGCGCGCTTGGTGAGATAGCCGCCCAGCTCCTCGCCGATATCCATCAGGGAAGTCAGATCCTCCACGAACCTGCCGGCGAACGGATTGGCGATGACCGCGACCGCGGCGGCCTTGCGCGTCGCCGGATTGACTACCTTGCCGCCTTCGCGATGGGTTTCCTCGACCGTGACGACAACTTTCCGGATGTCGCTTTTCATGATCTGCCTCATGCCATTTTCTGCAGGATCGCCCGCAGGTTTTCGCGGTCCGCGCCTCCGACCGGCTCCATGGTCTGTTCCGTCACGCGGTCGATGCGCTGCATCGCCTCGGCCAGTAACGCCTCGCCGGCCGGCGTCAGCGCGATGATACGCGACCGCTTGTCCAAAGGGTCCGGCTTGTAGAGTACGAGATCGCGCCGCTTCAGCCGCGCGACGACGCCGGAGATGGTGGCGCGATCCATGCCGGTCAGCCGGCCCAGCTCGGTCTGCGACACCGCCTTCAGCTCGCGCAGCCTCACGAGCGCCGCGAACTGCATGGAGGTGAGGTCGAGGCCGCTCATGATGCCGGCGAAGATCGCCATGTGCCGCTGATAGGCCCGGCGCAGCCAGTAGCCGACCTGGTCCTCCAGCCGATAGGAGTCGGCCGGATCCTCGCCCTGCAACCTGCGCAGCTCCGGCTTCATCTTTGTCCGTCTTCGCCCTTGATCTCGCTCGCCTTCAGCCCGCCGGCGCGCTCGTGCACCCGCGCGCCCGTGCCCATGGCCAGGATGTAGATGATCTCGTCCGGCTTCGGCGCGTCATTGATGCCGACCTCGATGGCGTCGAAATGGCTGCGCACGTAGGCGGCATTGATGTGGTGCAGCGGCACGTCGATGCGCGCACCCGCTGACCCGACCTTCTTGGTCGAGGGCACGATGGCCTTGGTGCCGCCCAGCACCTCGCGCATCGAATAGCCACCCGGCGCGTGCCACAGCGCGCCATGCTCCAGCTCGCCTGCCAGGCCCACAATAGCGGCCTTGCCGTAGCTCTGCACCGCCTTCGGCCCGCCCAGCGCCACCGCCAGCTCTCGTGCCATGCCAATGCCGAGCTGCTCCAGCGGCTTCATGAAGGGCTGGATATCCTCGATATGGCGCCCGGCGAACGGGTTCCTGATCACCGTCAGGATGGCGCCGCGCAGGCGCGGCTCCTTCAAGGGTGGTCCGCCATCGTGCCAGATCTTGTCGATGATCAATTGCGACTTGCGGATGCCGATCTCGGCCATGCCGGTTTCCTTTCACGCCGCTTGCGATGGCACTGATGGAGTGATCTCGCCGACCACGCGCACCTGGTCCTGAAGCTGGAGATAGGCCGTCGCGATCAGGCTGCGCGCCCGCAGCTCGGCCGCGCACCGCGCGCCGTTTTCGAGCGCCTGCTCCACCTTCTGCGACGACAGCAGGCCGACCGCAACCGTCACAGGCATATCGCCGAGATCGCTGTCGTCGCGCACCTCGCGGGCCGGCAGCCGGCGGATCGCGGGATCGTCGATATCGACCGCGTTGGCGATCATGGTCGCCGCGGCATCCGCCATCGAAGCGGTCGCAGCCAGCACCGTCACCGCATCGGCGATGCCGAGCGACTGCGAGCGGCCGCGCCAGCCGGAGGTCGCGATGCCGCGCACCGGGTCGCCGCTCGCGATCTCGATCGTCGCGTCCATCCGTGGCAGAGACAGGTCGCCGACCACGCCGGCGCGCACCATCTCGCCCTCCGCGAGGTGAATGGCGATGTCGCCGCCGTTGTTGACGATCGCGCGCCGCAGCGGCGCCGCTTCCATCATGATTGCCAGCACCCGCTCTGCCACCGCACCGGCGACAGCCGCCATCGGCGTGATGAACACCTCGCGATATGGCCACACTGCATCCACCATGCGCTGCGCAATCGGGTTCATCACGATCGGCCTGGTCTCGCCGATGGGCGCGCGCAGGATCGCCAGCCTGGCCACCAGCTCCGGCAGGATGTTCGGGAACATCGCGGCCGCCACCTGATAGGCGGAGCGAACATCCGCCGCGTCGCCGGCGGCCGAGATGACAAGGTCGATCGGCCCGTGGTTGAGATGCAGCCGATTGCCGGGCAGGAGGACAGCCTGTGCGCTCATTGTGCGTCACCCCCGCTCGGCAGATGCATCGGCCAAGGGTTCTCCGCATGCGGCGCGACCGCCTTCCTGCGCTGCTCCGCCAGGACCTGCTCGACCGGCACGATGTGCTTCACGTGCCCGCCTATCAGCCGGTAATCGTCCAACCGCATGGTGAACTCGATCGGGAAGACCAGCGCCGGCGTCGGCACGTAGCCGGTCGATCTGTCCGGCATGCGCGCGACATCGACCATCACCGTGATGCCGCCGCCCGGCCAGACATAGGCCGGCGCGCCGCCGCACGTCACGCGCGTGAGCCTGTCCTTCACCGACAAGGTCAGGCGCACGGGATTCTCGGTGACGCCAGCGCGCAAGGAGCCGCCGGCGCCGCCCATGAACAGCACGGTGCTGAGCGCCGGCTCGCAATTCTCCGCGATGCGCGCGACCAGCGTGTCGATCTCGACCGGCGGATCGGCCGGCTGCGGTTTCAGCGCCTCGTCCAGCACGTACCAGGCATAGTGCTCGCCGGTGGTCGAAACCATGAACAGACGCAGGCCAGGCCAGGCGGACTTGGGATCGAACTTCTCGATGATCTCCAGCGGGTCCTTGAGGTCGGTGCCGCCCCAGCCGAGGCCAGGCTTCGCCACCTGGAAGTAGCGGCCGGGCGTAGACTTGCGGCCGCGGATCTTGATCCCGCTGGGCCTGGCGTCGAGCATGCGGCCTGCCTGGTGCTCGGTGAAGATGCCGGTGATGTGCTCGTCCACCACCACCACCTCGTCCGCCAAGCCGAACCATTGCTTGGCGAAGATGCCCGTGACAGCCGAGCCGCAGCCGACGCGCATGCGCTCCTCGGAGTGGCCGTCGACGATCGGCGCCTTGTCGGCCTGCACCACGATATTGGAGCCGCCGTCGATCGACATCTCGACGGCTTCCTTGTTGCAGAGGCGCATCAGCGCATCGCAGGTGACGTTGCCTTCAGCCTTGGAGCCGCCGGTCAAGTGGCGCACCCCGCCCAGCGAGAGCATCTGCGAGCCGTATTCGTGCGTCGTGACGTGGCCGATCTGCTCGCCCTCGACGCGCACCGGCGCCTGTTCCGGCCCCACATAGCGGTCGGTGTCGATCTTCACCTTGACGCCGCAATAGCTGAAGATGCCTTCGGTCACGACCGTGACGCAATCGACCCCGTCGATTCGGCTCGACACGATGAAGGGCGCGGGCTTGTAGTCGGGATAGGTCGTGGTCGCGCCGATCCCGGTGACGAATGCGTCCGGTTGGCGGATCAGCTCGCCGCTCCAGTCGCGCGCGCCTTCCAGGAAACGCACCGCGCCGCGCCCGGACTCGACCGAGCGGTCCAGCAGCACCAGGGGATCGGTGCGCACCAGCTTGCCATCGACATTGCCGTAGCGGTCGCAGGCGCCGAGCTTGCCCGGCCGGATGCGGCACAAGACCGGGCAGGCATCGCAGCGGATGACACCGTCGGATTCCGTCGCGGGCGCGGTCTCGTTCATCGCTGGGCCTCCGTGGCGCGGATCGCGGCGCGCAGGCGGTGCGGCAGCACCGGCACCTTGGTCACGCGCACGCCGGCCGCGCGATAGATGCCGCCGAAGATGGCGGGCGCGGTGGAGATCAGGGCCGGCTCGCCCACGCCCTTCGCGCCGTGCGGCCCATGCACGGTCGGCGCCTCCACGATCTTGCAGATCATCTCCGGCATGTCGCCGAAGGTCGGAATCAGATAATCATGTAAATTCTCGGTGCGGCCGGGGATGTACTCCTCCATCAGTGCAAGGCCGATGCCCTGCGCGGTGCCGCCGTGGATCTGGCCTTCGACCTGCTGCGGGTTGACGGCCTTGCCGACATCATGTGCGGCGGCGATCTTCAGCACCTTCACCGTGCCGAGGTCGAGGTCCACCTCGACCAGCGCGACCTGGGTCGCGAAGCCGTAGCAGGCATAAGGGACGCCCTGCCCGTCGGCATCCAGCGGCGTGGTCGGCGGATCGAACCGTCCGTGGCCGGTCAGCACGTCGCCGTGGTTGTCGACCGGCAGGTCGCGCAGCGCCGCGCGATCCTTGACCTGCGAGAGCTTGGCCTTGAGGTCCAGGGCCGCCAGTTCGCACGCCTTGCCGGTCACGAAGGTCTGGCGCGAGGCGGAGGTCTTGCCGGCATCGAGCGTCCGCGCGGTGTCGCCCATCACGAGCTGGATTTCCGATGCGGAGACGCCGAGCGCATCCGCCGCGATCTGGACCAGAATGGTGTTCGATCCCTGCCCGATATCGACCGCGCCGCAATAGAGGGTGATGCGGCCATCGGCGTCGATGCCGACCTTCATTTCCG
>DASSBF010000184.1:0-39786 GCA_035699005.1 Dongiaceae bacterium
GGGGAACGCTGATTGCCCGCATGTTCTGCCGCCCGGAAACTGCGGAGACTCCGGACGAGATCGGGCGCGATGTGCAGCTTGGCCGCGTCGGCTCATTCCATGCGCTGAAGTGGCGGATCGCGATGGCCGCGCTTCGCGATCCGACCGTCTCTGACATCGCGGTCCAGGACATCCGCCGTGCCCTGATCGGGCAGTACTTCGATCGCGACCAATTGTGCCGGACAACAGGATGGACGCGGGCCGAGGTCGACACGCTCGACGTGTACGAGGGATCGAGCGCGGTCTACAACTTCCCCACCGAACGCATAATCGCTGCGCTGTTGCAGCGATGGTTTACCGATGTCGAAGTGATCCGCTGCGGGACCTACGCGCTGGCCGAGCGGTGCCCGATCCTGGTTGCGCGCAATCCGCTGATCCCGCCAAGAAAAACGGCCGGCATATCGCCGGCCGTTTCGAGGAGGGAGGAGGATCGAGTTTGAACTATTGCGCCGCCTTGCGCGGCACCGATCGCGGCGAGCGCGCCGCGTTCACCCTGGACAAGGCGTCGAACATGGCGTGGAACGGCGGCCGGTTGATGTAGCGGCCGGCGCCCTTCTCGACGTTCAACTGGCCCTTGTCCCACACCACCTTGCCCTGGCTGATGGTGTGGCTCGCGAGGCCCTTCACGGTCATGCCTTCGAAGATGTTGAAGTCGACCTTCTGGTGATGCGTCTTGGCGGAGATGGTGCGCGTGCCCGCGGGATCCCAGACCACCAGGTCGGCATCGGCGCCGACGCTGACCGAGCCCTTGCGCGGGTAGATGTTGAAGATCTGCGCCGCGTTGGTCGAGGTGACCTTCACGAACTCGCTCGGCGTGAGGCGCCCGGTCCCGACCGCGTGATGCCACAGCACCGACATGCGATCCTCGACACCGCCCGTGCCGTTCGGGATCCTGGTGAAGTCGCTGCGGCCCATCGCCTTCTGGTCGGCGCAGAAGCAGCAATGGTCGGTCGCCGTGGTCTGCAAACTGCCGGACTGCAAAGCGCGCCACAGATATTCCTGGTTTTCCTTGGGCCGGAACGGCGGGCTCATCACATGCGCCGCCGCATAGTTCCAGTCCGGATGGCGATAGACCGAATCGTCGATCAGCAGGTGGCCGGCGAGCACTTCGCCGTAGACCCGCTGGCCTTCGAGCCGCGCGCGGATGATCGCCTCGACCGACTCCTTGCAGGAGTTGTGGACGATGTAGAGCGGCGCGCCCAGCACCTGCGCGATGCGGATGGCGCGGTTGGCGGCCTCGCCCTCCACTTCCGGCGGGCGCGACATCGGGTGGCCTTCCGGGCCGGTGATGCCGCGCTTCAGGATCTCGTTCTGGAGATGAAACACCAACTCGCCGTTTTCGGCGTGCACGGTGGCGATCGCGCCCAGCTCCTGGCAGCGCGCGAAGCTCTTCACCAGGTTCTCGTCCGGCACCATGATGGCGTTCTTGTACGCCATGAAATGCTTGAAGCTGTTGACGCCGCGCTCCTTCACCAGCGTCCCCATGTCGCGATAGACCTCGTCGCTCCACCAGGTCACCGCGACATGGAAGGAATAGTCCTGGCACGACTTCTCGGCCCACTCGCGCCACTGGTCGTAGGCGGTGAGCAGCGAGGTCTGCGGTGCGGGGATCACGAAATCGATGATCATGGTGGTGCCGCCGGCCGCGGCCGCGGCCGTGCCGGTGAAGAAATCCTCGCTCGCCACCGTGCCCATGAAGGGCAGCTGCATGTGGGTATGCGGATCGATGCCGCCCGGCATCACGTACTGGCCGCCGGCGTCGATGACGCGGGCGCCGGTGGGCGCATCCACCTTGGGCCCGACCGCCTTGATCACGCCATCCGCGCAATAGACGTCAGAGCGCGCGCTGCCTTCGGCCGTTACCACGGTGCCGCCACGTATCAGCAGGGACATGTGCCGACCTCCCCTTCGATTTTGCGATGAGACTGCCCGGAACCTCGCATTCCCGAGACTTGTCCAATTGGTCAGATTCTATCGCAGGGTGGCTTGAGAGGCCAGAAGGAATTCGGCTGCAGCAGTTGGAGCTATGGCTCGCGCGCAGCAAAAAAGGCAGGCCCTGAAAGCCTGCCTTTCTGCTGATCTTGCAGCACCGGATCGCACTTGAGGCGATCCCCGAGACCATGTCATCCCAGAACTTGGACCGTGGCTTGCGCCACCCATCCGTCCACGACCGATGGGGACCGGACAGTATCGCAGCCCGTATTGCGAGTCACGCGGAAACTTCATGCCTGCTTTGCGGCGCCGGCATGTGGCACCGCGCAATTCAGTTGCCCGTGGCGGGAGCTTGTTTGGTTTTGGTTGCCAGCACTTTCTTCAGCTCGCGAACCGACTGCTCCCGGCTCCGAGTAACGTTGGCACGATAGCAACTGTTGGTACCGATGATACAGACGACGCAATACTCTCGTCCGTAAGTCGTATCCCCTAGTCTCTCGGTGGCGCAGCAGGACTCCGCAGGTCCTGCATCCGTATCCTCGATGGTTGTCACTCCCCCATCGATGAGCTTGCAGATATCCATCGCGCCAGTCTGGACGGGCTCCGCCTCCGCAATCACGCTCGCGACCACGATGCCGAACAGCACGCCAAACCCCAATAAAATGCGGTTCATGCGCTCTCTCCCACATTGGCCGGCTTGTTCGATTGGCCGCAGGGGCGCGGCGTTTAGCCGGCCTTGGATTATGTGTGCAAAGGTCCTCGGGCAACGAGCGATATTCGTCACACGTTGTGGGGCCGGCCGCGCCGCCACGAAATTGTCACGGTCGGCACGGCGATCGCACTGAAATGATGGAAGGCGGGGAGAAGGTGGGGCGAGTGACCGGGATTGAACCGGCAACCCCCAGATCCACAATCTGGTGCTCTAACCAATTGAGCTACACCCGCCACCGCGCCGGGCGGTCTAAACCAGCGGACCCGCAGGGTCAAGGGCTTGAGCCGCGCCGAAGACGCCAAATCCCTTGCCGCCATAGGGGCGCTGTCGCCATTCCGCAAAATCCTGTCGGCGGGAACCGCCATCGCCGGGAGGTGTCCCCATAAAATCCGCCGCGGAAAACGGCCCTCCGGGCCTTGGCTGCAAAGAGGAACTGACATGCTTCAGCTGGCGAGCGGCATGGGCCGCCTAGGCACCGAATCCGCCTTCGAAGTCCTGGCGCGCGCCAAGGCGCTGGAGGCCCAGGGCAAGTCCATCGTCGCACTCTCGATCGGCCAGCCCGATTTCCAGACGCCCGGCCATATCGTCGAAGCGGCCGTGAAGGCGCTGAAGGACCGCCACCACGGCTACACCCCCGCCAACGGCATCCCGCAGGTGCGCGAGGCGGTGGCCGCGGACCTCAACCGCCGCCACGGCGTGGAGGTCGATCCCGGCAACGTGCTGGTCGTGCCGGGCGGCAAGGTCACGATGTTCTTTGCCATGCTGATGTTCGGCGAGCCGGGCGCGGAGATCATCTATCCGAACCCGGGCTTCCCGATCTACGAATCCGCGATCAAGTTCACCGGCGCGACCGCGGTGCCGCTGCCGCTGCTGGAGGAGAACGGGTTCGCGTTCAAGGCCGACCAGCTCCTCGGCCTCATCACGCCGAAGACGCGCCTCATCATCCTCAACAGCCCGGCCAACCCGACCGGCGGCACCGCCACCAAGGAAGAGGTGCAGAAGCTGGTGGCGGGTCTCGCCAAGCATCCCAACGTCACGCTGATGTCGGACGAGATCTACAGCGAGATGCTCTACGAGGGCCGGCAGCACGAGAGCCTCTTGCGCTATCCGGAGCTCCGCAACCAGCTCATCCTGCTGGATGGGTGGAGCAAGACCTACGCGATGACCGGCTGGCGCATGGGCTATTCGGTGTGGCCGAAGTCGCTGATCGAGCATGCGACGCGGCTCGCCATCAACTGCCACTCCTGCGTCAACGCCGCCGCGCAGTGGGCCGGAATCGCCGCGCTCACCGGCCCGAGGGACGAAGTCGCCAAGATGATGAAGGCGTTCGACGAGCGCCGGCGCTTCGTGGTGGCGGAGCTGAACAAGCTGCCGGGCGTATCCTGCATCACGCCGTACGGCGCGTTCTACGCCTTCCCCAACATCAAGGGCACCGGCATCAAGTCGAAGCAGATGGAGGTCTCGCTGCTGGACGAGGCGGGCGTCGCCTCGATCGCCGGCACCAGCTTCGGCTCCTACGGCGAAGGGTACCTGCGCATCTCCTATGCCAACAGCCTGGAGAACATCGCCGAGGCCGTCCGCCGCATGGGCGGCTTCCTGGAAAAGCGGCGCAAGGCGGCGGAGTAGCGGTCCCCGTCAGGGCTTCGGCAGGAGACTGTCGCAACCGCTTTCGTCGTGGAGCCCGCCCGGAGATTGCTCGGCGAAATCGAGCAGCGCACCGGCATCGAGATCGGTATCGGTATCGGCCCCCGATGGGCGCGTCTTGGCGACCGGATCGCCGGGCGCCAGCACGGAGCCTTTCAGCGCCGCTGAATAGGTCTGGTTCGGCCGCGTCGGAATCGCGACAAAGCTCGACGGTATCGCCGGAGGCGCCGCCGCACGAGTGTCGGCAGCGTCGCCGTTGCCCGGTATGACGATCGCCATGCCGGCGCATTCGAATATCACCGGCGGTTCGATCCCGGCTTGCCCGCGCGCGTTCTCCACCGCATCACGCGGATGACCGGCAAGTCCCAGAACGAGAGCGGCTAAAGCCAGGGTTGGACTTATGCCTTCCACGGCCACGCTCCTATCGAGGAGTGGCCCCCATGACCGCCATCCTGCTCCCTTATTCAGCGGATTGCTATTGATCTTTGGTCCCGCCGCGGCAAATTCGGCCGCGCGCCCGAGGCTGGCATGTGTCATTTGAGTGTCCTAGCCTTGCAGGACCCGCCGCGGCCGAGAGGGATCTTCGATAATTTTCGCCGCAATTGTCGAAATGCACCGCGGCCGAACGTCATCGAGCCGGCGGCGCATGGGGTGCCGCGGGAACGGCAAGGAGACGACCATGAAATACATGCTGCTGATCTATGGCGACGAAGAGAAGATGCGTGCGATCCCCAAGGTGGACGCCAGCAAGATGATGCCGGCCTACGCCGCGTATACGGAGGCATTGAAGAAGGCCGGGGTCATCGTCGGCGGCGACCGGCTGCACTTCTCGAGCGATGCCACCACCGTGCGCATCCGAGACGGCAAGACCAAGGTGCTGAACGGCCCCTATGCCGAGGCCAAGGAGCAGCTCGCCGGCTATTACATCGTCGACGTGCCGGATATGGACAGCGCGCTTTCGTGGGCAGCGCGCTGCCCGGGCGCCAGCAGCGGCGCGATCGAGGTGCGGCCGGTCTGGGCCATGCAGTAGTCCGGTGACGGCGGTGAGGAGCGGCGGGCCGGGCCATGCCGCCGCGGAAGCGGTCGCGCGCCGGAGCTACGGCAAGCTCATCGCCTTCCTCGCCGCCCGCACCCGCGATGTCGCGGCGGCCGAGGACTCCCTGTCCGACGCCTTTGCCGCCGCGCTCGCCGACTGGCCCGCGCACGGCGTGCCGGAGAAGCCCGAGGCGTGGCTGCTGGCGGTGGCGCGGCGCAGGGCGGTCGACGCCGCCCGGCGGTGGCGCACCAGCGCCGAAGCCGCCGGCGATCTGCGCCTGATGGCGGAGGAGCTGGAAAGCAACCTCGCGAGCGCATCGGAGATTCCCGATGAGCGCCTGTCGCTGATGTTCGCCTGCGCGCATCCGGCGATCGACGCCGGCATCCGCGCGCCGCTGATTCTCCAGACCATCCTCGGCTTCGACGCGGCGACCATCGGCTCCGCATTCCTGGTCGCGCCGGCGACGATGGGGCAGCGCCTGGTGCGCGCCAAGCAGAAGATCGCACGGGCCGGCATCCCCTTTCGCCTGCCGGAGCGCGCCGATCTGCCGGAGCGGCTGGAGGCGGTGCTGGAAGCGATCTATGCCGCCTTCACCGAAGGCTGGACCGATCCCACCGGCACCGAGGCGCGGCGGCGCAACCTGGCGGAGGAAGGACTGTGGCTGGGCCGGCTGGTCGCATCGCTGCTGCCGGAGGAGCCGGAGGCGTTCGGCCTGCTGTCGCTGATGCTGTACGCCGAGGCGCGGCGTACGGCGCGGCGGAACGAGACCGGCGACTATGTGCCGCTGGCCGAGCAGGACACCGGGTTGTGGGATGGCGCGCTCATCACGGAGGCCGAATCGCTGCTGCGCGCCGCGAGCGCCAAGGCGACTCTCGGCCGCTATCAGCTCGAGGCGGCGATTCAGTCGGCGCATGTCGCGCGCCGCCTGACCGGCCGCGCCGATTGGGAAGCGATCTCGAATCTCTACGATGCCCTCTTCGCTCTCACTCGGTCACCGGTGGTCGCGATCAACCGGGCAATCGCCATCGCGGAGCTGGTTGGGCCGAAGGCCGGCCTCGCCCTGCTCGACACATGGCGCGAGGACGATCGCCTTGCCGATTACCAGCCCTATTGGGCGGCGCGCGCCGAGCTGCTGGCCCGAGTAGCCGACGCCGAGGAGGCGAACCGGGCATACGAGTTGGCGATCGGGTTGGAACACGATCCAGCGGTGAGACGCTTCCTGCAGCGCCGGCGGGACGCGCTGCGATCGTAGACGCCTGCACAAATTACAGGCACGCTCGCCCAAATCTTGGGCATCCGGAGCGTTGGACAGAGGCGCCAAATGGCGCAAAGCTGCGGTGTTGTCCGCCGCGCGTCGCTTGGCACGAGCCTTGCTGATACGCGGGTGGTCGCAGGCCAATCAGGTGTTCAAATGAAAAAAATCGAAGCCGTCATCAAGCCGTTCAAGCTCGATGAAGTGAAGGACGCGTTGCACGAGGTCGGGATCCAGGGCCTCACCGTCACCGAAGCCAAGGGCTTCGGCCGGCAGAAGGGTCATACCGTGCTCTATCGCGGCGCCGAGTTTGTCGTCGATTTCCTGCCCAAGATGAAGCTGGAGGTGGTGGTTGAGGACCACATGGTGGAGCGCGCCATCGAGGCGATCCGCCAGGCGGCCGCCACCGGGCGGATCGGCGATGGCAAGATCTTCGTGCTGAACGTCGAGGAAGCGATCCGCATCCGCACCGGCGAACGGGGCCCGGAAGCGATCTGACGATCGCGCCGAACATCAAGCATCATCCAGAGACCAGGAAGGTATCATGTCGAGCGTCAGAAAAGTGTTGGATCTCATCAAGAAGGAAGAGATCCAGTATGTCGATTTCCGGTTCACCGACCCGCTGGGCCAGTGGCAGCATCTCGCTCATCACGTCTCCACCATCAACGAGGAATTCCTGACGGAAGGCGTGATGTTCGACGGCTCGTCGATCGCCGGCTGGAAGGCGATCAACGAGTCCGACATGACGCTGCTGCCGGACTGCGACACCGCGGTGCTGGACCCCTTCTCCGCCCAGAAGCTGCTGGTGATCTTCTGCGACATCGCCGAGCCTCTGACGGGGCAGAACTACGGGCGCGACCCGCGCTCGATCGCCAAGAAGGCCGAGGCCTATGTGAAAAGCTCCGGCATCGGCGACACCGCCTATTTCGGGCCCGAGGCCGAATTCTTCGTGTTCGACGACGTGCGCTACGACGTCAAGATGAACCAGACCTTCGTCTATCTCGATTCCGAGGAGGCTTCCTACGTCTCGGGCAAGAAGTTCGAGGAAGGCAATCATGGCCATCGCATGAAGATAAAGGGCGGCTATTTCCCGGTTGCGCCGCTGGATTCGGGCGGCGACCTGCGCTCCGAAATGCTGTCGACCCTCGCCGCGATGGGCGTCGAAGTGGAGAAGCACCATCACGAAGTGGCGCCGAGCCAGCACGAGCTGGGCGTGAAGTTCGGCACCCTGGTGCACTGCGCCGACGCGATGATCAAGTACAAGTATGTCGTGAAGAACGTCGCGCACGCCTACGGCAAGACCGCGACCTTCATGCCGAAGCCGGTGAAGGGCGACAACGGCTCGGGCATGCACGTGCACCAGTCGATCTGGAAGAACGAAAAGCCATTGTTCGCCGGCAACGGCTATGCCGACCTGTCCGAGACGGCGCTCTACTATATCGGTGGCATCATCAAGCATGCCAAGGCGATCAACGCCTTCACCAACCCGACCACCAACAGCTACAAGCGGCTGATCCCCGGCTTCGAGGCGCCGGTGCTGCTGGCCTATTCCTCGCGCAACCGCTCGGCCTCATGCCGCATCCCGTACGTGGCGAGCCCGAAGGGCAAGCGCGTGGAGGTGCGCTTCCCCGATCCGCTCGCGAACCCCTACCTCGCCTTCTCGGCCATGCTGATGGCGGGCCTGGACGGCATCCAGAACAAGATCCATCCGGGCGACCCGATGGACAAGAACCTCTACGACCTGCCGCCGGAAGAGCTGGCGGACGTGCCGACGGTGTGCGGTTCGCTGCGCGAGGCGCTGCAGTCGCTCGAGGCTGACCACAACTTCCTGCTCAAGGGCGACGTATTCAACAAGGACTTCATCGAGAGCTATGTCGCGCTCAAGTGGGAAGAGGTCTACGCCCTCGAGCACACGCCGCACCCGATCGAATACCAGATGTACTACTCGAGCTGAGAGTCCCTGCCGCGGTCTGCGACCCCGCGGAAACTCGATCGCCCGCCCGAGGGAGCGCCCTTCGGGCGGGCGATTCATTCCAGGAACCGCGCGGATCGATTTCTTGCCGCGAGCAGGAGGGCCAGCGCCAGTGTCACGTTGACCGCCGCCAGCGCGACGATCGTCCCGAGTGCGCGATCCGATCCGAACCACTGGATGAGATAGGCACCGATCGACGGCGCGGCGGCCTGGGCGATCAGGCTGGGGCGCGCGAGCCTTCCCATGATCGGCGCATAGCGCTCCGCGCCGAACAGCGCGAGCGGCAGGGTCGCGCGCGCGATCGATTCGAGGCCGATCCCGGCGCCATAGAAGACCAGGGTCACGAACACGAACGGCAGATGAACCCACAACAGGCCGAGACCGACCGCGACGCAGGTGACGGATGCCATCTTGGTCCAGATCGGATGGTGGTATCGGGCGACCAGCATCTCGATGAAGCGTGCCCCGACCTGCGAGGGTCCGACGATGGCGCCAAGCGCGACGGCGGCGGCGAGCGCGAGGCCCCTGGACTGTAGAATGGTCAGCAGGTGAACGGACATGACGCTCGACAGCATCGAGGCGATGGTGAGCGTCAGGGCGAGCAGCGCAAACAGCCACAATGGCCGGGCATCGTCCATTCCGCCGGGCTCGCCGCCGTCGCTCGAACGATGCCCGCCCGTGTTCCGATGCTCGCGCGGCAAGGCGAGAACATAGACGGACAAGCTGAACAGCACCTGGATCGCCGCGTAGACGAGGCAGGTTCCCCGCCAGCCAACCTCCTGCAGCAGGAACGCGGAGAGCGGCCAGCACACCGTGCTCGCAAAGCCGCCGAACAGGGTCAGCGTGGTGATGTGCCGGCGCGCGCCCTGTCCATAGATCCGGCCGAGGGTCGAGAACGCGGCGTCATAGAGGCCCGCGCTCATGCCGAGGCCCATCACCAGCCATGCGGTAATGAAGAAAGGCAGGGTCGGCGCGATGGCGAGGCCGAGCGAGCCGGCCGCCAGCAGGACTGCGCTGGCGATGAGAACGGGCCGCCCGCCGTGCCGGTGAATCCGGCGCCCGACCAGGGGCGAGGTCAGCCCGGCGACCAGCAGCCCCAGCGAAAGGCCGCCGACCACCCATGTCAGGGACCAGCCGGTGTCGTCGGCGATCGGCTGCGCCAGAACTGCCGGAAGATAGTAGGACGAACCCCAGGCAAGAATCTGCGTGACACCCAAAGCCGGGACGATGAGCCGCGCGGGCGGCAATGTTCGCCCGCGCGCACCGCCGGCGGCAGCCACCGTCACGCGGCGGGTCCGCAGCCGCAGCCCGCCTTGCCGGCGATCTTCGCGACGTTATCGGCCACACAGCAGGCATTCGTCTCCGCCGGCGCCGGTCCGCCGCAGCATCCCGCCCCGTCTTCGACGAAATCCGTCTCGCAGATTCCCGTCTCGGGCAGCACGAGCTGGACGTTGTCCGCAGCCTGGAGGTCGCCCGCAATTGCTGCTGCGACGGAGCGGGCCTGCTCATAGCCCGTGAGCAGCAGGAATGTCGGCGCGCGTCCGTAGCTCTTGACGCCGATGGTGTAGAAGCCCGGCTCGGGATGGGAGACTTCGCGGTGGCCATGCGGCGGCACCGATCCGCAGGAATGCAGATTGGGATCGATGAGCGGTCCGAGCGCCTTGACGCCTTCGAGCCAGGGATCGAGCTCGAGACGCAGCTCGCGCGTCATCTCGAGGTCGGGCCGCTGGCCGGTGCAGGCGATGATCTCGTCGATGCCGCTCACGTCGAGGGAGCCGCCATCCGCCGCGCCTCTCAGCGAAAGGCCATCCTGTCCTTCGACAACCGCATCGATATGGAAGCCGCGCACCAGCCTGATGCGCCCCTCGTCCACGAGCGGACGCAGGAGGCTGCCGAGCTTGCCGCGCGCCGGCAACTGATCGGCCTCTCCGCCGCCATAGATGCGGTTCATGTCCTTTCCCCGCACAATCCATGTGAGCCTTGTTCTTGAAGCATCTTTGCAAAGCCGGGCGAGATCGAGCAGGACGTTGATGGCGCTGTAGCCGGCGCCCACGACGGCGATCCGCTTGTTCGCATAGCGGGCCCGTTGGGTGCCAACGACGTCAGGCATCCCATAGGCGATGCGCGCCTGGAACTCGTTTTCGCCTTCGGCCTTTAAGCCGGAGGCGCCGAGCGGGTTCGGATTGTGCCAGGTGCCGGACGCATCGATGACCGCGCGGGCCAGATCGGTTCGCCGAGAGCCATCTGCCAGCTCGACCCGCACATCGAACGGCGTCCCCTCGCGGCCCTTGCTCGATGTCTTGTCCATTCCGCGCCGCGTGACACGAGTGATGCGGGCGTCCGTCTGAATCTGCGGGCCAAGCGCGGACAATCGCGACAGAGGCTTCAGATAGCGGCGATAGAGATCCTCCCCGGTCGGAAGACCATTCGGATCGGGGAGCGTCCATCCGGACGCTTCGAGCAGGCGGCGGGACGCCGTGTCGATGCTCTGCTCCCAGGTCGTGAAGATGCGGACATGCGCCCAGTCCCGGATGTTGGCGCCGATTGTGCGCCCCGCTTCGTAGACCGTGACCGGAACGCCGCGCTCCACCAGATGCGCTGCTGCCGCCAGCCCGATCGGGCCGGCCCCGATCACCGCGACCGGCAGATCATTCATGCTCATTGCCTTGTTTCCTCGTTTATTTCCAGTTTCATCGAAATACCAGAGCAAAAAAAGGCCTATGCCGCCTTTTCGCCGCTTTTGCAGGCGGCGTCGGCGCAGCATTCGTCCGCCAGGTAGCCGATGAGCCTGTCCATCGCCGGATAGCTCGCCCGGCAGATCAGTGTCGTCGCCTGACGCTCCTGGGAGACCAGACCGGCTTCCCTCAGATGGCGAATGTGATGGGACAAGGTTGAGGCCGCGAGGCCGACCTTGTCCTGCAATACCCCGCAGGCCAGTCCGTCGCCGCCGGCCCGCACCAGCGCACGGTAGATCTTCAGCCGCACGGGGCTGCCGAGCGATTCGAGTTGCCGTGCTGCTATTTCGAGTCTCATCGAAATACCATGACACGCTCGGTATGACCGTGCAAGCGCTATTTCGAAAATCACCGAAGGATGGCCGGTGGCGGTCTCATGCGCGCCGACCGTCGGACGGCGGCCAATTGCCGCTTTCGGCCGCCGGTATTCGGCTCTAACGTTGGCACGCCACACTCTTGATCGGACGCCGCGATGACCAGCAACGACATGTCTCCCGAAACCCTGTGCGCCCAGGCGATGGGCTGGATCGAACCCACCACCAAGGCGGTCGTTCAGCCGGTGCATCTTTCGACCACCTATCTGCGCGACGAGGACAATGAATACCGCTCCGGACGCTCCTATGTCCGGGAGGACAATCCGACCTGGGACCAGGTGGAGGAACTGCTGACGCGGCTGGAGGGCGGCGCCGCAACTCTGCTGTTTTCGGCCGGCATGGCAGCGGCAACCGCAACTTTCCTCGCGCTGCGGCCTGGCGATCATGTCGTCGTGCCCGACGTCATGTACTGGGGCTTGCGCAAGTGGCTGCGCGGGCCGGCGAGCGAGTGGGGCCTATCGGTCGAGTCGGTCGACATGACGCAGCCCGACCGGGTGCGAGCGGCGATGCGGCCGGGCAAGACAAGGCTCATCTGGGCCGAGACGCCGTCCAATCCCATGTGGCAGGTGTTCGACCTGTCGGGGTTGGCAGAGATCGCGCACGGCGCAGGCGCGCGGCTGGCCGTCGATTCGACTTGCGCCACGCCGCTGCTGACCCAGCCGATCGCGCTGGGCGCGGATCTCGTCATGCATGCGGCGACGAAGTACCTCAATGGCCACTCTGATGTGCTGGCAGGCTCGCTCACCACCGCGCGGCAGGACGAGTTCTGGCATCGCATCCACGGCGTGCGCACGAGCTGTGGCGCGGTGCTGGGCAGCTTCGAAGCCTGGCTGCTGCTGCGCGGCATGCGCACCCTGCCGCTGCGCGTAAAGCAGTGCTGTGCGAACGCGCTCTATCTTGCCGAGGGGCTGGAGCGCAATCCGGCCGTGGAGCAGGTGTTCTATCCGGGCCTCGCCAGCCATCCGCAGCACGAGCTCGCGGCGCGCCAGATGCGCGGCGGTTTCGGCGGCATGCTCTCGATCCGCGTGCAAGGCGGCGAAGCCGCGGCAATCCGATGCGCCGCGCGCGTGAAGCTGTGGAAGCGGGCCACGTCGCTCGGCGGCGTCGAGAGCTTGATCGAGCACCGCGCAAGCATCGAGGGCGCAGGCACGCCGGTGCCGCGCGACCTGCTGCGCCTGTCGGCCGGCATCGAGAATGGCGAGGAGCTGCTCGCCGATCTTGCGCAAGCGCTCGCGGAATAGACTGAGTGCCCGGCAATCCGCTGCGGCAGATTTGACACACCGCGATCTCATAATCTCACAAGGTCGTTTCCGTTCACGCCCTTAACCGGTCTTTAAAACGTCGGGAGCAAACTGAGGCCCAAAGGTGTTTATCGTCCACAACCCAGCATTGGGCCGGTCGCCGGCCAGTCAGGCGACTGGAGGATTGACATGGTTCGATGCACACGACTCGCACTTCTTGCTTTATGCGGCACGCTGAGTTGCTTCCGCGTGGCCGCCGCCGGCGATAACGGCACGACCGACGCCAATATCATCACCGGCCTCGACGTCTCGAGCTCCATCAACGCCCAGGAGACCATGCTGCAGGTCGACGGCATGGCCCAGGCGATCCGCGCGCCCGAAATCCTTGCCGCCATCCAGCACGGCCGGTATGGCCGCATCGGCTTTGCGGTTTTCATCTGGGCGGATGGCGACTACCCCGAGCTCGTTTCCTGGCGGGTGATCAGCTCGCCGGAGGATGCCGAAGCGGCGTCGAAGGAGATCACTTCGCGCCTGAAATCGATCCTCGACTCGGAGGCGCAGTCGGTCGGCACCCTGACGAACCTGTCAGGCGCGATCGATCATGCGTCCGAAATGCTGCGGAACGCGCCCTACGCCACCAACCGCGCCATCGTCAACATCATCGGCAACGGCGAGGACAATGTCGGCGAGAACCCGGAGCGTGCGCGGGCCGCGCTGTTGGCGCGCGGCGCGACCATCAACGGCGTGGTGGTCGGCGGCGACCCGGCGGTAGTCAGCTACTACCGCAGCCAGGTGATCGGCGGGCGCACCGCCTTTGTGCTGTCCGCCGACAAGGCGGAGACCATCGTGCAGGTGTTCGCGATGAAGTTCGTCTCCGAGATCGCGCTCAACGTCCAGACCGCGCTCCGGCCGGACCGATTGTAGATCGCGGCGGGCGCGGCGCGCTTCCCGGCACCGCAGCCCGCAGGCCGCGATTCGCCTTGACGCGGCGGGATCGCGAGGCCGAAGCTGTGGCCCGTGCGCGGTCTCCTCGCAATTCTTCTGCTCGGTTGCGCGCTGGGGTCGGGCCGCGCCCCGCTGGCCGATACCGTCTGGACGGACGCCAACATCGTCACCGGCCTCGACATCTCCGGCTCGGTCGAGCCCCGGGAAGCACAGATCCAGATCGATGGAATCGCCATGGCGATCCGCGCGCCGGAGATCATGGCGGCTATCCGCAGCGGCCGTTACGGCCGCGTCGGATTCGCGGTGTTCGTGTGGGCGGAGGGCAACTATCCGGTCCTCGCCTCCTGGCGCCTGATCGGCTCATCAGAAGACGCCTTGGCAGTCTCGGCCGAGGTGGCGGACCGCCTGCGCGCCATCGTCAATTCCGATGCCGCAGCCAGGCTTGGCGCGCTGACCGATCTTTCGCGCGCCATCGACTATGGCGGCGCGATGCTGCGGACTGCGCCATTCTCCACTGCCCACTCCATCCTCAACATCGTCGGGAACGGCATCGACAATGTGGGCGATGGGGCGCGGCCAGCGCGCGACCGGGTGGTTGCCCAGGGCGTCACGATCAATGGCGTGGCCCTCGGCTATGACCGCAGCATCTACGAGTATTTTCACCAGAGTGTGATCGGCGGCCCGACCTCGTTCGTGCTTGCCGCCAACGACCCCGAAAAGCTGGTCGAGGTGATGGCGCGCAAGTTCGTCACCGAGATCGTGCTCAACGTCGACCGCGCCGGTCAGCCCGCGCGATAGCCTGCTGCCAGCTCGCAGTAGTGCTGCGCCGTGTAGCTGAAATATTTCAGCTCCTTTTCGGTCAGGGGGCGCATGAGCCTGGCCGGGCTGCCGGCCCACAGCTCTCCGCGCTTGACCCGCTTGCCCGGCGTTACCAGGGCGCCGGCGGCGACCATCGCTCCCGATTCCACGATTGCGCCATCCATCACGCAGGCCTTCATGCCGACGAAGCAGCCATCCTCCAGCGTGCAGGCGTGGATCAGCGCCATGTGTCCGATCGTGACATCCGCGCCGATGGTGGTCCTGGTGCCGGCCGCGCCCTCCCACTCGTGATTGATGTGAACGATCGTGCCGTCCTGGATGTTGGTGCGCGCGCCGACGCGGATCGAGTTGCCGTCGCCGCGCAGCACGCAGCCGTACCAGATCGAGGCCTCCTCGCCGACCACCACGTCGCCGATGACAACCGCCGTTTCGGCGATGAAGGCACTGGAGGCGATCGTGGGCGTGACGCCGTGATGGGTGCGGATCAGTCCAGGCATCGGTCCTCGCTACGGGAAGAGCGGGAGCTGCTCGAGCGACGTCTCTTCCGCAAAGCCCGCCATGACGTTCATGTTCTGCACCGCCTGGCCCGACGCCCCCTTGACCAGGTTGTCCTCCACCGCCATCAGGATGGCGCGGTTCGCCACCCGGTCCGCATGCACCGACATCAGGCAGAAATTGCTGCCGCGCACGTGGCGGGTCGCCGGCGCGCTGCCGTTGGGCAGGACACGCACGAAATACTCGCCGCGATAGCGATCGGTCAGGGCGGTGCGCAACTTGTCGACCGCGACGCCGGGCGTCATCTTCACATAGATGGTGGCGAGGATGCCGCGGCTCATCGGCATCAGATGCGGCGTGAAGTTGACGACGATCGGGCGTCCGGCCGCCTCGGACAAACCCTGCTCGATCTCCGGCGCATGACGGTGGCCGGCGATGCCGTAGGCGTGGATGCCTTCGGTCACCTCGGCATACAAGCTGCCGAGCTTCGCATCGCGCCCGGCGCCGGTAACGCCCGACTTGGCATCGATGATGATGTCATCAGCGTCGATCAGCCGTTCCGCCAGGAGCGGGATCAGCGGCAGCAGCGCGGCGGTCGGATAGCAGCCGGGATTGGCGACCAGGCGCGCCGTGCGCACGGCATCGCGGTTGATCTCCGTCAGGCCGTATACCGCCTCCTTCTGCAGATCCGGCGCATGATGCGCGTGGCCGTACCAGGTCGCGTAGGAACCGATATCGGACAGCCGGAAATCGGCCGAGAGATCGACGATGCGCAGATGCCGCGGGAGCCCGGCGACGACTTCCTGGGTCAGGCCATGCGGCAGGCAGCAGAACACGAAATCGATGCCGCCCCACTCCAGGTCGTCGATCTTCGCGAGCGCCGGCAGATCCTTCGCCTGCAAGTGCGGAAAGACCTCGGCCGCGGACTTGCCGGCCTGCCGGTCGGCGGTCAGGGCAGCGATCGCCACCTGGGGATGGCGCGACAGCAGGCGCACCAGTTCGGCGCCGGTATAGCCGCTGGCACCCAGGATCGCGACCCGAAGCTTGTTGCTCGCCATTGCCGACCTCGAAGGGGAGGTTCTGTCCGTTGGAGTGCTAGCGAAAGCAGGCGCGGCGGACAACAGAAATCATGGCTGAGGCGCCGATTGGCAAGCGGCCCTGGCCGCCCTACTGTGCCCCCCGGCAAGGCAAGCGGCCCTGCGTGTTGTGCGAGGTCTCGTGACGCTTTCGATTGGGGGATTCGTTCTGTTCATCGGCACTCATCCATTGCCCGACTTCACCGAACCGGCGAGCCCCAAAGCCGATGTGCTGGGCGCGTTCGCCGGATTGCCCGCCGCTGCGCCGGTCTAGCCATGCACGGCTTCCCGGAGCCTCAAGCCAGCATGCCATCGGGCCGCGCGCCGGATGACGGCGCCGCCGTCGAGATCCGCGAAGCCGGTTTCTTCGGCCCCATCCCCTTCCTGACGCCGGAGGAATGCGGAGCGGTGGCCGCGTATTGCGATCGCGCCGACCGTCCCGCTCCGCTGGACTGGTGGAAAGGGTACGCGGCGACCGACCGGTCGATCTACGAACTGGCCGCCGCGCCGCGGCTGCTCGCGCCGCTGCGGCGGCTGCTGGGCAACGATGTCGTGCTCTGGGGGGCACAGACTGTCACGCACCCATCCGGCAGCAAGCACCCTTGGCATACCGACATGGAAAGCGCTGCCTCCGACGGCCGCGCCATCACGGCATGGCTCGGCATCCGGAATGCGACCCAGTGTTCCGGATTGCGCTTCATGTCCGGCTCGCACCGCTTTGGCCTCAGCGCGCAGGAAGCCCTCGCCAGACAGAACGCGGACCGCAAGACGGTCACGGATGAATGCGTGCTGGAGATTGCGCGGGCGATCGATCCAGCGGCGCGCATCGTCGAACCCGTGGTTAAGACTGGAGAATTGCTGCTGTTCGACGGCCGCATCTGGCACGCAAGCCGCAATGACGGCCCGCTGGGATCCCGGACGGCTCTGCTCCTGCAATACGCTTCGGCCGGCATGCCGGTCCCGATGCCGGTGGCACCCGGCTATCGCTGGCCGTTCCAGTTCACCGCAAGCCCGCGGGTGCCCACGATCCTGGTCAGCGGCAGCGGCCGCCACTCGGCCAACCGGTTGGTGCCCCCGCCGCCGCCGGAGGCCAGAAAGGGAAAAGCGATGATCACCACGCTGGCAAGATCGATCCCGCTGCCGCTCGCCGAAGACCCGGTGAAGCGCTGGCAGGCCTATCCCCAGTTCCGCGGCCAGACGCGGACGCTCGGCGAAATGTCCTGCCATATCTCCGTGCTCAGCGCCGGCCATCACCCGCATCCGCCGCATATCCATCCCGAGGAGGAGCTGCTGATCGTTCTGGACGGCGAGGTCGAAGTCGAGCTGGCCGATGATCCGCGCGGGGCGGGCAGCCGTCGGCACGGCCTGAAGCCCGGCATGTTCAGCTACTACCCGACGACCCAGCACCACACGATCCACAATATCGGCGCACAGCCGACGACCTACCTGATGTTCAAATGGCGCGGCGGCATCGCGGACATGGGAGAGCCGCTGCCGGCGAGCATTTTCGAGTACGACCGCGCGGGCCTGCCGCCGGGGCCCCGCCCGATGCAGATGAGGCTGCTGTTCCAGCAGGCCACCAGCTGCCTGGGCAAGCTTCACGCGCACCTGACGACGCTGCAGCCAGGCGCCGGCTACGACGCCCACGCGGACGCCTACGACGTGGCGATCATCCTGTTGTCCGGCGAGGTCGAGACCGTCGGCGAGCGGGTGCGGCCGCTCGGCCTCATCTTCTATTCCGCCGGCGAATTGCACGGCATGAAGAACGTCGGCACTACAGCGGCGGTCTATCTGGTGTTCGAGTTCCACGGCCATGCGGTCGTCGCGTTGAAACGACAGCAGGCGAAAAAACGCGGCCGCGGGCGCGAGGAACAATTGGCGGGCCGCATCGTGGGAGAGTATCGCAAGCGCGGAATCCGGGGAGTGGCCCGCAAGATCGCCAAGGCGATTCGCAAGCTCGGGCGCTGAAGCTCTCGATCGCCGCTCGACCCTCGCCAACCAGACCCGCAAGGCGGTTTACCGGCGTTTCGTGGTGGTGCGCATGCTGACCGACCACGCGGGCACCTCGCAGCCGGATCACGCTGGCGTGCTCGCGCTCATGTCCTCGGAATGTCACACTTGGCGGCTGGCCAGGCATCGCGCCCACATTGTATTGTCACGCAAACCAGTTCAGCGGGCCTCGTTTCCGAGCAACATTCAGCCATGAGAACGCAATTGGCAGAGATCTCGGCATCGGCCGATCATCTCCGCAGTGACCTCCTTCGATTTGGATTTCAGGGACCGATTCCGCTCTTGTCGCCCGCCGAATGCACGGCCGTCGAGCAAGCATTTGCCAAGGCTGAAGCGCCGCGCCCGCTCACCTGGTTCAAGGGTCACGCGGCAACCAACGCCCTTGTGCACGAGGTTGCGACACACCCGGAAATCATCGCGCGGCTGCAGCTGCTGCTGGGCAACGACATCGTCTTGTGGGGCGCGGGGCTCATTCGCAGGCTCCAGAACACGAGGCAAGTCTGGCATTCCGACATGGAAACGGCCGATCCGCATTCACGCGCGATGTCTGTCTGGATCGGACTGCGCAATGCGTCCGATATTTCAGGGCTGCGATTCGTCACCGGCTCGCACCGTTTCGGCCGTTCGGCGCAGGAGGTCATGGCCGGATTGAATGTCGACCGGTTCACACTCTCCAATGAGCGAATGCTGGAGATTGCACGGACGATGGATTCCGCGGCACAGATCGCCGGTGCCGGTTGCGGCGACGGGGACATGGTGCTGTTCGACGGTCGCCTATGGCATTCGGGTCACAATGAGGGCACTGCAGGTACCCGCACGGCGCTCCTGCTCCAATACGCAGCGGCCGACAACCCAATTCCGATGCCCGAGAACTTCGACTACAGCTGGCCTTGGAAAGTGGCGGACAGCCCACGCGTGCCGACGGTTCTCGTGAGCGGCTCGGCTCGCAATTCCCCCAATCGGATCGTGCCTGCGCCAATGCGGCCATTGAAGGGCGTTCCGATGGCGATCACGACGGTGGCCACTTCCGTCGCGCTCCCGCTGGCCGAAGGCACGACGGAGCGCTGGCGGACTTATCCTCAGTTCAGCGGGCAGACCTCCGCTCTCAGAACCATGACATGCGACATATCGGTGCTCAGCCCGGGTCATCGATTGCAACCGGCCTGCACCGACGCCAAGGAAGAACTGCTGGTCATGCTGGATGGCGAGGCCGAGATCGAATGGGCGGACGATCCGGATGAAACCGGCAACCGTCATCCGATGAAACCGGGCATAATCAGTTATTGCCCGGCAACGCAACACCATACGATTCACAATGTCAGCATTCGACCGGCGACCTATCTCACGCTCAGGTGGCGCGGCGGCGTCACTGACAGCGAGGCGCCCTTGCCTGCGAGCACCTTCGAGCGCGATGTGTCCGTTGCCGACCTGAAGCCCATCGCCCGGAAGCCGTTGTTTGAGCAGGCCACCCACACGCTGAACAAGCTTCATGCGCACTTGACCACACTGCAGCCGGGCGCAGGCTACGCGCCCCATGCGGATGCGTACGACGTGGCGATCGTCCTGTTGTCAGGCGAAATCGAGACAATCGGCAAGCGTCTGCATCCGCCCGGCGTGATCTACTACGCCGCCGGCGAGCTTCATGGCATGAAGAACACCGGCACCACACCAGCAACCTACCTGGTGTTCGAGTTCCACAATCGGCTTACACAGCATTCGGCAAAGCGGAATGCGGCGAGCCATCGCAAGAATCTTCTGCAGCGATTCGTCCATCGGCTCAAAAAAGCCGCAGGAGCAAACCGCCGCTGACCTCGCGGACCTAGGCCAGATGCCGCCAGTCCTGCTTTTCCAGCGCCTCGCTGAATGCGCTCACCGACCAGCCCTCCGCCAGCGCCTTGGTCATGAGCTGCGCCTGGGTCCCGGGCGCAAGGCCGTATAGCGGCGGATCGCGGTCAAGGTTGGTGGGGAACGAATAGCCCTCCGCGCAGGCGGCGACGGCATGGGCGCATTCCCGCTCGCTCAGCCGCCCCGTCTTCCGCAACTCCAACAAAGCGGGATAGAGCGCGACGCTCATGCGCGTACGGTTGACGCTTTCCATGGCGCGGCCATAGGCCGAGGAGATCTGCAGCAGGTTGGCGATCCGCTTCACGTCCGCGGTGCGGTTGCTGCCCGCTGCGTGGAACAAGGCCGGATTGAAGAAAACGGCATCGCCTTTGGCGAGCGGCAGCTGGATGCGGTGCCGGTCGAAATACGCGATGAACTCCGGCCGCCGCCAGGCGAGGTAGCCAGGCTCGTAGCTCTGCGAGAACGGCAGGTAGAGCGTCGGCCCGGTCTCCAGCGGCATGTCGCAATGAGCGACGGCGCCCTGCAGCGTCAGCACCGGCGACAGCCGATGGGCATGGGCCGGAAAGCGAGCCAGGGCATCGGCGGTCTGGAATCCCATGTGGTAGTCGCGGTGCGGCTGCTGCGCCTCGCCGCCCGGATTGACCACGTTGATCTGCGAGGTGACCTGGTAGCCAGGGCCGAGCCAGGCTTCGCTCACCAGCGCGATCGCGGCATTGCCGTAGTAGCGCGCGAAGCACTCCGGATCGCGCAGGCAGAACTTCTCGAGCGCGTTCCAGATCCGGTCGTTGGCGCCCGGCTTGGCGAAGTGGTCGCCGGCATTGGCGTTGCCGGCACGTTGTTCCGCGATCATGGCGAAGAAGCGCTCCGTCGCCACATCGACGACGGCAAGGTCGGGGAAGGCATTCTTGAACAGCACGATGCCGGGGCCGTCCATCAACGCCCTCGCCCATTCGGCCATCAGCGCCTTGCGGCTCTCCGTATCGGCGGCGGCGCGGCGAATATCGTCACCTGCGTAGGTGAGGACGTTGGAATGAACGGCGCGCGCCAGCGGGTAGTCGCCAAGGCGGACATGGCGTTCGACCGCGCGCCGGAAATCGTCCAGCCGGCAATCGGCGTCGCTCACCCATATGCGCGGTCCGTGCTCCATGCGCCTACAGTGCCGGAAGCGGCACACAATGACAAAGGCCGGGACGATGCCCGGCCTTTGCTGGTTGCTTGCTCCGGAAGCGCCTTAGCGCTTCGAGAACTGGAAGCTCCGGCGCGCCTTGCGGCGGCCATATTTCTTGCGTTCCACCGTGCGCGGGTCGCGGGTCAGGAACCCGCCCTGCTTGAGCGTGGGCCGCAGGTCCGGCTCGAACAGTGTCAGGGCGCGGCTGATACCGTGGCGCACGGCGCCCGCCTGGCCGGAGAGGCCACCGCCGATCACGGTGCAAACGATGTCGAACTGGCCGGCGCGGTTCACCACGCTGAACGGCTGGTTGATCATCATGCGCAGCACCGGCCGCGCGAAATAGACCGTGCTGTCGCGGCCGTTGACGGTGATCTTGCCGGTGCCGGGCTTCAACCACACGCGGGCGATGGCGTCCTTGCGCTTGCCGGTCGCGTAGGAGCGGCCCTGGGCGTCGACCTTGCGCTCATAGCGCGGCGCGGCCGACGCCTGCGGCGGCGTCGTGGCGACGGTGCCGAGCTCCCGCAGATCCTTCAGGTCGGTGACGCGGCTGGTTTCGTTGCTCATGTTACGCGCTCCGCTTGTTCTTCGGGTTCATGGCGCCGACATCCAGCGTCTCGGGCTGCTGGGCGGCATGCGGATGATCGGCGCCGGCGAACACGCGCAGGTTCTTCATCTGCTGGCGGCCGAGGGGACCGCGCGGGACCATGCGCTCCACCGCCTTCACGATCGCGCGCTCCGGGAACTTGCCACCGAGAACCTTCCCGATGGTAACTTCCTTGATGCCGCCGGGATGGCCGGTGTGCCAGTGAAAGACCTTGTCGCTGAGCTTGTTGCCCGTGACCTTCACCTTGGCCGCGTTGATCACGATGATGTTGTCGCCGCAATCGACATGGGGGGTGAACGTCGTCTTGTGCTTGCCGCGCAGGCGGCTCGCCACGATCGAGGCGAGGCGGCCCAGCACGACGCCGTCGGCGTCGATCAGGATCCACTTCTTGACCACCTCGCTCGGCTTGGCGGAATAGGTCTTCATGCTGTCTGCTCCTGTAGGCCGGTTCGGGACTTGGCCCGTCCGGCAGCCGGCGGTTCGTATAGTGGAGCCGTCCGCGCGCGTCAATCCGATTTAGTTATTGTATTTCAAGTGGTTGTTGTTTTGGTATCAGACTACCACACATCGGTACTCGGCTGTTCTCGACTTTTCCGTGGGGTTTGGGAATGATGGCTTAGATGGACGACCATGTCGCCCGACCCTGACTACGACCTACTGAGCGACCAGGAACTCTCCCGGCAGATGATGCCGCGGATAGCGGTGCCGGACCACGAGCGCTGGCTGGCCGAAGATCTGGTCCTGACCGACGGCGCCAAACGTTCCCTCTCCTTCGATCGTGATCAGTGCTATGGCGATGGCCCGCGGCAGGTTGCCGACCTCTTCCCCGCGCCGGGCCCCACAGATCGAGGCCGGGCGCCCATTGTCCTGTTCTACCACGGCGGATTCTGGCGGGGCCTGTCCAAGGACCATGTCGGCTATGTGGCGGGCCCGCTCGTCAGGTCCGGCGCCGCCTGCGTCCTGCCCAACTACGATCTCTGCCCCAACGTGACCCTGGCCACCGTAGTGGCCCAGGCCAGGCAGGCGCTGCTGTGGACGCGCCAGCAGGCGGCGCGGCTCAATGGCGATCCGGACCGCATCTTCGTCGCCGGCAATTCGGCGGGCGCGCATCTGGCCGCCATGATGATGGCCGAGGACTGGACCCGGCATGGCCTGCCGCACTCCCCGATCGCGGGCGCTTTCCTGGTGACCGGGATCTATGACCTGCGTCCCATCCCGCGCATCCAGGTCAACGAGGACGTTCGGCTGGGCCTGGAGGATGTGCCCCGCCTCAGCCCGCAATTCCTGCCGCTGCGCTGCCGCGTGCCGAGCATCGTGGCGGTCGGCCTGGCCGAGCCGCCGCTCTGGATCGAACAGTCGCGCCGGTTCGCGGCCAGGCTCTCCGCCCCCGGCCCGAATGCGCGGATGATGGAGGTTCCCGGCCTTCATCATTTCTCGATCACCCAGTCGCTTTCCGGTTCAACCGCGCTCTTGACCCGCGCCCTGCTTGACCTGGTTCACCGATGAGCACCATGAGCAACCTCGCCATCCAGCCTCTGTATGACAAGATCGGCGCCACCTATGACGCAACGCGGCACGCCGAACCTGCCATCCTCGACGCGCTTTCGGAATTGCTCGATCTGGAGCACGGCGCCGACGTGCTGGATATCGGCTGCGGCACCGGCAACTACACGACGGCGCTGGGCGAGCGCGGATACGACGTGCTCGGCATCGACCGTTCCGGCCTGATGCTGCGCACCGCCCGCGCGAAGGCGCCCGGTCTTCCGCTGATCGGGGCGGATGCCGCCAACCTCCCCTTTTCCAACCGCACGTTCGACGGCGCCATCTGCACGCTGGCGATCCATCATTTCGACGACCTGGAGGCTTCGTTCGCGGAGGCGGCGCGGGTGCTGGATCGCGGCCGGCTGGTGATCCTGACCGCGCTGCCGGAGCAGATCAAGCGCTACTGGCTCAGCGCCTATTTCCCGCGCATGATGTCGCGGTCCGCAGAGCAGATGCCGGACTGGAGCACCATCGAGATCGCGCTGCGCCGGGCCGGCTTCCGGACCTGGACCCAGAAGCTCTATTGGATGCCGGAACAGCCGTTCGACATGTTCCTTTACAGTGGCAAGCACCAGCCCCATCTCTATCTTGACCAGGGTGTGCGGGCGAACATCTCGGCCTTCGCCAACCTGGCGGATCCGGATGAGCTGGGCGCAGGGATCGAGCGCCTGCGGCACGATCTGGCCCAGCGCCGGTTCGAGCAGGCGACAGCCGAATATGAGGACGTCGGCGGCGATTATCTGTTCATCGCCGCGCAGGTCTGATCACCGGGAGAGAACGTCATGGACATCGCATTGGCACCATTCAGCGACGGCAAGCACGGAAGACTGTGCCCCGACACCAATCTGGTTGTGCGCGACGAACTGGAGAACGGCATTGTCCGGTTGACGCTCAACCGGCCGGAGCAGCGCAACGCCCTGTCGCTGGAGCTGATCCGGCAGCTGATGAGCCAGTTCGAATCCATGGCGCATGACGACCAGGTGCGCGTGGTCATCCTGGCGGGCGCCGGCCCGGCTTTCTGCGCCGGCCACGATCTCAAGGAGCTGCGCGCCGATCCGACGGTGGCTTTCTATCAGAAGGTGTTCGGCCTCTGCGGGCGCCTGATGCTCGCGATCCTGGATTTTCAGCGCCCCGTCATCGCCGAGGTCCAGGGCATCGCGACGGCGGCGGGATGCCAACTGGTCGCAACCGCGGATCTTGCGATCGCGGCCGATGACGCGCGCTTCGCGACGCCCGGCGTCAACATCGGCCTCTTCTGCTCGACTCCGATGGTGGCGCTGAGCCGCGCCGTCCCGCCCAAGCATGCGATGGAAATGCTGCTGACCGGCGAGATGATCGGCGCAGCCGAGGCGCAGCGCATCGGCCTCGTCAATCGCGCCGTGCCGGCGGGCCAGTTGACCGACGCCACTATGGCGCTTGCCGGCAGGATCGCGGCCAAATCGATCCAGACCCTGAAGATCGGCAAGGGCGCGTTCTACCGCCAGCGCGACATGGACCTCAGGCACGCCTACGACTACGCCGCGCACGTGATGACCGAGAACATGCAGGCGCTCGATGCGGCCGAGGGCATCGACGCGTTCCTGCAGAAGCGCAAGCCGGTGTGGCAGGACTGCTGAGCGGGCCGCGCGGCGGTTCGGCTATGGGGCGCCGGTGACGGGCTTCGGCAGAGGCAGCACCAACCCATATCGCGTCATCACTTCGGACATTTTCGCCGGGTCGGGGCCGGCCGGCGCGCCGACCACGGCCGCGATGTCGCGGAAATATTGCGCCCCGATATCCGGTGTCAGGATGATGAGGGCCCGCGCGGGGTGGTCGTGCGGATTGCTGAAGGCATGGACTGAGCCGCGCGGCGTGTACATGCGTTCGCCCGGCTTCAGGTCGCGCGTCTCTTTGTCGACCGTGTAGCGCAAGACGCCGTCGAGCACATAGACGATCTCTTCGTTGCCGGTATGGCTGTGTGGCGGCGGAACCCGGGCGCCCGGCGCCACCGTCAGCTCGAACACGCCCATTCCGGCGCCGCTGACCGTTCCGTCGATCAGGTAGCGGATTTCGAGCTGCCCGATCTTGATGGCAGTTTGTTCTTGCGGCTGCATGCTTTCCTCCCGTGCGGCCTCTACCGCGTCAGCACCTTGAGCGGGTCGACGGCCTTGGTGCCCTGGCGCAGCTCGAAGTGAAGCTGCGCGAATTCGACGCTGCCGCTGCTGCCCACGCGCGCGATGGTCTGGCCCTGGCGCACCTTGTCGCCCTTCTTCACCAGCAGCGACGAATTGTGCGCATAGGCGGTGACCCAGCCGCCGGCATGGCGCAGCAGGATCATGTTGCCGAAGCCGCGCAGCTCGTTGCCGGCATAGGCGACCACGCCGTCGGCCGAAGCCTTCACCGGCGCGCCGACCGGCGCAGCGATGTTGATGCCGTCGTTGCGCAGGTTGTCGCTGGCGGGACCGAATTTCGCGATCACCTTGCCATCGACCGGCCAGATGAACGGGCTGTCGGGCCTGAGTGCCGGCAGCGGATCGCCCGATGGCGGCGGAGGTGGCGGCGGCTGGATCTGGGCCGTTTGCACCGGCTTGGGCTGAAGCGCGGGCTGGACCGCGGGCGCCGGAGCGGATGACTGGACCGGGGACGCCTGGACCGGCGACGACTGGATGGGCGACGACTGGATGGGCGCAGCCGCGGGTGCCGCTCCTGGCAGCGGCGGCAGGCCGCTCGACGTGACTCCGCCGCCGGGCTGAACGGTCGCCGCGCCGCCGGCCTGCGTCGTCACGCCGGGGGCGCCCTGCGGCACGAACGGCTTGGGCTGGCGTTCGACCGGGATGGCCGCCGCTTGCTGCGGGCCTGCGGCCGTGCCGGGCGCGTCGACGCTCGTGGGCAGCACCAGCGCCTGCCCGATCTGCAGCAGGTACGGCGGGCGCAGGTCGTTGAGCTGGATCAGCGCGCTGATCGAAACACCCTGGCGCGTCGAGATGCCATAGAGCGTGTCGCCCTTCTGGACCAGATAGCTGCCGCGCGGCGCCAGGTTGAGACGCTCGCCGGCCTTCAGTGCGTAAGGCGGCGTCAGGCGGTTGAGGTCGATCAGCGAGCGGATCGGCGTATTGGTGCGCTCCGCCACGATCGCGACCGTATCGCCCGGCGCCACCACGTATTGGCCGTCCACCACCTGGCCGACCGGTTGCCCCGCCGGCACGGCGGGAGCCGGCGCAGGCGGCGCTGCCCACATCGTATCGAGATTGCAGCCGGCCAAACTCATCGCCGCAATCGCGATCAGGCACGCCCTTCGCAAGTCGCCGATCGCCGGCATCATGCGGCGCCGTTCTGCGCCGTGCGCGGCGGACGGCCCTCGTCCTCCGGCAGCGCGCCGCCGACCAGGGGCACGAAGCGGACGTCGGCCAGGATTTCCTGCCGCAGGCCCTCGGGCGACTTGACGAGCCGCAGCAGCACCTGGTCGCCGCGCTCTGCGCCCACCGGAACCACCATCAAGCCGCCATCGGCCAGCTGGTCGACCAGCGTCTGGGGCACGCCGTCCGCCGCGGCGGTCACGATGATGCGGTCGAACGGCGCCTGTTCCTTCCAGCCTTTCGCGCCGTCGGCGACCTTGGACGTGATGTTGTGGATGCGCAGTTCGTGGAAGCGCGCCTCCGCCTCCTTCAGCAGCGACTGGAACCGCTCGATGGTGTAGACCCGCCGCGCCAGCCGCGCCAGCACCGCCGCCTGGTAGCCGGAGCCGGTGCCGATCTCCAGCACCTTATGGGTCTTCTCCACCTGCAGCGCCTCGGTCATCAGCGCCACGATCTGCGGCTGGCTGATGGTCTGGCCCTGCGCGATCGGCAGCGCCTGATCCTCGTAGGCCTGGTCGTGGAAATACGGCAGCACGAAATTCTCGCGCGGCACCCGCTCGAGCGCCGCCAACACGCGCGTGTCGGTGATGCCCGCGCGCCGCAGGCTCATGATGAGGCGGATCTTGCGCGCCTGGAGGCTCATCCCGCGGCCCGCTTGCGCCCTGGCCTGACGAGCTTTGGCTTGGCACGGCGCAGCCTGATATCCGCGAACCGGCGGGCGATCCGCGGCACGGTCGCTTCATGGGTGGAATCGCATTCCAGCGGCGTCACCGACACCATGTTTTCGATGATCGCGCCAAGGTCGGTGTTGGGATCCTTGGGATCGTCGGTCGGGAAGTCGCCGATCCACAGCACGTCGCGGCCATAGGGATCCTTCGCTATCTTCACCTGGGTATGTTCGAGGCGGCGGCCCTGCGGCGCGACCTTGATCCCGGTGACCTGCTCCGGCGGAACCGGCGGGAAATTGACGTTCATCAGGATCGATTGCGGCCAGGTTCCGGCAAAGAGCCGGCGGATGATCTCCGGCGCGAATTTCTCCGCCGTCTTCCAGTGCAGCGTCTCGCCCCTGCGCACCTGGCTGAAGGCGATCGCCGGGATGCCCAGCAGCGCGGCTTCGCGCGCCGCCGCGACGGTGCCCGAATAGAACACGTCCTCGCCGAGATTGGCGCCGCGATTGACGCCGGAAAGAACGAGGTCCGGCGCCCGATCCATGATGATGTGCTTCACCGCCATCAGCACGCAGTCGCTGGGCGTGCCGCCGACCGCGAAGCGCCGGGGCCCGATCCTGTGGATCGGCAGCGGCCGCCGCAGGGTGAGGCCATGGCTGGCGCCGCTCTGCTCCGCCTCCGGCGCGATCACCCACACATCCTTGGACAGCGAGCGCGCGACCCGCTCCAGCACTTTCAAGCCCGGCGCATGGATGCCATCGTCGTTGGAAACCAGGATGCGGGCTTCGGACAAATTCTTGAGCGGTGCCTTAGGCATTTGTCTTTGCGATTCTTTCCAGGCCGTTCATGTAGGGGCGCAGCGCAGCGGGAATGGCGACCGATCCATCTTCCTGCTGATAATTCTCGAGGATGGCGACCAGCGTGCGCCCGACCGCGAGGCCGGAACCATTCAGCGTATGGACGAAGCGCGTGCCCTTCTCGCCCGGCTTGCGGCAGCGCGCCTTCATGCGGCGGGCCTGGAACTCGCCGCAATTCGAGCAGCTCGAGATCTCCCGGTACATGTTCTGGCCCGGCAGCCAGACCTCGATGTCGTAGGTCTTCTGCGCCGAGAATCCCATGTCGCCGGTGCACAGGGTGATCACGCGGTACGGCAGGCCGAGCCGCTTCAGCACTTCCTCGGCGCAACCGGTCATGCGCCGGTGCTCCTCGTCCGATCGGTCGGGATGCGCGATCGAGACCAGCTCGACCTTCAGGAATTGGTGCTGGCGGATCATGCCGCGCGTGTCCTTGCCCGCCGCGCCGGCCTCGGAGCGGAAGCACGGCGTCAGCGCGGTGAAGCGCCAGGGCAGCGCGGTCTCGTCGATGATCTCGTCCGCCGCCAGGTTGGTCAGCGGCACCTCGGAGGTGGGGATCAGCCATAGCCCCTGGGTCGTCTGGAACTGGTCCTCGGCGAACTTCGGCAACTGGCCGGTGCCGAACAAGGCCGTGTCGCGCACCAGGAAGGGCGGCGAGACCTCGGTATAGCCCAGCTCTCCGGTATGCAGGTCGAGCATGAATTGCGCCAGCGCCCGCTCCAGGCGCGCCAGCGCGCCCTTCAGGACCACGAAGCGCGCGCCCGAAAGCTTGGCCGCGTCCTCGAAGCTCATCAGGCCGAGCGCTTCGCCAATCTCGAAATGCTGCCTGGGCGCGAAGGCGAAGTTCGGCTTGCCGCCGACCGCCCGCTCCTCGCGGTTGCTCTTCTCGTCGAGCCCGTCGGGCACATCGTCCGCCGGGAGATTGGGAATGCTGGCGAGGAGGGTTTCCAGTTCCTTCGCAACCGCCTGCTCGGCCGCTTCCGCTTCGGCCATTTTGCCCTTGAAGGCGGCGACCTCGGCCATGGCAGCGGAGGCGTCCTGCCCTTTGGATTTCAATTGGCCAATCTGCTTCGAGAGCTCGTTGCGGCGCGCCTGCATCTCCTGCCAGTTCGTCTGGGCCGCACGGCGCCTGGCATCCAGCGCCATGATCTCCGCCGACAAGGGCGGCAGGTTGCGGCGCGCGCGGCCCCGGTCGAAGGCCTCCGGGTTCTCTCGAATCCATTTGACGTCAAACATGCACGCGGGCCGTTCAAGGTTCGATTCGGGTTATAGGGACCACGGCCGATTCCGTAAAGCTGACATGCACTTATCCGGCCGGAACCGGCACCGAGCCATCCGCCTTCACGGTGCGGATCGCGAAGTTGCTGCGGATGTCCCGCACCATCGGCATCGCCAAAAGCGTCCGGGACAGAAATCCGTCATAGGCCGCGAGATCCGCCACCACGACCTCGAGCAGGAAATCCGCTTCGCCCGACACCATGTGACAGGCCACCACCTCCGGCAGCTTGCGCACGGCTTCCTGGAACGCCTTGGCGCTGGCGTCGCGCTGACCATCGACCTTCACGCCGATGAAGATCGTCATGCCGAGGCCGAGGCGCCGGCGGTCGACCCTCGCTTTGTAGCCGGCGATGAAGCCTTCCTCCTCCAGACGCTTGACCCGCCGCAGGCAAGGCGAAGGCGACAGCCCGACACGCTCGGCCAGCTCGACGTTGCTGAGCCGCCCGTCCTCCTGCAGCGCCGCCAGGATCTTGCCATCCAGCGGGTCCAGAGCGATGCGGGCATTTTCAACTGTCAATAAGCCACTCCTTGCCATTAAGTTGCTTGTTTCTATCATATCCAGGCATTTTCTCAATTACAAACTGGAATAGCAGCAATATCGCGTCGGCACATGTGATCAACGCCCGGCGATCTCGGGCAGCGGATCGGCTGGCAGGGCTGGCGGATGGCTGCCCTGCGCCGCCCGCTCTTGCGCCCTGTTGGCTTTCGCGATAGGACCGCCCGCGAATTCGGGCGGCAAGGGCCGCCCCCGCGCTTCCAGGTCCCGATGAAACAGCCTGCATCCAAGGCCACCCCGAAGGTCGGCATCGTCAGCCTCGGCTGCCCGAAGGCCCTGGTAGATTCCGAGCGGATACTCACCAAGCTTCGCTCCGAGGGCTATGCCGTCTCGGATTCCTATGACGGCGCCGACGTCGTGATCGTCAACACCTGCGGCTTCCTCAACAGCGCGAAGCAGGAATCGCTGGACGCGATCGGCGAGGCGCTGAAGGAGAACGGCAAGGTCATCGTCACCGGGTGCATGGGCGGCAACGAGCAGGCGATCCGGTCCATCCATCCCGGCGTGCTGTCGGTAACCGGACCGCAGCAGTATGAATCGGTGGTCAGCGCCGTGCACAAGGCGGTGCCGCCGAAGCATGATCCCTACGTCGATCTGGTGCCGCCGCAGGGCCTGCGCCTGACGCCGCGGCACTACGCCTATCTTAAGATCTCGGAGGGCTGCAACAACCGCTGCACCTTCTGCATCATCCCGAGCCTGCGCGGCGACCTGGTCAGCCGCCCGGCGCGGGACGTGCTGGTCGAGGCGGAGAACCTGGCGAAGGCGGGCGTGAAGGAGCTGCTGGTGATCTCGCAGGACACCAGCGCCTATGGCGTCGATCTCAAATATGCCGAGAGCAAATGGCGCGGCCAGATGGTCAAGGCGCGCATGACGGAGCTGTGCGCGGCGCTGGGTCAGCTCGGCATCTGGGTACGGCTGCACTACGTCTATCCCTACCCGCATGTCGACGAGGTGCTGCCCATGATGGCGGAGGGCAAGATCCTCCCCTATCTCGACATCCCGTTCCAGCATGCCAGTCCGCGCGTGCTCAAGGCCATGCGCCGCCCAGCCAACCAGGAGAAAGTGCTGGCGCGGATCGCCAAGTGGCGGGAGATCTGCCCGGACCTCACGATCCGCTCGACCTTCATCGTCGGCTTCCCGGGCGAGACCGAGGCGGAATTCGACGAGATGCTGGATTGGCTGCACGAGGCGGAGCTGGACCGCGTCGGGTGCTTCAAATACGAGCCGGTCGACGGCGCCAAGGCGAACGAGATCGTCGATCATGTCGACGAGGACGAGAAGCAGGACCGCTTCGACCGCTTCATGGAGGCGCAGCGCCAGATCAGCGAGCGCCGCATGGCGCAGAAGGTCGGCCGGACTTTGCCGGTGCTGATCGACGAGGTGGGCAAGAACGGCGCGACCGGCCGCTCTCCCGCCGATGCGCCGGAGATCGACGGCAACGTCCATCTCGATGGCGAGACCACGCTGAAGGCGGGCGACCTGGTGCAGGCCAGGATCCAGCGGGCGGACGAATACGACCTTTGGGGTTCGGTGGTCCGCTAGCCTATCAAGTCAGCCGCAGCAACTCATCCACGGTCGCCTGCACGGGTTTCCGGGTATCGATTTCAAGGTCCGCGGTTTCCCGCAGCAGCGGTTCGACGGCCGCAATGAGATCCATAACCTTCCGGCGCTGCTCCGGCGCGCGACCATAGCCGCCGGCCGAACGAGCTTCGAGCCGCTCCAGGATGGTCGCCAGCGGCGCCGACAGAAGAACAATGATATCGACCAGCGGAAAAAGGGCCGACATGTTTTCGGCCGTTCCCGAGATGAACAACGTTCCGTCGCGATGCTCGGACAAGAGGCGGCGGACGCGATCGATGCGCCAAACCCAGTCCCGGCCTTTGGCTGGGGTCAAAGTGTCAGTTGGATCGGCGACCACCCACTCCGACCATTCGGGCGTGTCGAGGTCGTACGAGGCGTATCCGCGCGCGGCAAGCTCTTCAATGACGGCGGACTTGCCCGTGCCGGACATCCCAGTGATCAGAATTCGTTTCATGGATTCAGCGCGGGGGCATCGCCCGATAGGCGTCCGCCACGCGCCGTGTTGTCGTTCCGAACGGAATCTGCCGGCCATCGGCCCGGCGGATCGGCACAATCTCCATCAGGGAGTTGCACAGGAACGCCTCTTCGGCTTTCGCGAGATCGCCGCGTGTCACGCGGGTTTCCGTGACCTGGACGGCGAGCTCGCTGCAGAGATGCAGCACGGCCGCCCGAGTGATGCCGGGCAGCGCTCCCTCCTCGATCGCGGGGGTCAATAGCGTGCCCTTGACCAGCGCGAACAGATTGCTGCGCGCCCCGCACACGACCGTGTTCTTGTTGTTAAGGAGCAGCGCTTCATCCGCGCCTTCCGCCGCGGCCTCCATCTGAGCCACGATGTTGTCGAGATAGCCGAGAGTCTTCACGCGGGCCGTGAGCGAGCCCTCGTTGCGTCGCGCGCGTTTGGACGTGACCACCGCAAAGCCATCGTCGATCGAAGGCGGATGGTAAGCGGAGACTGAAATGATCAGGTTCGGGTTCGGGTCTTCCGGCGGCAACAATCCACGTTGGCCGGTGCCGCGCGTCAAGGTGATGCGCAAGGCCGCGGATGCAGCTTCGAGGCGATGCGCTTCCAGCGTCTCATGCACGGCGGACGCGATGTCGGGCACATCGAGCGGCAATGGAATGCCGAGCTCCGCCGCGCCGCGCGCCAAGCGCCCAAGGTGATCCTCCAGCTTGAATGCATGGCCGCGATAGACTCGCAACGTCTCGAACAAACCGTCGCCAAGCAGCAGGCCGCGATCCGCGGGATCGATGCGGGCCCGCTCGCGCGGAACCAGCCGCCCGTTGAGCCAGATCATGCCGCCGATCCGTGCGCCGGCTGGATGCCGTCTTGCGCCAGCACCTCGATCAGCGCCTTGGCCTTGGCGAGGCTTTCCTCGTACTCGGCCTGCGGATCGGAATCGGCCACGATGCCGCCGCCGACCTGGAAGGTCAGGTCCTGGCCCTGGAGGCAGAAGGTGCGGATCACGATGTTGCTGTCCATTCCACCATCGGCGCTCAGATACCCGATCGAGCCGCAATAGGGTCCGCGCGCAGTCGGCTCCAGCTCGGCTATGATTTCCATGGCGCGGATCTTCGGCGCGCCGGTGACCGAGCCGCCGGGGAAGCAGGCGCGCAGCAGGTCGACCGCGCTTCGGCCCGGCGCAAGCTCGCCCGCCACCACCGAGACCAGGTGATGCACCGTCGCGTAGCTCTCCAGCCCGCACAGGGTCGGCACCTTGACCGAGCCGATCTCGCAGACCCGGCTGATGTCGTTGCGCAGGAGATCGACGATCATCAGGTTCTCCGCGCGATCCTTGGCGCTTGCCAGCAGCTCTTCCGCCAGCGCCCTGTCTTCTGCGGCGGCGCGGCCGCGTGGGCGGGTGCCCTTGATCGGACGGGTCTCCACCCGCCTGCCCGCCAGCTTGAGAAATCTTTCAGGCGAAGACGACAGGATGGCGGTCGCGCCGAAATCGAGATACGCGCTGAAGGTCGCGGGGTTGCGCAGGCGCAACGCCCGATAGAGCGACAGACGATCGAAGTCCGACGGCAGCCTGGCGCGAAAGCGCTGGGTGACGTTGGCCTGGTAGATGTCGCCGGCCTCGATGTAGTCGATCGCCCGCCGCACGGCATTCCTGAACTGCTCCTGCGTCAGATCGGGTCTGGCGGCAATCGCCCATGACGCAGCTGCACCCTCCCGCGGGGCTCGGCGCAGACGCTCGCGCGCCCAGGCGATGCGGGCTTCTGCGCGCGCGCGCCGGGCGCGCGGCGACGCTTCGGGATATCCGCTCGCCAGCAGCCACGCACGGCCCGCGACATGATCGACCGCGAGCACGAGGTCATAGAGGCCGAGCGCCAGATCCGGCCAGGGAATGTCCGCCCGGGCATGCGCGGGCACCCGCTCCACATGATGGCGCAGACCATAGCCGAAATAGCCGGCGAGGCCGGTCTGGAACGGCGGCAGGTCCGCGCGCGGCTCGACCTCATATTCCGCGCACAGGCTGCCAACCGACTCGAACGGATCGCTGCCGATCGCGGCGCCATCCAGGCGGACGCCCGCGCGATCCGCCTCCAACAGCGCGAACGGGTCGATGCCGAGAAAGGAGTAGCGGCCGAGATCCGGGTCCTTGAGGGCACTGTCAAGCAGAGCGAGGCCTGGCCGGTCCGCGAACGCCCGGCACCAGGCGACGGGGTCGTCCGGCAGTTCATCGGGCGGCAGCTCCTGGGCCAGAAGGTCGGTTTTCATGGCGCGGAGGCTACCATGCGGCCCTGCAGCCGTCATTCCGGGAGCGTCCTGGCCACCGGCCGCGGCGTCGTCCCAAGGCCAGAACAGGAACCGTGCCGAACGCGGTCGGCCGGCTGCCATCGCCGCGCGCATTTGCTGTTGCAAGCCGCGACCTGGGCCTGAATGATGATGCCGACCGACCGTTCGCGATCGAGGAACCGGCGCGGAACCGCTGACAGACGGGCCCTGACAACCTTGGTGACGCAGACAGAAACCGGGCGACCTCCCTGGCGCGTTGCGATCAGCGCGGGATGGCTGGGCGAAGGCATGCTGATTGCCGCCGGCTATATGGCGTGCTTCGCGGTGGGTATCGCCTTTGCCCTGGAAAGCGGCATTTCCGTGGTGTGGCCGCCCAGCGGCTTCGCCCTTGCCGTTCTGCTGCGCTTCGGGGTTCGAAGCATCGTTCCGATCTGGATCGGCGACACGCTCGCCAACCTGCTGTGGGCCGGGATGCCGCCGAGCGTCGCCCTGCTGATGCCGGGCCTGACCGTCGCCGAGCCGCTGCTGGGCGTGCTGCTGCTGCGGCTGGTGGGCTTCGACAGCGCGTTGCGGCGATTGCACGACATAGCGGCGCTGGTCCTGGTCGGGGCGCCGATCAGCACCCTGCTCAAGGCGTTCGCCGCCGTCTACCTGCTGAGCGACCTCGGCCTCACCAACTGGAACGACTACTGGAACAACGTCCTGATGTTCTGGGGCGGCAATGCCGGCGGCGTGCTGACCATCGCGCCCGCCATTCTCATCCTGAGCGGCCGCGCCGAGCAGGATGTCACCATGCGGAACTGGATCGAGGCCGGCCTGCTGACCCTTCTGGCGTTCGGCGCCCTGCAGCTGTCCGTGATCTGGCCGAACGCCAGCCACGGCGGCGGCGCCGCGTTCCTGGTCTTCCCGATCGTGGCATGGGTCACCCTGCGTGCGCCGCGGCATGTCTCGATCGCGGTGGTGCTGTGCGTGTCGGCGGTCGCCCTGGCCACCGCCAAGCTAGGCGGCGCGCGCTTCCTGGGCGCCGACGACATGCTGTCGGAGCTGGTCAGCCTGCACAGCTTCATCGCCTGCCTCACCCTGACGTGCCTGCTGCTGGCGGCGCTCAACCTGGACAAGGCGCAGATCGAGGCGCGCCTGCGCGAACGCGAGCAGTTCCTCAGCCTGGCGATCCTCGGCAGCAATGACGGCATCTGGGACTGGCGGCCGAACGAGCACACGCTCTGGCTCTCCCCGCGCTGGAAGGAGCAGCTCGGCTATGCCGAGAACGAGCTGCCGGATTCGCTTTCCACCTGGTCGGCCCTGGTCCATCGCGAGGACCGCGACCGCGTGGCCCAGCGCTTCGCCGATTTCCTCGAGGAACGGACCGGCAGCTTCGAGATGGTCCAGCGTTTCAGGCACAAACTCGGGCACGACGTGCACATCCTGACCCGCGGCATCAAGATGAAGGACGAAGGGGGCCGCGTGACGCGCGTCGTCGGCGTCCACACCGACGTGACCGAACTGCTGAACGCCCAGGAGGAGCTGCGGCACCAGGCGGCGTCGCTGGCCGTCCTGGCGCGCGATCTCGAAGAGCAGCGCCGCACCGCCGATGCGGCCAGCACCGCCAAGTCGCAGTTCCTGGCGACCATGAGCCATGAAATCCGCACGCCGATGAACGGCATCATCGGCATGCTCTCGCTGATGCTGGATTCCAAGCTCAACGCGGACCAGAAGCGGTGGGCCTCCACCGCGCTGGATTCGTCCGAGACCCTGCTGACGATCATCAACGACATCCTGGATCTGTCGAAGCTCGATGCCGGCAAGACGGAGACCGAGCTGCTGGATTTCGATGTGGCGGGGCTGATCGAGGGGGTGGCCGCGCTCCTCAAGGTTCGCGCCAATGCCAAGGGAATCGTATTGCGCACCGATATCTCGCTGGGCGTGCCGAAGTGGCTGCGCTCGGATCCGACCCGGCTGCGCCAGGTGCTGTTCAACCTGATCGGCAATGCCGTGAAGTTCACGCAGCGCGGCGAGGTCGTGGTCAGCGCCAATGCCGTGATGACCCGTGCCGACGGGTGCGACCTGCGGATCGACGTGGCGGATACCGGCATCGGCATCGACCGCGACCAGATGACGAGCCTGTTCGAGCCGTTCCGCCAGGGCGACAGCGGCATGGCGCGCCGGTTCGGCGGCACCGGCCTTGGACTTGCGATCGTGAAGCGGCTGGTCAAGCTGCTGGGCGGCAGCGTCGCGGTCCAGAGCGACGTGGCCGTGGGCAGCACCTTCACCGTCATGCTGCCTTGCGGCGTCGCCGCCTCGCCGCTCGGCCGCTCGGTCGCCCCCGTCCGGGGCCGGAACAGCGGCGCCGAGCCGCGCGCCGCCATCCTGGTGGCCGAGGACAACGACATCAACCGCGAGCTGGTCATCCAGATGCTGGCGCGCCTGGGCCACCACGCCACGACAGCCAGCAACGGCCGCGAGGCGTTGACCGCGGCCCAGGCAAGAGCATTCGATCTCATCCTCATGGACATCCAGATGCCCGAGATGGACGGGCTGAGTGCCGCGGCGGCCATCCGCGCGTTGCCGGGCGAGCATGGCGGATCCCCGATCGTGGCGGTCACGGCCAACGCGATGGTCGGCGACCGGGAGCGCTATCTGGAGGCGGGATTCGACGACTACCTGGCCAAGCCGCTCCATCTCAATCAGCTCCAGGAGGTCATCGCGCGCTGGACGAACGGGCAATCCGGGCTGGCACCCGACGGAGCCGGCGAGGCGCCGGTCACGCTCGATCGCCGCAGGACCGCGCAGATCAAATCCGCCATGTCCGAGTCCGACTTCGCGGCGCTGGCCGAACGCCTTCCCAAGGAAGTCGATCTGCAGATCGCCCGGGCCGGGCACGCGATCCGGGCCAATGACCTGGACGGGGTGCGGGTGGCGTTCCGCACCCTGCACGATGCTGCGGCCGACTTCGGCCTGCGCGAGCTCGCGGCCTTGTCGGCGCAGATCGCGGACGACACCGCCGATCTCGATCGTGCGATCGAATGCAGCGCCACGGTGCAGGAAGCGGCGGCGCGAGCCAAGTCGGCGATCGACGGACTGCTCGCACCCGCGGCCGACGCGAAGGAATGACCGGCAGGAACATCGCGGGCCTGGCGGTCCGCATCGGAACGATCGTCGCGCTGGTGGCTCTTGGCCTGGCGACTGCCTTGATCGCCTGGCAGGAGCGCCTGGCCAGCGCGATTCCAGGTTCGGCCGCCGACCCGGCAATGCTTGCAGCCATGGCCGGCCATCTCCGCACCGCCCTTCTGCTTCTGCTCCTCAGCATCGGGGCGGTGGCTGTAGTGGCCGTCCTGGTCGTGCGCGCGATTGCCGCGAGCGGCGAACGGCCGGCCGCCACGGAGGGAACGGCCGACGCCGAGACCGTGCCGCGCAGCGCCGCGGACCTGCCATCGGCCTCGACGCTCCCGGTGTCGCTGGCGCGGGTCGGGCACCTGATGTCGGTCGGCGGACTGATCCGCGGCTTCTGCCATCAGCTGATCAACGAGCTCGGTCCGGTCCAGGGCTATGCCGAGCTGCTCTGCGGCGATGCCCAGCTCAGCGAGTTGCACCGCAGGCAGGTCGCGCGCATCCGGGACGCGACCAAGGCCGCGCTCGCCGATATCCGCGGTTTCGGCGCCGCGCTGGGCTGGTCGAACGATCCTGCCCAGGTCACGCGTCTCGGCGACATGGCGATGGAGGCGGCCGGTTCGGCGCAGGCCGCGCTGCCCACCCGGATCCGGGTGGACGTCTCGGCCGGTGCCGATGTCGAGGTGACGGCGACCGAAGCAGAGGTGGGCCAGGCGATCCTGCATCTATGCGCGGCGGCGATGCCGCTGCTCGGGCGACAGGATATCGACGTCCACATTGTCGTCGATTCGATGGTGGGCGCCTCGTCGGCGACCGCCGAGGACACCCCCGTCAGCGGCCACCGGCTGGAGATCTGGTCCGACCCGGTCGATCCCCAGCGCACCAAGGTGCAGTTCGGCACCTTGCGCCCGAGCTGGCGCTACGGCCGCGTGCGCCTGGAGTTCACCGGCCACGGTTGGCGCCGCGACCTGGTCGGGAAGATGTTCGATCTCGGCCATTCCGACGAAGCGGCGATCGAGACCGCGACCATGACGCTGCTGGGGACGCTCATGATCGAAACCGGCGGCGCTGTGATGGTCGACACCTGTCCGGGCAAGCAGACCATGATCGCCCTGCTCTGGCCCACGCGGATCGCGCCCGAGGTCGGGGCACCGCTCGAGCTGGATGCTCGCGAAGACGAACTCGATGCATTGGTCATCCACAGCTTCGAGGAGACTGCCGAGGAATTGTCGCGCGCGCTGACCGCATTCGGATTGCGGGTGGCATCGACCACGAGCCTCGATGCCGCCCTGGAGCTGGTCGCCGAAATGGGATCGCGGTGCCATGCCGTGGTGCTCGCGCAGCCGGCCGACGGCAGCTTCGTGGCAAGGCTGGAACAGACGGGAGCGAGGGCCCGCCTGGTCCGGCTCGACGCAGCGCCCGACGGCGCGGAGCTGGAACGGCTGGCCGCAAGGTTGCGGCAGGCCGAGCCGGCTATGTGAACTGGCCGAGCTGCGCCAGGCGGACGGCGATCTGCGTCCGATTCTTGGTCTCCAGCTTCCGGCACAGGTTGCGCACATGCAGCTTGACGGTCACTTCCTGAAGATCGAGCGCGCGCGCGATCTCCTTGTTCGAGGCGCCCTTGACCAGCATGGCGGCGACTTCCAGCTCGCGCGGAGTCAGGACCTCCGCGCCCACCACCTTCAGCGCATCGGGCGCACCGGTGGGCCGCATCAGGTCGGCGGGCGCATAGACTTCGCCCGACGCCATGATCTCGAGCGCCGCGATGAGTTTTGCGGCGGAGAGGGTCTTGGGGATGAAGCCCTTGGCGCCGGCGGCCAACGCGGACATCGCGACCGATCTCGTGACCATACCCGTGATGATGCCGACCGCCGCGTTCGGGCAGTGCGCAACCATGCGCTTCAACCCTTCCAGGCCCAGCATGCCGGGCATGTTGAGATCGAGCAGCGTCACATCGTAGCAGCCGTTCGCGATGACCAGCGCGAAGGCTTCATCGAAGCTGCGCGCTGTCACCACCTCGGCTCCCGGCGCGTGACGCTCGATGACCGCCTTGAAGCCGTCGCATACCAGTTCGTGGTCGTCGGCAAGAAGAATTCGCACGCCGGTTCCCTCGGCAAATGTGAAGCGAGGCAGCTGGGACATTACGGCGGCGGGATGCTTAACGAAAGGTGAAATCGTGGTGCCAGCGTTCAATCACAGCGGGCGGAGCGGCAGATCCGGAC
>DASSBF010000185.1:0-14764 GCA_035699005.1 Dongiaceae bacterium
TTTTCAGCGACTGCATTGAATGAAGCATCATCACAGCGGAATGTTGTCGTGCTTCTTCCACGGATTCTCCAGCTTCTTGTCGCGGAGCATGGCGAGGGAGCGGCAGATGCGCTTGCGGGTGGAGTGCGGCTTGATGACGTCGTCGATGAAGCCGCGCGCGCCGGCGACGAACGGGTTGGCAAACTTCTGGCGGTACTCCTCGGTGCGGTCGGCGATCTTCTGCTTGTCGCCGATGTCGGCGCGGAAGATGATCTCGACCGCGCCCTTCGGCCCCATCACCGCGATCTCCGCCGACGGCCAGGCGAAGTTCACGTCGCCGCGGATGTGCTTGGAGCTCATGACGTCATAGGCCCCGCCATAGGCCTTGCGCGTGATGACGGTGATCTTCGGCACCGTCGCCTCGCCGAACGCGAACAGCAGCTTGGCCCCATGCTTGATGATCGCGCCGTATTCCTGCGCGGTCCCGGGCAGGAAGCCCGGCACGTCCACGAACGTCACGATCGGGATGTTGAAGCAGTCGCAGAAGCGCACGAAGCGCGCGGCCTTGCGGCTCGAATCGATGTCGAGGCAGCCGGCCAGCACCATCGGCTGGTTGGCGACGATGCCGACCGTATCGCCGCCCATGCGCGCCAGCCCGACGATGATGTTCTTCGCATGCTCCGGCTGCAGCTCGAAGAAGTCGCCCTCGTCGACCACCTTCGCGATCAGCTCGCGCATGTCGTAGGGCTTGTTGGGATTGGCGGGGATGAGGGTATCGAGCGAGAATTCGTCCCGGTCGATCGGATCGGGCGTCGGCCGCGCGGGCGCCGGCTCGCGGTTCGAGGACGGGACGAGGTCGATGAAGCGGCGCAGTTGCAGCAGCGCCTCGACGTCGTTCTCGAACGCGAGGTCGGCGACCCCGGATTTCTGCGAATGCGTGACCGCGCCGCCGAGCTGCTCATGGGTGACGGTCTCGTGCGTCACCGTCTTCACAACGTCCGGGCCGGTGACGAACATGTAGGAGGAATCCTTCACCATGAAGATGAAGTCGGTCATCGCGGGCGAGTACACTGCGCCTCCGGCGCAGGGGCCCATCACCAGCGAAATCTGCGGCACCACGCCGGAGGCCATGATGTTGCGCTGGAACACCTCGGCATAGCCGGCGAGCGAGGCGACGCCCTCCTGGATGCGCGCGCCGCCGGAATCGTTGAGGCCGATCACCGGGGCGCCGACCTTCATCGCCTGGTCCATCACCTTGCAGATCTTCTCCGCATGGGCCTCCGACAGCGAGCCGCCGAACACGGTGAAGTCCTGGCTGAAGACGAAGACCAGGCGGCCGTTGATGGTGCCGTAGCCGGTCACCACGCCGTCGCCCGGCACCTTCTGGTCCTGCATGCCGAACTCGCTGCTGCGATGCTCGACGAACATGTCCCATTCCTCGAAGGAATCGGGATCGAGCAGCAGCTCGACGCGCTCGCGCGCCGTAAGACGCCCCTTGGCGTGCTGGGCATCGACCCGGCGCTGGCCGCCGCCGGCGCGCGCGGCGGCGCGCTTTTCCGCCAGTTGCTTCAGGATATCCTGCATCCCCCGCGAATCCCTGCTGTCCCTGACCGGCCGCCGGTTGTGACATCCGGGCAGCATTTTTGTTGCAATGCGAGACGGCTCACATAGCACGAAGCCATGCTACCGGCCAGCAAGCCGAAGGACCAATTGTTTCAGCACATTACAGTCTGGACAGGCGATCGAACCGGACCGCCGCGGCCAGATCGGCGCGGCTGCGCTCGGCGCTGCCCCGCTTCTCGGCCTGGCACAGCTGCCCTGAAAGCGGCCATGCGCGCCCTGCGCCTCAACCGTCGAAAAAAATCCGCAGGACGATGTCGATTTCCGAAAACCCCGTTCGTCGTTCCGATGCCAGGCCGGTGAGGCCGGCTCAAACAAAAACAAGGAGACCGACGATGCGCGTGATGGTGCTCGTGAAGGCGACCGAAGACAGCGAAAGGGGGTTTGTCCTCACGCCGGAGACGAAGAAGATGATGGATGCGATGGGCAGATTTAATGACGAGCTGCGCAAGGCCGGTATCATGCGCGCCGCCGACGGCCTCAAGCCCTCCTCGCAGGGCAAGCGCATTGCGTTCGATGGTCAGGACCGTACAGTCATCGACGGGCCTTTCGCCGAAACTCGCGAGCTGGTCGCCGGCTTCTGGCTCTGGGAAGTCAAGGACATGAACGAGGCGGTCGCCTGGGTGAAGCGCTGCCCCAATCCCATGCCGGGACCGAGCGAGATCGAAATCCGGCCGCTATACGAGATGGCTGATTTGCGCCCAGAGTCTGACGCCTGAGGTATCTGACGCCTGAGGTCACGGAAATCCACGCCCGGACGCGCGAGCAGCGCGGCGGTAACAGAGACCGTCGGCCGCAGCCTGCTTGCCTCTCCCATGGCTTTGGCCAACAAGGCGGCATGACCGCAGTTGAGGGCAGGAGACTGCCGCATGTTGTCCACCTTCTGCCGCCTGGACGCGCCGCATTCTCGCAATCAACTGATATTGTTTAGCTATCAACGATAGCTGACGCTGAAATATCTTACGGTCTGGACAGGCGATGGAACCCGGCGGCCGCAGCCAGATCGGCGCGGATCGCGGTACGGCGGCGCTCGGCCTCGGGATCGCTGCCCCACTTCTCGGCCTGGAACAGCTCGTCCAGCAGGGCCGCATCGGCGGCCTCGTCCGCACTGAGGCGGCCCTCGGCCAGCGCCAGCGCGATCACCAGCGATCCGGCGCTGCCGGTCATCGCCGCCAGCGCCGTCAGCGCGAACAGATCGCACGCATCGAGCGCGCGGCGAAGGGTCGCGAGCGCATGGGGCGGCTGTTCCACGGACACGATGCCGGCGGTGACGCTGAGCGCGATGTCATAGCGCTCCGCCAGCCAAGCGATCAGCGGCTGCCACAGCGCCTCCTGCCGCCGCACCAGGGCCGGCGGCTCGGCGGCGCGATAGCAGACGAGGTCGCAGCCTCCGTAGCCCGCGGCCTCCTCGACCACGGCGTCGCGGGCATCCGCCACCCGGTCGATCGCGGTCGCCGCAAGCTGCATCAACGGCATGCTGCGCGGGTCGATCTTCTCGCCTTGCGCCTGCCACTCCTCCGCGACGGCGGCGGCGAGCTCCTCGGTCGGCAGCGCGAACGAGCGCTTGGCCGGCGAGCGCAGCAGCTTGCCGTCCAGCAGGATGCACCAGCCGCCTTCGGCGGGCGCTATGGCCGCGGTTTCATAGAACCGGCGTGGCGCGCTCAGCATCGGTCACTGCCCGAACAGGTTGCCAAGCCCTTCTCCCACCCCTTTCAAAACATCGACCGCGCCCTTGCCCGCATCCTCCGCAGCGCCGCCGACACCCTCCATCACCTTCTGGCCGGTCGATTGCTGGGGCTTGGCCGACAGCGCGTTGTTGACAGCAGTGGCGCACGGATTGCTGCCGAGGCTGTCGCTCTCGCCGAGACCGGTCAGCGCGCCGAATATCCCGAGCGTCGCCACATTGACCGTGCCGGTGGCGAAATCCACGGTATTGCCGACCGTCGCGACCGGATCCGGAATCACACCCGGGCTTGCCAGCGGTCCCGTCACCCGCACCGGCACGGCGAGCGCCGCGAGGCTGACGTTCTTCGACTTGGGGTCGACGCGCATGTCGATCCGCTCGTTGCGCAGATCGATGTTGCCGGCGCCCACCACCGTCGCGCCCGGCGTATCGACCACTGTCCCGCGCGTCGTGGCGATGCCCTGCTTGATGTCGAAATGCCCGGCGATGCAGGAGATGTGCGAGGCATCGCCGCCGAACGGCGTCAGCAACCCGAACAGGTTGCCCAGCAGCAGGCGCGCGAAGCTGTTGCGCACCTTCCCTTCGCCGGTCGCAAATCCGGCCGCGCCGTTCAGCCCCGCCATCAAGTCGTGCATCGAGGTGGCCGGCCCGGTCACATCCATGGTCATGTCGACGCGACCGACGGTCAGCACGTCCTCAAGCCCCATCATGCCGAGCAGGGGAGCCGCCTGGATGCCGCTCGCCGCCATCTTCAGCGACAGTATGGGCTTGTCCTTCACGGGCTTCAGCGTGCCGCTGCCGGAGATGGTGCCGTCCTCGATATGCGCCTTGACGTATTTGAGCGTCGCAGCGCCGCCCCTGACCTGCAGGGAGAAAGCAACGTCCTGCGCCTTGGCGCCGCCGCGCACCAGGGTTCCGATCGGCCATGTGATGTCGCCGTCGATGTCCTTCAGCCAGTCGAGCGGCCACGGGGTGGTGGAGAACAACCGGTCATCGGTCGCTGCCGATTTGGTTCCGTCGCTGCCATCCAGGCCCAGATCATGAAAGTCGAGGCGCTGCGAGGTGAGCGTCGCGGTCAGCTTCGCGACCGGCTCCGACGTATCGAGCGCGAGGTTCCCCGCCGCGTCGGAGCCGCCGACCTTCGCGGTCACGTCCGAGATCGTCAACTTGCCGCCGCCCCCGCTCAGGCGTACGGACACATCGTAGGCGGCGGAGGCGGGCAACTTCAGCCCGAGAACATCGCCCAAAGCTGCCAGGGAGAGGCCGGAGCTCGTCAAGCCGAGTGACAGGTCGGAGAAGGTCGTGGGGTCGCCGATATCGCCGCGCAGGCCCAGCATCACCTCGCCCAGCTTGCCCGTGAGATCGAGCGGCAGCGGCCCCTCGGTGAACTGGCGCGGCAGGCCGACCGTGCCGGCCAGCGTCAGCGGCCGGCCGTTCCACGCGCCCCTGATGGAGACCTTCATTCCGGTGCCCGATGCGTCCTCCGCCGTGAAGTGCTTGATGGCGAGCGTCTGCTTCGATCCGGTCTGGCCGTCGCGATAGAGCAGAGTCACGTCCTCGATCGTCATCCGGTCGATCCGCGGCAGTCCGCTGGCGGTCGTGGTGGAGGTCGGCGGCGCCTGGCTTGCGGCCGGCGCGAGGTCGAGCACCCAGTTGCCGACGCCGTCCTTGTTGGTTTCCACCACCACCTGGCCGCCGCGCAGCACGACGTCCTTGATCCTGATCTCGCCGGTCAGCAGGGGCAGCAGCGCGATCTGCGCCTCGATCTCGTTGACGCTCGCCATCTGCGGCAGGTCGCTCCAGGCGGCATTGCGGAAGCTCACCTGCTTGGCGGTGAGCCGCGGCGACAGCGACATCGAGACCTCGATGTTGCCGGCTATCACCAGGTCCCGTCCGGTCGCCGCCTTCATCCGCTGCTGAACCAGGTCGCGATAATCGTTGAAGTCGGTCGCCATCAGCACGGTGTAGGCGAGCGCGATCACCGCCACGAATGCCAGCGCGATGGCGGTGAGGATGACCTTCCATCTCATGCGCCGAGCCTCTGGCAGCTATCACAGGCCTCGTGCCACTCGCGCCAGCACACAACAAAAATCCCGTCCCCCCTTGTGGGGGAAGGTTGGGATGGGGGGTGCCGCCGCACAGCGATAGACCAGGAGAGCAACTCTTGAGCAAGCCTGCCGGCAACGCGATGGTGGGTCCGATGGTTGCAACGCTCGTGCGGCGGGACCCCCCATCCAGCTGCGCCTAAGCTCGCTTCGCTCGCTAAGGCTTCGCAACCTTCCCCCACAAGGGGGGAAGAAAAGGAGTTCCGCTGCCTTTCGAGTGCTTTCACGCGCCGAGCCTCCGGTGTCCCCGGATATTCAGTCTACGCTGCCGGGACCAGCCGCCGCAATTCGACCAGCAGGTCGGCGGGCTGTGCTATCACGGCGTGGGCGCCGGCGCTCCACAACTCCGCCTCCTCGTGATAGCCCCAGGCGACGCCGACCGCGGTGGCGCCGGCGGACCGCGCCATCTCCATGTCGAAGCTGGTGTCGCCGATGACCACGGTCGACGCGGCCTCGATCCCGGTCTCCGCCATCGCCCGCAGCACCATCTCGGGATCGGGCTTGCTGCGGCACACATCGGCGGTTTGCAGGGTGTGGAACCGCTCGCGCAGGCCATGCACGCCGAGCGTATGCTCCAGTCCGCGCCGGTTCTTGCCGGTCGCCATGCCGAGGAAGATCCCCGGGGCCGCGAGCGCCTCGATCAGCTCGCGGATGCCGGGGAACAGCGGCTCTTCCGTGGTACCCTGTGCGTTGGCCGCACGCAGGTCGTGCACGATCTCGCGATAGTCAGCCGCCAGTGCGCGATGCCTGGCATCATCAGCGTCGGGCAGCAGGCGCGCGATCGCGATCTCGAGCGTCAATCCGACGAGCCGGCGCACCTCGCCGGCCGCCGGCGCCGGCAGATCGTGGCGCGCCCACGCCGCCGCCATCGCCGCGACAATGTTGTGCTGGCTGTCGACCAGGGTGCCATCGCAATCGAACACGAACAGGCGATGAGGGATGCCGGCCAGCATCGCGTCACGCATGCAGGTCGGCGAACGGATCGCGGTCCGGCTTGGGCGCGAATCCGAAGAACGTCCAGGTCTTCCGCATGTGCTCGGGCAAGGGCGCCGTCACGTCGATCCAGCCCCTGCCGTCGGGGTGCGGCAGGCGCAGGCGCCGCGCGTGGAGATGAAGCTGGCGCGGCAGATTGTCCTTGGAAAGAAAAGCCGCCGCGCCGGCATACTTGCCGTCTCCCAGGATCGGCGTGCCGAGTGCGACGCAATGCGCGCGCAATTGATGGGTGCGGCCGGTCACCGGCATCAGAGCCAGCCATGCGGCCTTCTTTCCCACCTTTTCGATCACGGCGAACTCGGTGACGGCGCGCTTGCCCTCCTCGTCGACATGCACGCGCTCGGCACCCTTGACGCCGGCCTTCTGCAAGGGCGCGTCTATGCGCCCGCCGCGGACCTCCGGCACACCCACAACCACCGCCCAGTAGATCTTGCGCGCATCCTTGTGGCGGAAGGCCTCGGTCAGGCGCCGGGCCGCCTTCGCGTTCCGCGCCAGCGCCAGCACGCCGCTGGTGTCGCGGTCGAGGCGGTGGACCAGGCGCGGCCGCTCCTCCGCATCGAACCGCAGCGCATCGAGCAGATCATCGACGCTGGTCGAAAGCCCGCTGCCGCCCTGCACCGCAAGCCCCGCCGGCTTGTCGATCACCAGCACGTCGTCGTCCTTGTAAAGCACCGATTTCTGCAGCGTCATCGCCCAGCGATCGTCCACCGCGCGCGGGCGCCGCGGCTGCGCGCGCGCCGCTGGATCGAGCCCTTCCCCGAGCGGCGGCACGCGCACCACCTGCCCCGCTTCCACGCGATCGCCGGCCCGGACGCGCTTGCCGTCGAGCCTGATCTGGCCGGTGCGCAGCAGCTTTTCCAACCGCCCATGGCCAAGCGCCGGGAAGTGGCGCTTGAACCAGCGGTCGAGCCGCTGGTCGGCATCCTGCTGCTTGATCTCGATCTGCTGCACCCCGCTCATGGGGTGAGACAGCACAAAAGGGCAGATGGAATCAAGCCGCGGCGCGGTTGCGCGGCAGCCATTCGAGCAGTCGGTCGGTCGCCATCAGATAGGCGCCGATCTGCGCCATCTCGTCCAGGCCGGAATCGGTCGCGCCCGAAATGGCGTCGGTGGCGAGGACGAGGCGGAAGTCGCGATTGGCGGCGGCGTAGACGGTGGAGCGCGGGGAAGCCGGGAAATCGGTGCCGCAGATCACGACGGTGGAGATGCCCAGGGACTTGAGATGCTCTTCGACCGGGGTCTGGAAAAATGCCGAAAGGCGCGGCTTGTAGCAGATCCACTCCTTCGGGCCGATCTCCTGCAGCTTGCCCTCCAGAAGCAGATCGGGCTGCAAACGCAGCCCTGAAGTCGGTTTCAATTCATCGACCAGCTCGGCGCCGAGCGTGCCCGGCATGACGATGCGCTGGCCGGCCTCGATCAGCGCGCGGTGGCACAGATCGACATTCGATCCGTTGCAGCGATAGAGCCGCACCATGTGCACGATCGGCGCGTGATGCGCGCGGAACGCCGCGACGAGCTGGTGCATCTGCGATGCCGCAGTGCCGCTTCCGCTCACTGTCGCTGGCGCACCTGGATGGACGAAATCGCGCTGGGCATCGATGGTCAGCAACGCGGCCTTTTGGCGCTCCGGCGACAGATAGTCTTGCATCCCCGAACCCTGATCGTGGTTTCAAAATCGTGCCGGCCCGCCCCCAGGGGTCCAGTCACAAGCGGCGACCCTAGCCACGGCATTGTAACGGGACAAGTCGAAACGGCGCATGCCACACGCGCCGATTCTGCAATTCTCGCATGGGTCGAAAGGGCCTTGGATAGACCTGCAAATCAAGGCTTAGGCTCATCTTCGGGGTCATCCCGGGTCTTCTTCGCGCGCAGCCGGTCCCAGTATTCGATGCGCTTCAGGATATCGCGCTCGAAGCCCCGCTCGACGGGGTTGTAGAAGCGCTGGCGCGCCATGCCGTCCGGGAAATAATTCTGCCCCGAGAAGCCTTGGTCCGTGTCGTGGTCGTAGCTGTAGCCTTTACCATAACCGAGATCCTTCATCAGGCGCGTCGGGGCATTGAGGATATGTTTGGGCGGCATCAGCGACCCGGTCCGCCGCGCGGCCTCGGTGGCCGCGCCCAGGGCTTGGTAGGCGGCGTTCGATTTCGGTGCCGTCCCGAGATAGATGACGCACTGCGCAATGGCCAGCTCGCCCTCGGGAGAGCCGAGGCGATCATAGGCATCCCACGCTGACAGCGCTTGCACCAGCGCCTGCGGGTCGGCGAGGCCGATATCCTCCACAGCAAACCGCAGCAGCCGGCGCGCGATGTATTTGGGGTCTTCGCCGCCCGCCAGCATGCGCGCCAGCCAATAGAGCGCGGCATCGGTATCCGAACCGCGCAATGACTTGTGCAATGCGGAAATGAGGTTGTAGTGGCCTTCCTGCGCCTTGTCGTAGAGCGGCGCGCGCTTCTGCACGGCCTTGGCCAATGCCGCAGGGTCCAGGACTATATCCGGCGGTAGACGGAATAGTTCCTCTGCCATATTCAGCAGGTAGCGCCCGTCTCCGTCGGCCATCGCGATCAGCGCGGTGCGCGCCTCGGCATTCAGGGGCAGGGCGAAGCCCATCAGGTCTTCGGCGCGCTTCAGCAGGATTTCCAGGTCGGTTTCGTGCAGGCGGCCGAGCACGAATACCTGGCAACGCGACAACAGCGCGGCATTCAGCTCGAAAGACGGGTTCTCCGTCGTCGCGCCGACCAGCACGATCGTGCCATCCTCGACATGGGGCAGGAAGCCGTCCTGCTGGCTGCGATTGAAGCGGTGGATCTCGTCGATGAACAGCAGCGTGCCGCGGCCCATCAGGCGCCGCTGCCTGGCAGCCTCGAAGATCTTGCGCAGCTCCGCGACGCCGGAAAAAATCGCCGACAACATCTCGAAATGCAGGTCGACCTTCTCCGCGATCAGGCGCGCGAGCGTGGTCTTGCCGCAGCCCGGCGGCCCCCACAGGATCATCGAGGATATCTGCCCGGCGGCCAACATGCGGCCAATGGGGGCATTGGGCCCGATCAAATGGTCCTGGCCGACGATCTCTTCCAGGCGCTGCGGTCGCAGGCGGTCGGCCAGGGGCCGCGGCGCTTGTGCTTCGAACAGGCCGGACATGCGCGTTGCGCTGCCTCTACCGCACCGTGAAGGTCTTGATCTTGCCGTCGCGCTCGATGGAGAGCTCCCACTGGTCCTGCTCGCCTGCGAGAGCGGTCTTCAACTGCTTGACGTTGTCGATATCGGCCCCGTTGACCCGCGCGACGATGTCGCCGCGCCGCAGGCCGAGCTCGCGCGCATAGGAGCCGCGCTTCACCGCCGTGATGACGACGCCCTTCCAGCCGCTGACCGACAGCTCCTCGCCGAGGGCGGGAGAGAGGTTTGCCACCTGGGCGCCCATCAGCGGCTGCTGGCCTTCCAGCCACGTCTCGTCCGGCGCCGGCTCGCGCGGCGCCGGCGTCAGCCGGACCGGCAAGTCCATCTGCCGGCCCTTGCGCACGACGGTCACCTTCGCGGTCTCGCCGATGGGCAAGGTGGCAAGGCGGAACGCCATGCCCTGGGGATCCTGCACTTCGCGCCCATTGATGGCGGTTAAGACGTCGCCGGGCTTCAGGCCGGCCTTGTCCGCGGGCCCGCCCGGGAACAGCTCCTTCACCACCACGCCACCCGGCTTCTGGAAGCCGAGGCTCTCCGCGATGTCCGCGCTCAGCGCCTCGCCGGTGACGCCGATCCACGGCCGCACCAGCTTGCCGCCATTGGCCTCCGCCTCGACCACCGCCCGCACGATGTTGGACGGAATCGCAAAGCCGATGCCGACCGACCCGCCGCTCTGCGAATAGATCGCGGTATTGATGCCGACCAGCTTGCCGTCGGTCGTCACCAGCGCGCCGCCGGAATTGCCGGGATTGATCGCCGCATCGGTCTGGATGAAGAAGCCGAAATCGTTGATGCCGGTGCGCGTGCGCGCGAGGCCGGAGACGATGCCGCTGGTCACCGTCTGCCCGACGCCGAACGGATCGCCGATCGCCAGCACCAGGTCGCCGACCTCCAGATCGTCGGAATCGCGGAACTCCAGCGTCGGCAGCGTCGCCCCCTTGGTATCGAACCGCACCAGCGCCAGGTCGAGCTGCTCGTCCTGCGCGACCACCTTGCCCGCGAATTCGCGGCCGTCGTTCAGCACGACGCGGATCTCGTCGGCGTCCTTGATCACGTGGTTGTTGGTGACGACGAGGCCGTCCGGTTTCACGATGACGCCGGAGCCGAGTGCATTCTGGATGCGCTCGCGCGAACGGCCGAAATTGAAGTCATCGCCGAAGAACTGCTTGAAGAACGGGTCGTCGAAGAAAGGCGAAAGCGCCTGCTGCCGCACCACCGTCTTCGTGTAGATGTTGACCACCGCCGGCGCCACCATCTTCACCACCGGCGCGAAGGTGAGAGTGATCTGCTGTGGCGAGGTGGGGACCATATCCTGCGCCATCGCCGGCACGGCGGCCAGTGCCGCCACGATCAGGACAATCCGCGCAATCCAAAGCCGCATGGGGTCGCTCCCTGGCAATCCCCTCCCCCGAAACGGGGGAGGGTTAGGGAGGGGGAAGCCGCGCCGCGCTACAACGAACCTTCGCTCGCTTCCCCCTCCCCAGCCCTCCCCCAAGCTGGGGGAGGGGGCATAGGCAACATGATAACAAAAAGGGGCAGCCGACAAGGCCGCCCCCTCTTGCTCGATCTATCCCTGCGGAACTAGGCCTGGGCGGCTTCGCCCTCGGTTTCTTCCTTTTTCTGGACCGGACCGGAATCCTGGCCCTTGGCCACAGGATCGCGATCCACGAACTCGATGATCGCCATCGAAGCCATGTCGCCATAGCGGAAGCCCGCCTTCAGCACACGGGTGTAGCCGCCAGCGCGCGCCTTGTAGCGGGTGGCGAGGGTGGTCAGCAGCTTGTCCGCCAGCTTGTCGTCCTTGATCGAGGCGAGGATCTGCCGGCGGGCGGCGAGCCCGCCCTTCTTGCCCAGCGTCACCAGCTTCTCGACGATCGGGCGCAGGTCCTTGGCCTTGGGCAGCGTGGTCTTGATCTGCTCGTGCTTGATCAAGGCGGCGGCCAGGTTGTTGAACATCGCCTTGCGGTGCGATGTCGTGCGGCCCAGCTTGCGGCCGGCAACAGCGTGACGCATGTCGGCTCTCCTCTCCTCTTGGCTCGCTCTCGGGCCCGCGGGCAATCGAGCGAAACCGGTTGCGGTGCCTGCCCGCCGCGGCGCCCAGCCTCAGCGAGGCGCGCCATGAACGGGAGGGGTGGGCCATCCTGGCCCGATACGCGCGGCGCCTGGCCTAGAACGGCTCGTCCAGCCGCTTCGCCAGCTCTTCGATGTTCTCCGGCGGCCAGTTGGGGATCTCCATGCCGAGATGGAGACCCATCTGCGCCAGCACTTCCTTGATCTCGTTCAACGACTTGCGGCCGAAGTTCGGGGTCCGGAGCATCTCCGCCTCGGTCTTCTGCACCAGATCGCCGATATAGACAATATTGTCGTTCTTGAGGCAGTTGGCGGAACGCACCGACAGCTCCAGCTCGTCAACCTTGCGCAGCAGGTTCTTGTTGAACGGCGGCTCGACCGACTTCGCCTCTTCGCTGGCGGCCGACGGCTCCTCGAAGTTGATGAAGAGCTGCAGCTGCTCCTGGAGGATGCGCGCGGCGATCGCGAGCGAATCCTCCGGCGTCACCGCACCGTTGGTCTCCACCTGCATCGACAGCTTGTCGTAGTCGGTGACCTGCCCGACGCGGCTGTTCTCCACCCGGTAGGAAACCTTGCGCACCGGCGAGAAGATTGCATCGACCGGGATGAGGCCGATCGGCGCGTCCTCGGGACGGTTCTGCGAGGCCGCGATGTAGCCCTTGCCGTTGTTGACGGTGAACTCGATGTTGAGCGCCGCACCCTGGTCGAGCGTGCACAGCACGAGGTCGGGATTGAGGATCTCGATGTCGTGGCCGGTCTCGATCTGGCCGGCCTTCACCTCGCCCGGACCCTGGGCGCGCAGACGCATCCGCTTCGGCCCGTCGCCGCCCATGCGCAGCGCGACCTGCTTGATGTTGAGGACGAGATCGGTCACGTCCTCGCGCACGCCGGGGATCGAGGAGAACTCGTGCAGCACGCCATCGATGTGGATGGCGGTCACGGCGGCGCCCTGCAGCGACGACAGCAGGATGCGGCGCAGCGCGTTGCCGAGCGTCAGGCCGAAGCCGCGCTCCAGCGGCTCGGCCACCACGTTCGCGAAGCGCTTCGCGTCGCCATGGGTCTCGATCTTCTTGTTCGACTTGATCAGTTCGGTCCAGTTCTTCTGAATCACGGCTTTCGACTTTCATGCATCTGGGGCGAGCAGCCATTCAATCGCTCTCGCCCGGTTCAACCTCGATACGCAGGCACCGGCCAGCCGGTTAGGTTGATGCGCGGGGCGCGACCCCGCTGGTGGCCGGATAAAAGCACCGGCCCCGTCGGGGCCGGGCAGCAACTCCAATCAGACGCGGCGACGCTTGGGCGGGCGGCATCCGTTGTGCGGGATCGGCGTCACGTCGCGGATGGACGTGATGGTGAAGCCGGCGGCCTGCAAGGCGCGCAGCGCGGATTCGCGGCCGGCGCCCGGCCCCTTCACCTCGACCTCCAGGATCTTCACGCCGTGCTCCGAAGCCTTCTTGGCGGCGGCGTCGGCGGCCACCTGCGCTGCGTACGGCGTCGACTTGCGCGAGCCCTTGAAGCCCAGCGCGCCGGCGGAAGACCAGGCGATGGTGTTGCCCTGGTCGTCGGTGATGGTGATCATCGTGTTGTTGAAGCTGGCATTCACGTGCGCGACGCCGGAGCTGATGTTCTTGCGCTCGCGGCGCTTCACGCGTCCCGCCGGTGCGCCCGCGGCCGTCGATGCCGCCGCGGCTGGTGCTGCTGGTGCCTTCGCCATGATCCTGTCCGTTTCCTTGAGTGGTCCTTAGACCGTCTTCTTTTTGCCGGCGATCGCCTTGGCCGGGCCCTTGCGGGTGCGCGCATTGGTGTGCGTGCGCTGGCCGCGGACCGGCAGGCCCTTGCGGTGCCTGAGGCCGCGATAGCAGCCGAGATCCATCAGGCGCTTGATGTTCATTGCGGTTTCGCGGCGCAGATCGCCCTCGACCGTGTAATCCTGGTCGATGACCTCGCGGATGCGCACCACTTCGGCGTCGGTCAATTGCGACACGCGCCGCTCGGCCGGGATGCCGACCTTGGTGGTGATCTCCTTGGCCTTGGCCGGGCCAATACCGGTGATATAGGTCAGGGCGATAACCACCCGCTTCTGCGTCGGAATGTTGACGCCCGCAATACGCGCCACGATGCTGCTCCTTGAAGCTAAGCTCTTGTTCGATCAGGGCAAAGCCGATCGGCCCGGTCGCCTCCGGCGATCGAGAAGGCGCGCATTATATTGCGATTCGCCCCCTCGTCAATGCCGAAAGCCGGATTTCGCTTGACTAGTTTTTGCCTTTCAAATCAGCAGCTTGCTTCCCGATCTGGGACAGCACCGCCGCGATCTCCCGAGCCACCGCCTCGGGCTTCGCCATGCCGTCGACCCGGTGCAGGAGGCTCTTTCCCTCATAGTATGGCAACAACGGCGCCGTCTGCTCGCGATAGGCTTTGAGCCGCGCTTTCACCGTCTCGGCATTGTCATCCTTGCGGCGGGTGAATTCCGTGCCGCCGCATACGTCGCACACGCCCCGCTGCTTCGGCTGTTTGAACGTGTCGTGGTAGCCGGCCCCGCACTTGGCGCAGGCGAAGCGGCCGGAGATGCGCTCGACCAGGACCGCCTCGTCCACCACGAACTCGATCACGCCGTCGATCCTGCTGCCCTTCCTGGCCAGCATGTCGTCGAGCGCGACCGCCTGGTTGATGGTGCGCGGGAAGCCGTCCAGCACGAAGCCGGCCTTGCAGTCCGGCGCTTCGATGCGCTTGGCGATGATGCCGACGACGATCTCGTCCGATACCAATTGGCCGGCAGCCATCACCTTGTCGGCGGCCTTGCCCAACTCGGTGCCGGCATCGCGCTCGGCGCGCAGCATGTTGCCGGTCGAAAGCTGCGGCAGCTTGTGCCGTTCGTAGAGCCGTTCCGCCTGTGTCCCCTTGCCCGCGCCCGGCGGCCCCAGCAGAATCAGGTTCACCCCCGACGTCCTTTCAGCCTGGCTTTCTTGATCAGACCTTCATACCGGTGGGCCAGGAGATGCGAATGCACCTGCGACACGGTGTCCATTGTGACCGACACCACGATCAGGAGCGAGGTGCCGCCGAAATAGAACGGCACCGAGTATTGCGAGATCAGGATCTCCGGCAGCACGCAGATGGCGCAGAGATAGGCGGCGCCCAG
>DASSBF010000186.1:0-3617 GCA_035699005.1 Dongiaceae bacterium
CAAGAAGGGCTCGATCACCTCGGTGCAGGCGATCTACGTGCCCGCCGACGACCTGACCGACCCGGCGCCCGCCACCTCGTTCTCGCATCTGGACGCGACCACGGTGCTGTCGCGCCAGATCGCCGAGCTCGGCATCTATCCAGCGGTCGACCCGCTCGATTCGACCTCACGCATGCTCGACCCGCGCGTGGTGGGCGAGGAGCACTACAAGGTGGCGCGCGACGTGCAGCGGGTGCTCCAGACCTACAAGTCGCTGCAGGACATCATCGCCATCCTGGGCATGGACGAGCTGTCGGAAGAGGACAAGCTGGTGGTGGCCCGCGCGCGCAAGATCCAGCGCTTCCTGTCGCAGCCGTTCCATGTCGCGGAAGTGTTCACCGGCTCGCCCGGCGTGTTCGTGAAGCTCGAGGACACCATCAAGGGCTTCAAGGGCATCGTCGCCGGCGACTATGACGACCTGCCCGAATCGGCCTTCTACATGGTCGGCACGATCGAGGAAGCGGTCGCCAAGGCGCAGAAGATGGCGGAGGCGGCCTGAGCTTCCGCGATGGCGTCCCCGGGCGGCAGCTCGCCGGTTTGGCCGGTCTCCGTCAAGGGCGTGTGCCTGGTCGGTGGCAAGGTCGTGCTGCTGAAGAACGAGCGCGACGAGTGGGAGCTGCCGGGCGGACGGCTGGAGGCGGGAGAGGATCCGGTTCCGTGCCTCCGGCGCGAGCTGGAGGAGGAGCTGGGGATCGCGGCCGAGATCGGGGCCTTGCTGGATTGCTGGCGCTATCCGGTGCTTCCCACCCGCGAGGTCCTGATCGTGACCTTCGGCGTCCTGCCGATGGCAGAGCGGGAACTCCGGCTGAGTGACGAGCACAGGGAACTGGGGCGGTTCACCCCGGCCGAGGTCGGCGCCTTGAGGATGCCCGAAGGCTATCGGCGGTCGATCCGCGACTGGTTGACGCGGGTCGGCTAGAAGGAAGGACGAAAGATGCCGGATACCGTCAAGTTCGAGCTGGTCTCGCCGGAGCGCCTGCTGTTCTCCGCGGATGTCGAGTCGGTCGTGGTGCCCGGCACCGAGGGCGATTTCGGCGTCCTGCCCGGCCATGCGCGGCTGATCTCCACGGTCCGGCCCGGGGTCATTTCCGTGTTCCAGAACGGCAAGGTGACCGACCGGATCTTCGTCGAGGGCGGCTTTGCCGAGGTGACGCCGGCCGGCTGCACGGTCCTGGCGGAACATGCCCTGCCGGTCGCCGAAATCCAGCGCGAGCAGGCCCAGCAGGCGATCCAGGACGCCAGGGAAGACATCGAGGACGCCAAGGACGACGAGGCCCGCAACGCGGCCGCCAAGACTCTCGAAATCGCCGAGGCGCGGCTGCAAGCGGTCGACGTGGTTGTCTATTGAGCCGGACGGCTCCCGGCCGGGCCGGCGCGGCCTGCTTGTCAGGGCGGCACGCCTCGCCTAACCTTCGGGTCCACCCCAAAGCTTGGCTGGATCCGAACCCGAAGCCGGCCATGTCAGTCGTAACGCGCCGACTACCATGAAGCACTGGACGCTCGAGCAGATTCCCTGGACCCGGTTCGATTCGACCAAGGTCGACCCGGAGCTTCTCAAGCTGGCGAAGGCCGCCGCCCTGGTGGAATTCAACGGCCGGGACTACGCAGCCTATCTCGACCGGGTGTTCGCGGACGATCCGGAGTTCCGGGCGGCCGCGGACGACTGGGCCGAGGAGGAAGTGCAGCACGGCCAGGCGCTGGCCGCCTGGGCCGAACTGGCCGATCCGTCGTTCGATTTCGACACCGCCTTCAGGCGCTTCACCGACGGCTTCTCGGTTCCGCTCGATGCCGAGACATCGGTGCGTGGCTCGCGCGCGGGCGAGCTGGTGGCGCGCTGCATCGTCGAAACCGGCACCTCGTCATACTATGCGGCGTTGACGGAAGCGGCCGAGGAGCCGGTGCTGAAGCAGATCTGCAGCAACATCGCCGCCGACGAGCTCAGGCACTACAAGCTGTTCTACAGCTATCTGCGCCGCTATCTGGAGCGGGAGGGCCTCAACGGCTGGCGCCGCCTGAAGGTGACGTTGGGCCGGATCGGCGAGTCGGAAGACGACGAACTGGCCTACGCCTACTACGCCGCCAATCATCCCGGCGAGGCCTATGACCGGAGGCGCTTTTCCCGCGCCTATGCCCGCCGGGCCTATGGGGTCTATCGCCGGCACCATGTGGAGCGCGGCATCGCGATGGCGCTGAAGGCGACCGGCCTCAACCCGACCGGCCGGCTCAACCGCTGGCTGACCGCGCTCGCCTGCAGCTTCATGCAGTTCCGCATCCGGCGGCTGGACGCGATCAACGCCTAGTTTCCTGCTTCTCCTCGATCTCGTGCTGCAGCGCCGCCAATCCCTTGATCGCGCCGGCCGATGGCGATGCGATCTGGCGATGGACCAGCACGAAGCTCGCGAAAGCGGTCGCCGCGATGAATACCAGCGGATGGAAGAACCAGCCGACCCACGCCAGCGCGTAGTAGTAGGTGCGGAAGCCGCTGTGGAAGCTGGTGACGGCGCTGTTCAGCACCACCGACATCTGGTTTCCCTTCTCGTCGATCACCGCCGGAATAAGATGCTCCCTGGACGGCGCCGAACCGATCAGCGCCAGAAAGTAGTTGTACTGCAGCAGCGCCCAGGTGAAGCGGTAGAAGCCGTACACGAACACGCAGACGAGGCCGATCAGCTTGACCTGGAACAGCTCGAACGTCGTATGGATGACGAACGTGCTGGTGCTCGCGATGCCATAGGCGGCGTCGGCGTTGGTGAAGACGCCGAGCAGCGCCACCACGATCAGCAGGGTGGCGGAGCAGAACAGGGCGATCGAGTTGATGGAGTGGCCGGTCAGGATCGCGTCGATCACGCGGTCGTCGCGCTCCAGGGTACGCCGCATCCAGCGCGCCCGGACCTCGCGCATGCGGGCGTTCAGCAGCCGGTCGCCCACGTGGTCGGCGTAGCGTGAATAGGCGACGATCGCGACGAAGAAGGCGGCGAATGCCAGCCAGTCCAGCAGGGTCGATTCGAAGATCATCGCAGGCGGCCCGCGGCGCCGGCAGCGCGCCGCCTACCGCCGCTTGAAGCGGTCGGCAAAGCAGCGCTCGAAGAATTCGTAGATCGCCGGGCTCAGCGCCTCGAACTGCAGCGCGATGCTTTCGCCGGGAACGACGCGGATCACCTTGACCGCGATCCGCATGCGAAAATCCGCGGTATTGTCCTTGGCCTTGATGTCGATCTGCACCGCCTCGCCGGCGGCGCGGGTGCCCGCGTAACCCTCGATCAGCAGTCCGCCGAGCGACCAGTTCAGGGTCGGGTACGTCACCTCGTCCAGGCGCACGGTGAAGATCGGCAGGGGCAGCCGTCGGTCGCGCCGCCGCTCCGCGCCGCGCACGTTCTGGTAACCGGTGGTATAGGATGTCATCACGCCCCCGATCTTCCGCCTGGCTCGAGTTTAGCAGACGCAGGCAAAGGTGTCTGCGGCGTCGGCTTCAGAACTGGCTGTTGAGGATCGGCGAATCGGGGCCTTCGATCTCGCTGGCCGGCCAGATCGCGACCCAGCGGTCGCGCGCCACGCCGCGGAACATCGGCAGCGCCGGC
>DASSBF010000187.1:0-13295 GCA_035699005.1 Dongiaceae bacterium
CTTGGCAATCGTCGGTGGATTTGTCGCCGATGGCCGCGGCGGCGCTGGTGCAGATCGACAACGAGCCCGGCTCCTCGATCGAAGCGGTGGCAGGCCGCATCGGCCTCACTCATTCCGCCACCGTGCGGGTGATCGACAAGCTGGCCGAGCGCGGCGTGGTCGAGAAGGACCGTGCCCGTGAGGACGCCCGCGCGCAAAGCCTGAAGCTGAGCAAAGCCGGCAAGCGTCTGGTCCAGCAGCTTCACGCCACCCGCAACCGGGTGACCGATGACCTGCTGGCTGGCCTCAACTCCGCGCAACGCACCGCGCTCGAAGGCGCGATCAGCGCCATCCTGCACCGCTGCGTGGAGCCCGGCCGCGAAGCCGACGTCACCTGCCGGGTCTGCGACGACCGCCGCTGCACCCCCGACATCTGCCCGATCAGGGTGGCGTAGGACGTGCCATCTATGCCGCGATCGGCCCGGCGCGCTCGATACGCTTGCGCCGCTTGGGAGAATTCATCGCCTCCCAGAGGTCGACGCGCCGCTGGACGTTGAGCCAGAAATCCGCACTGTTGCCGAACACCCGGGCGAGGATCAGAGCCGTATCAGCGGTGATGGCGCGGCGATCGTTGCACAGTTCGTTGGCATGCTTGCGCGGAACACCCATCGCCCTGGCGAGTTGGCCCTGCGTCAAGCCCATTGGCTCCAGAAATTCTGTGGCCAGGATTTCGCCGACGCTGGCTGGTTTGCGAGTGGTCAACATGCTCAGCCTCGATAGCTGTGGTTGTCCAGGTAGATGTCCGCGGCTTCCCCCTTCGCCCCGTCCCATCTGAATATCAGGCGCCATTGATCGTTGACCCGGATCGCGTGCCAACCTCGGAGATTGCCCGACAGCTTCTCGAAGTGATTGCTCGGCGGCACGCGCAAGTCCTGGTCAGAGGTTGAATCATCCATCATCTGGAGTTTTCGAAACAGCCGATTCACGACATCAGCCGGAATTCTCCGGTCATGCTTGTCTTCGGCGTAAAAGGACTCAAGCCATGGGTCCCGAAAGCTCAGGATCATCGATCCGCTCCAGATTGACCCACTATACCACTCCACGGGTCAGACCGCAAAAGGATCCGCACCGATCCGGATGCTCGTGATCTCGGTTCGCCTTGCTCCCGGCCGCCCCGCCGCCCTATAGTGCCCGCCGTTTGTGCACTGCAACAGAACGGGTCCGGGCGATGGCGGGCGGCGAGGAACTGCGCGGGAAATATGTCGACGAGCTCTCCGAGGGCGTGAGCGCCATTTTCACCAAGACGGTGACGGAGGCGGACATCGTGCTCTATGCCGGCATCTCGGGCGACACCAACCCGGTGCACCTGGACGAGGAATTCGCCAGGGGCACGATGTTCAAGGGCCGCATCGCCCATGGCATGCTGACGGCGGGCTTCATCTCCGCCGTGCTGGGCACCAAGCTGCCGGGGCCGGGCAGCATCTATTTGAGCCAGTCGCTGAAATTCAAGGCGCCGGTCCGGATCGGCGACACGGTGCGTGCCCGCGTGACGGTCACGACCCTTGACAAGGACAAGGGCCGCTGCACGTTCGCCACCACCGCTCACGTCGGCGATGTGCTGGTGCTCGAGGGCGAGGCGCAGATCCTGGTGCCCAAGCGGCCGGCAGCCTGAGGGCCGCGCCGCTGTTTCAAGGATCATGAGGCTCTTCCGCCATCCCAACGAGGTCACGCCGGAATGCCGGGGCGCCGCCATCGCGCTCGGCAATTTCGACGGCATCCATCTCGGCCATCAGGCGGTGATCGCGCGCGCGTTCGAATGGGCGCGGGCCTATGACAGCGCCGTGGGGATCCTGACCTTCGAGCCGCATCCGCGCGCTTTCTTCAAGCCGGACCTGCCCCCGTTCCGCATCACGCCCTTCCGCATCAAGATGCGCGTGCTGCAGGCCCTGGGGCAGGAGCAGGACATGGGCCTCGATTTCGTGTGCTGCCTCGCCTTCGACCAGCAGCTCGCGGGCATGAGCGCGCGCGATTTCGCCGCCGATGTGTTGCATGAGGGGCTGGGCGTCGCGCACATCGTGGTGGGGCAGGACTTCTGCTTCGGCAAGGGCCGCAGCGGCGATGTGAAGACGCTGAAGGCGCTGGGGCAGGAGCTGAAGTTCGGCGTCGATGCGGTCTCGGCCGCGGTCGACGGCAAGGGTGCGGTCCATTCCTCCACCCTCATCCGCGAGCATCTCCAGCAGGGACGCCCGCAGGACGCCGCCGCCATCCTCGGCCGCGCCTGGGAGATCGCGGGCCGCGTCGAGCACGGCGACAAGTTGGGGCGCAAGCTGGGCTTCCCGACCGCGAACATCACCATGGGCGATTATCTGATGCCGAAGCTCGGCATCTATGCGGTCAAGGCGGCGATCGACGAGGGCGACCACCCGGCCTGGATCGACGGCGTCGCGAGCCTCGGCTATCGCCCGACGGTCGACGGCAGCCACATCCAGTTCGAAGTGTACTTGTTCGACTATTCCGGCGACCTGTATGGTCGCCACCTGCGGGTGGCGCTGCTCGAGTTCCTGCGCCCGGAGCTGAAGTTCCCGGACCTGGAGGCGCTGAAGGCGCAGATCGCCGCGGACTGCGACCGGGCGCGGCAGGTCCTGGCCCACTATCACGGCCCGAAGCCGGGCCCGCTCGGGCGCGGCAATTTCGTGCTTTAGGAGAGGCTCACCTTCGTGGACTACAAGAACACCGTTTTCCTGCCCAAGACCGACTTCCCGATGCGCGGCGACCTGCCGAAGCGGGAACCGGCGATCCTGAAGACCTGGGCGGACATGAAGCTGTTCGATGAATTGCGCCGCCAGTCGAAGGGCCGGCCGAAATTCATCCTGCATGACGGTCCGCCCTACGCCAACGGCAACATCCACATCGGCCACGCGCTCAACAAGATCCTGAAGGACGTGATCAACCGCCAGCAGCAGATGCTCGGCAAGGACGCGAACTACGTGCCCGGCTGGGACTGCCACGGCCTGCCGATCGAATGGAAGATCGAGGAGGAGTACCGCAAGGCCGGCAAGGACAAGGACGCGGTGCCGATCGTGGCCTTCCGCAGGCAGTGCCGCGACTTCGCCGCCAAATGGATCGACGTGCAGCGCGAGGAGTTCAAGCGCCTCGGCGTCGAAGGCGACTGGGAGAATCCGTACCTGACCATGGCCTACGAGGCCGAGGCGGTGATCGTCGCCGAGATCGGCAAGTTCCTGATGAACGGCGGCCTCTATCGCGGCTCCAAGCCCGTGATGTGGTCGGTGGTGGAGAAGACCGCGCTGGCCGAGGCGGAGATCGAGTACTACGACCACGTGTCCGACACGATCTGGGTCAAGTTCCCGGTCGTCTCTTCGCCGGTCGCGAAGCTCGGCAACGCCGCGATCGTGATCTGGACCACCACGCCCTGGACAATCCCGGGCAACCGCGCGCTCGCGACCGGCGGCGCGATAGACTATGTCGCGCTCGATGTGAAGACGGTTTCGGAGGGTGCGAAGGCGAAGGCCGGCGACAAGCTGGTCGTCGCCGAGGCCCTGATGGCGGACTTCCAGAACGAGACCGGCATCACCGGCTCGAAGGTGATCTGGCGCGGCAAGGGCGCGGATCTCGTCGGCACGGTGACGCACCACCCGCTGCACGGGCCCGTGGGACTTGGGGGCTATGATTTCGACGTCACGGTCTTCCCCGGCGATTTCGTGACAACGGAGGCCGGCACCGGCTTCGTCCATATCGCGCCGGGACATGGCACCGACGACTACGAGCTCGGCCTCGCCAACGGCGTCGAGATGCCGCACACGGTCGGGCCGGACGGAGGCTACTTCGGCCATGTGCCGCTGTTCGCCGGAAAGGCGGTGCTGAACGCGCGCGGCAAGGCGGGCGACGCCAATCCGGCCGTCATCGCGGCCTTGGACGCCGCCGGCATGCTGCTGAAGGCGGGCAAGCTCACGCACTCCTATCCGCATTCCTGGCGGTCGAAGGCGCCGCTCATCTTCCGCAACACGCCCCAATGGTTCATCTCGATGGCGACCAACGGCCTGCGCGAGACGGCGCTCAAGGCGATCGAGGAGACGCGCTTCGTGCCGCCGCGGGGCAAGACACGGCTGCATTCCATGATCGCGCAGCGGCCGGATTGGGTCATCTCGCGCCAGCGCGCCTGGGGCGTGCCGATCGCGGTGTTCGTCAACAGGAAAACCGGAGAGCTCCTGCGCGACCCGAAGGTGATGGAGCGCGTCGTCGATGCCTTCCGCCGCGAAGGCGCCGATGCCTGGTTCGACTCCCCGCCATCGCGCTTCCTCGGCAACGACCACAATCCGGACGAGTTCGAGCAGATCAAGGACATCGTCGACGTCTGGTTCGATTCCGGCTCTACCCACGCCTTCTGCCTGGAGCCGCGCAAGGACACCGACCTCTCCTGGCCCGCCGACGTCTACCTCGAAGGCTCCGACCAGCATCGCGGCTGGTTCCATTCCTCGCTGCTGGAATCCTGCGGCACGCGCGGCCGCGCGCCCTACAAAACGGTGGTCACGCACGGCTTCACGCTCGACGAGCAGGGGCGCAAGATGTCGAAGTCGCTCGGCAACACGGGCGCGCCCCAGGAAGTGATGAAGCAGTACGGCGCGGACATCCTGCGCCTCTGGGTCGTCATCGGCTGCGACTATGCCGAGGACCAGAGGATCGGCGAGAACGCGCTGAAGCTGATCGCCGATCACTACCGCCGCCTCCGCAACACCTTCCGCTACCTGCTCGGCGCGCTGGAAGGCTGGGATGAGAGCGAGCGCCTCGAAGCGGGGCGGATGCCGGAGCTGGAGCGCTGGGTGCTGCACCGCCTTTCCCAGATCGACGAGAAGGTGCGCAGGACCGCGGACAGCTTCGACCTGCACGACCTGTACATGGAGCTGCACAATTTCTGCGCGGTCGACCTCAGCGCGTTCTATTTCGACATCCGCAAGGACTCGCTCTATTGCGACGCGCCGGCGAGCGAGCGTCGCCGCGCGGTGCGCACGGTGCTAAAGGTAGTGCTGTCGCGCCTGACCGCATGGCTGGCGCCGGTGCTGGTGTTCACGGCCGAAGAGGCCTGGCGCGCACGGCCTTGGGCGGAGGGCGAGGCCAGCGTCCATCTGCGCACCTATCCGGAGACGCCCGCGTCCTGGCGCGATGATGCGCTGGCGGCCAAGTGGGACAAGGTGCGCGAGATCCGGCGGGTGGTCACCGGCGCGCTCGAGCTGGCGCGCGCCGACAAGAAGATCGGCGCCAGCCTGCAGGCGCACCCCATCGTGCACTTGACGCCGGAGCGGCGCGCCATGCTGGACGGCGTCGACCTGAGCGAAATCTCCATCACCTCCGGCATCACGATCGGCGACGCGCCGGCGGGCAACGGCGCCTTCGCTCTCAGCGAGGTTCCAGGCGTCGCCGTCCTGGTCAATCCGGCCGATGGCGGAAAGTGTGAGCGCTGCTGGCAGGTGCTGCCCGAGGTCGGCAGCCACGCCCACCATCCGACGCTGTGCAACCGCTGCGCCGAAGTGGTGGGGGCCGCATGAGGCTCGCCGCGCCACGGCTGTTCTACCGGATGTGCGGCCTGAGCGCGGTGGTGATCCTGCTGGACCAGGCGACGAAATTCCTGGTGTTCCGGGTCCTGATGGATATGGAAGCGGAAATGGCGGTCCTGCCCGTCTTCAGCCTGGTGAAGCGCTACAACACCGGCATCAGCTTTTCCATCCTCGCCACCGACCATGCCATCGGTCCCTGGGTGTTCGCGCTGCTGGCCACTGTCATCGCGGTCGGCCTGCTGGTCTGGCTGTCGCAGACCGCGGAGCGGCTGCCGGCGGTCGGCCTGGCGCTGGTCGTGGGCGGTGCGATCGGCAACGTGATCGACCGGTTGCGCGAGGGCGCGGTCCTGGATTTCCTGCTGTTCCACTGGCACGCGCTGGCGTGGCCGGCCTTCAACCTGGCGGACAGCGCCATCACCATCGGGGTCGCACTGCTCATCTATGACGGCGTGTTCGGGGGCCGGAAACGCGCCTGAAAGTCGTTTCCTTTCAAATCTTTGTCGAGGCGCGAGGGGCGGGTTGTTTGCGCCTCCGGATCGGAGTAAAAAAGCGGCCATTGGATCAGGGAAGGGGTTCCAGCGATGCGTCGCACACCAATTCTCATCGCGGCATTGGCCGTGGGCCTGCCGCTCGCGACCAGCGGCTGCTCGAGCATCAAGGAGACGCTCGGTCTCACCAAGCAGTCGCCGGACGAGTTCAAGGTGGTCTCGCGCGCGCCGCTCTCCATGCCGCCCGACTACAATTTGCGCCCGCCGACGCCGGGAGCGCCGAGGCCGCAGGAAGGAACGCCGCGCGATCAGGCCGCCGCGGCGGTCTTCCAGTATTCCAACACCAGCAGCGGCCTGGCGCCCGACCAGATTCCGCCGGTCGGCGAAGGCGAATCGGCGGCCGCCCAATCCTCCGGCGAATCCGCGCTGCTGCAAAGCGCCGGCGCGGCCGGGGTCGATCCCAACATCCGCTCGCTGGTGGATGCCGAGACCGCCGAGGACGAGGCCAATTCCAAGTCCCTCGCGGACACGCTGACCTTCTGGCGCGAGCCGGAGCCGTACGGCACGGTGGTCGATCCGCAGGCCGAGCAGAAGCGCCTGCAGGAGAATGCGGCGCTCGGCAAGCCGGTGACGGAGGGCGAGACGCCGACCATCGTGCGCAGGAAGAAGGGCATGCTCGAGGGCATCTTCTAGGATCATGACACGTTCGATCGTCAGGGGGCCGGCGGCCAAGGCTGCCGGCCTTCTTATTGGGGCCGCGTTGGCTCTGGCGGGGCCGAAGCCCGGTCATGCGGACATCTTCGAGGCGCACGAATTCATGCTGCCGAACGGGCTGGACGTGGTGGTAGTGCCGAACCATCTGTCGCCCGTGGTGGTGCAGGCGGTGGTGTACAAGGCGGGCGCCGCCGACGGCCTGCCGGGCAAGAACGGCATCGCGCATTTTCTCGAGCACCTGATGTTCAAGGGCACCAGCCAGGTGCCGCAGGGGCAGTTCAGCAAGGAGATCGACAAGCGCGGCGGCACCGACAACGCCTACACCACCCAGGACGTCACCGTCTTCCACCAGGAGATCGCCAAGCAGCATCTCGGCCTCATCATGCGGATGGAGGCGGACCGCATGGTCAATCTCCAGCTCAACGACAAGACGGTGCTGCCGGAGCGCGACGTGATCCTGCAGGAACGCGGCGAGCGGATCGACAACGAGCCGGGCGCCCGGCTCGGAGAGGCGGTCGATGCCGCGCTCTTCCTCAATCACCCCTACCGCCTGCCGGTGATCGGTTGGCGGCACGAGATGGAAACCTACACGACGAAGGACGCGCTCGCGTTCTACAGGAAGTTCTACGAGCCCAACAACGTGGTGCTGGTGGTCGGCGGCGACGTGACGACCGAGGAGGTGCGCGCGCTGGCCGAGAAATATTTCGCGCCGATCCCGAAGGGCGAGCCGGTCGCGCGCCACCGGCTGCAGGAGCCGCCGCCGATCGCGGCCCGGCGCGTCTCGCTCAGTGACGAGCGTGTGCGCCAGCCATACCTTCTCCGCACCTACCAGGCGCCGAGTTTCCGCACGGCCAAGGGTAATGAAGGCTATGCGCTGACGGTTCTTTCCGAAATCCTGACCGGTGGGACCGCAGGACGGCTCTATCGGAGCATGGTGATCGACCAGAAATCCGCGCTCGCGGTCGATACCAGCTATAGCGGCGGCGCCTACGACAGCGGGCGCTTCGGCTTCTATGCGACGCCGCGCCAGGGCGGCGACCTCGGCGCACTGGAGCAGGCGGTGGACAAGGAGATCGCGGCGCTGCTGAAGGACGGCGTCACCGATCAGGAGGTGGCCGACGCCAAGCAGCGGCTGCAGATCGGCGCCGTCAAGGCGCGCGACTCCATCAGCGGCCCGGTCTTCATGGTGGCCGAGGCGCTGGGCAAGGGCCGCACGCTGGCGGACGTGCAGGCTTGGCCCGACCGCATCGGTGCCGTCACCGCCGCCGACGTGATGAAGGCGGCGCGGTCGATCCTCCGGCCGGAGAATTCGGTCACCGGCACCCTGCTGCCCAAGCCGGCGCAGGAGGCGGCGCAGCCATGATCGCGCGCCTCGTCATTCTCGCCTGCCTGCTGGTGCTCCCGCAGGGAGCTCTGGCGCTCGACATCCAGTCGGTCAAGAGCAAGGACGGAATCGAAATATGGCTGGTCGAAGATCACGTGAATCCGATCGTTTCGGTCGCGTTCGGCTTCAAGGGCGGTGCGGCCTATGACCCGCCGGGCAAGGAAGGGCTGGCGGAGCTGACCTCCGGACTGCTGGACGAAGGGGCCGGCGATGTCGATTCGGAGCATTTCCAGAAGCGGCTGACCGACCGCGGGATCGATTTCTCGTTCGAGTCGCAGCTCGACGATTTCACCGGCCGCATGCGCTTCCTGCGCGACGACCGCACGGAGGCCGCCGAGCTCCTGGGCCTCGCCCTCAGTGCGCCGCGCTTCGACCCTGAGCCGGTCGAACGCATCCGCAACGGGCTGCTGGTCGAGATCGCCCAGGACCAGGCCGATCCAAACAGCATCGCCGGCCGCGTCCTGGAGCAGACCATGCTGCCGGGCCATCCCTATGCGCGGCCCAGCAACGGCACAAAGGAGAGCGTCGCCTCGATCACCGCCGACGATCTGAGGCAGTTCGTGCGCACGCGCTTCGTGCGCGGGCGGCTGATGGTTGCGATCGTCGGCGACGTCTCGCCCGCCCAAGCCAAGGAGTTCGTGGACCAGGCTTTCGGCGCGCTGCCGCAGGATGCGGAGCTGCCGGCGATCCCACCGATCTCGCCCAGCAAGGCCGGCCGTACGCGGCTGATCGATTTCGCGGTGCCGCAGGCGATCGTGCAGTTCGCCCAGCCCGGAATCCCGCGCTCCGATCCCGATTTTTTCCCGGCCTATCTGGTCAACTACGCGCTGGGCGGCGGCGGCTTCTCCTCGCGCCTGATGGACGAGGTGCGCGAGAAGCGCGGCCTGGTCTACGGCATCGGCTCCGATCTGTGGACCTTCGATGCCGGGGGGCTGATCGCCGGGCAATTCCAGACCGACCCGGGCAAGGTCGCACAGGCGATCGACATCGTGCGCACGCAATGGAAGCGGATGGCGAGCGAAGGCCCGGCGCAGCACGAGCTGGACGACGCCAAGACCTACCTGCTCGGATACTATCCGCGCAACTTCACCACCACCATGGAGACCGCCCGGGCTTTGCTCGGATTGCAGATCGAGCATCTCGGCATCGACTACGTGACGCGCCGGCAGAAGGAGATCGCGGCCGTGACGCTCGACGACGCCCGCCGGGTTGCGAAGCGCCTGTTCGACGCATCGCAGCTCACCTTCATCGTCGTCGGCCCCGCCGACCAGATCCAGCTCCCCGGCGCAGAGATCGTGACGGCGCCGGCGCAGAATTGAACTGTCGCATTGTGTGGCCCACTCGTTATTTCCGTCACCTCGGACAGCCACGAAGCGGCGTGATCCGGAGTCCACTCCTCCGCCGCACGAGCGGCAATTCGACGGATCCCGGCTCGCGCGGAGCCTGTCCTTGGGCCGCGCAAAGTGCGGACCCGAGGACTTGGCCGGGATGACGGTTGGGGAGCAGCCGAGAAGCGCGGCGACTGTGGCCGCGCTACTTGTTGTTTCCCCTCAGCGGCGGCAGGCCGGCTTTCTGGCGCAAGTCGTCGATCGAGGATTTGGCCGGTTTCGCAGGCTTGCTGGCATTGCTATTGCCGCCGCTGCCGGTCAGCAACTGCGTGAGCCATGAGCCTTGCGACTGGTCTTCCTGCGTCTCGGGATCGGTGGCGGCGGCCGCGGCGATCATGTCGCCGCCCGGCCGGCGCACGTCATCGGGCGGCGTGTTGGCCAGTGCGGGCGCCATGAAATCGTGCCAGATCATCACCGGCAGCGTGCCGCCCGTCACCTTGTCCATCGGCGTATTGTCATCGTTGCCGACCCAGACGCCCGTGACGATGTCGCGCGTCAGGCCGATGAACCACGCGTCGCGGAAATTCTGGCTGGTGCCGGTCTTGCCGTAGACCGGGCGATCCAGCTTGGCGCGGCGCCCGGTGCCCTCCTCGACCGTCGCACCCATTACGTCCAGCATCTTGCGAACGGCCTGCGGGCTTGCCACCTGCCCGGGGCCTGAACCTTGCCGCTCGTACAGCACCGTGCCGTCGCGCGCCGAGATGCGCTCGATGCCGAACGGCCAGACGCCGTTGCCGAGGTTGGCGAACGTGGCGTAGGCGCCGGTCATCTCCAGCAGGGTCGTCTCGCTGACGCCGAGGGCGATCGCCGCCGTGTTGTCCATGGGTTCGGTGAGGCCGAGCCGATGGGCGGTGTCGATCACCTTGGTCCGGCCGACGCGCTCGGACAACTGCACCGCCACCGAATTCAGCGAGCGCGCATACGCATCGCGCAAGGTCACGTTGCCGTAGTAGCGGTCGTTGTAGTTGCCCGGCGACCAGTTGCCGACCCGGATCGGCCCATCGACGAACATGTTGCCAGGCACGTAGCCGTTCTCGAACGCGGTCAGGTAGACGAAGGTCTTGAACGCGGAGCCGGGCTGCCGCAGCGCCTGGGTGGCGCGGTTGAACTGGCTCTGGCGGTAGTCGGTGCCGCCGACCATCGCCAGCACCGCGCCATCCGGGCGCATCGCAACCAGCGCGCCCTGGCCCGCCTTCACGGCGGGGCCGCGCTCCGCCAGCACGCGCTCCAGCGTCGCCTCCGCCTGCCGCTGGAGCGCTGGGTCGAGCGTCGTCTGCACCACCAGGTCCTGGTCGGCATAGCCGACATAGGAGGAGACCTGGTCGATCACCCAGTCGGCGAAATGCTGGCCGATCTGGTTGCCGGCCTGCGCCGACACCGACGGCGCCGACGATTCGGTGATCGCATCGGCTTCCGCCTCGGTCAGCGCGCCCGCCGCCACCATGTTGTTGATGACGAGGTCGGCGCGCGCCTTCGCCAGCTCCTTGTCGTTGAAGGGATTGAAGCGCGATGGCGCCTTGAGGAGGCCCGCCAGCATCGCGGCCTGGAAGATGGTCACGTCCCGCGCCGACCGCCCGAAATACTTCTTCGCCGCCGCATCCACGCCATAGGTGCCGGCGCCGAAATAAACGCGGTTGAGATAGAGCTCGAGGATCTGGTCCTTGGTGAAGGTATGTTCCAGCCACAAGGCCAACAGCATCTCCTGGCCCTTGCGGTGCAGGCTGCGCTCCGGCGTCAGGAACAGGTTCTTCGCCACCTGCTGGGTGATGGTGCTGCCGCCCTGCACGGTGTCGCCGGCCTTGAAGTTGACGTAGAGCGCGCGCGCGATGCCGCGCAGGTCGACTCCCCAGTGGCTGTAGAAGCGCCGGTCCTCGGTCGCGAGCACGGCCTCCGGCAGATAGGGCGGCAGATCGGCCAGCTTGACCGAATCGCCATAGAGGTCGCCATAGCTCGCGATCAGCGAGCCGTCCGCTGCCAGCAGCGCGACGCTGGGCTGGCGCTTCAGCTCGTTGAGCCGCTCCGGCCCCGGCAGGTCGTAGGCGCACCAGGCCAGGAACAGCAGCGCGAAGAAGCCGGTCCAGATGGCGCCGACGACGCTCCACTTCGCCAGGAACCACAGGATAGGGCGCCGCCAGGAGCCCCCCGGCTGCGGCGCGGCATTGCTCGAATCAGGCTTACCCATGCATCCGTGTTTACCAGATCGTCGCCACGGTCAATAGCAACCAGACCGTGACGGCGTAGGCCCGGGAAATGGCCGATTTATGGCAGGATCGTGCGCATGGGCGTCCGCGGCGGGCGATCACGCGGCTGTGACGGGGCGGAATGAGGGCTAGCGGCCGGCTTTGTCGGCCCAGGTGTTCGCGCGGAGCGAGCTAGGGCCCCCGGTTGAGCCCGCGGCACGCTCCTCTTCGATCTCGATCAGCGCCTCGGTGACGATCTGCTCCAGCGACCAGTCGGGGTCGAAGTGCTGCAGCCGCTTGCGCAGGATCGGCGTCGCCAATTCCAGCCAGCCCGGCGGCGCCTTGCCGTCGCGGGTGGCGGGGAAATTGCGGGCGGCATAGGCGAGGTCGACGAACAGCGGGCGGAACACCGGATCCATCGCGCAATGCTCGAACAATTCGGCCTGGCCGCGGCCGCCTTCGTCGGCCATCAGCTTGCGCACGTTGCTGATCGGCACGTTGGCCTTGATCGAGAGCGCCTGCAGCAGGAACCCGAACTGGCCGATCGCGATCGCGCGCATCACCAGCGTCGGGCCGAGCAGGCGGTTGTCCTCCAGGCGCTGTGCGAACGCGCGCAGTTCCTCCGCCGGCTCGCCGGCGATGCTCTGCAGCAGGAAATGCTCGCGCGAGTGATGCAGGATCATCGCCACGCGATGCGCTGGCACCGCATAGCGGCCGATCAGGCGCTCCAGCGTGCGTCCGGTCACCAGTGTCGCCAGCCGCTCCACGATCGCGAGCGGCAGCGCGGGCCGATTGCCGACCGCTTCCGCGATGCGGGCGTGATCGCCGAAGCGATCGAGAATGTGGTGGAACCCGCCGGCCGAGATGCGCGCGTTGTTGTTGGCCGCGACGCGCACCACCACGACCTCGTCGTCGGTGCGGATCAGGGCATCGGTCACCGCGACATTGAGCAGGGGGCGCATGGCCACTGCGCGCGCATGATCCACCGGACAGCGCTCGATCACCTGCACCAGGTCTTCATCCGACAGCACCAGCGAATGGACCAGGATCGGCGTTGCGACGTCGAGCACATCCTCCGCGAGCTGGCGCGCAAGGGCGCGATCCAGATGTGGCGTCGACTTGAGGGTCTCGGAAAGCCGGCGGCGGATTTCGAGCTCCGCCTCCGGCAGGACGGTCTGCACGATGGCCAGCGCGATCTGGCGTTCCGCGGGGGCCAGCGGCTCGAGGCTGTAGAGTTCCGCGACGCGCAACATCGCATCCTGGCGGTTCGCCGGATTGGGATCCGCCGCCAGAAGTTCTACATCGCGCTGCGACAACCGAGCCAACCGATTTCCCATTGCCGTGGCTTCGCGTGCTCTCTCGAATACGATAGACGCCAAAACTTGCAATTACAATAATAAGATAGGTTTACTGTAACAGACGGAAGTAAAGGAAATCTTAACCATCCAGTTGAGGGGAATTCACGTCAAATCCAAGCCCTCCTGCCGCAGTGCAGCATGGCCAAGAAAGCGCTGTCAATCGTTGCCTTCAAACCGTTGGCGCGCCGGCCCTTTTGCATTGCGCCGCGCAGGCTCCGGAGCGCCAGCCGGCCT
>DASSBF010000188.1:0-6536 GCA_035699005.1 Dongiaceae bacterium
GCGCAATCCGCTCAGCACCGTTCGCGCGCCCTCCGACCCGCTCGCCAGGATGCCGCGCAATCCGTCGGCGACCCCGCAGACCTTCCCGCCGATCAGCCCCGGATCGACCCGCCCGTTCGCATCGGCCGCCAGCACCTCGCAGGGCTGCCGCCCCTCGACATCGATGAGCGTGATGCGGTCGCCGGCCGCAACCGGAATGACGGATGCCCCGCCGCCCGGGACGCGATAGCGCTCCACCCCGCTGGGAAGATTGGGTACGCGGCGATCGATCAGCATGGCTGGGCTCCCGCGATGGGCAAGGCCGTCCGGCGCCTTGGAGCTTCCGCACTACGCCGGCGCCCGGTGTTTTGCTTGGCGATGGGAAATGCTAAAAGATGCGGTGATTCCGATCAACGACCAAAAGGTTGGGACGGTCGGGAATTGGTCTCAATTGGTTGCGGCAAGGCTTCGATGCAGCAGGACACGGGACTCCAGAATGCCGGGATCGAGCCGCGCGAATTCCGCAGCGCGCTCGGCTGCTTCCCGACCGGCGTCACCATCATCACCACGCTGGACCCGCGCGGCCAGACCATCGGCATCACCGCCAATTCCTTCAACTCGGTGTCGATGGACCCGCCCCTCATCCTGTTCAGCCTCGGGCGCAGCGCCTATTCCTTGCGGGCCTTCCTCTCGACCGACCATTTCGCGGTCAACGTGCTCGCCCAGGAGCACGCCGAGCTTTCGGTCCGTTTCGCCAAGGCCTCGGCCGACAAATGGACGGAAATCCCGTTCGAGCTGTGGGATTCCGGCTGCCCGATCCTGCCCGGCTGCGCCGCCAACTTCGAGTGTCGGATCGAGCACACCTATGACGGCGGCGACCATGTGATCTTCGTCGGGCGCGTCATCCGCATGCGCCACGACCCGCAGATCAAGCCGCTGCTGTTCCACCAGGGCCGCTACCGCTCGGTCGACGCGCCCCTGTGATGACTCAGCCCGACAACAATGTGGTCCTGACCGAAGTCGCCGCCCAGCAATTGCGCGACGACTTCATCGGCTGGCAGTGCCGCCTGCGCCAATTGTCCGCGCGCCAGGCCGGCGGGCGGCCGCTGGAGGGCATGCGCCCGCGCGTGCTCTCGGCAACGGACGAGGAGCTCTCGCCCGGCATCATCGTGCTGATCATCGAGCGCGATCCCGCCGGCAACACCCAGATGCTGCGCTTCCAGTGCCAGAAGACGCAGGACCCGAACGAGCGCTACGACAAGGTGCTGGAACTGCTCTCCGCCGCCTATTTCCAGTATCCGAGGAATTTCAGCGACGAAATGACGGCGCTGTTCGGCCCCGCGTCGGCGCTGCCCGCGACCCTGCTGCACCTCGGCCGCTGCGTGCTGGAGTTCGAGCAGTTCACCGAAGTCTACCGCGTGCCCTGCACGGTGACCGAGCTGCCCGAGGCGCACGCCTCCCACCAGGCCACCTACTGGCACAACCACATGTTCAACCCGAACCTGCCGCCGGGGATCCGCATCCTGAGCTTCAAGCCCGACTGGCCCCACGCCAGCACCTGGCGGACCGAATCTCCTTAAACCTGTCATCCCGGGCGCGCGCAGCGCGACCCGGGACCCATGCGGCGCACCAACAAACCGCTCTTAGACGATTTCGTCGAACAAGTCCCGCCAATCCGGATTCCTCTCCCGGATGAGGACGATCTTCCACGCGCGTGCCCATCGTTTGACACGCTTCTCACGCCGGATCGCTTCCAGCACATTGGCGTGCTCCTCGAAATAGACGAGCATCTTCACGCCGTACGTCTTCGTAAAGCCCGGCACCAGCCCTTCGCGATGCTCCGCAGTGCGCCGCACAAGATCGTCGGTGACGCCCACATAGAGCGTGCCGCGCGGCTTGCTCGCGAGGATGTAGACCCAATACGACACCGCCTCGCCTTTCCTCCAGATGTCATCCCGGGCGCGCGCAGCGCGCCCCGGGACCCGTGCGATATTGCAGCACATTAGGAGATGGCAGTGAAGTGGCGTGCGCCCCATGGGTCCCGGATCAGCCGCTCACGCGGCTGTCCGGGATGACAGTAAAGACAAACTTCGAGGGTCGCGCGCTGGCTGGCTAGAACTTCTTGTACGCCCGCTTCAGATCCCACAGCGGGTGCTTTTTCGACATCTGGAACTTGATCAGCAGCTCGCGCGCGAGCATGTCGCGGCCCTGCTGGTCCTCGGGCAGCTTCACGTCCGCCGGGATGGTGACCCAGCCGTTGACGTTGCGGTCGAAGATCGCGGGCCGGCCCTCCTCGTAGCCCATGTGGACGTCCTCCAGCCAGTTGAGGTCGTCCCAGCCCATCGTCTCGATGTACTTCTCGAGGAACGGCGTGATGCGGGAATAGTCCGGCACCAGGTTCACATCGTAGCGGTAGCCGATGTGCTGGCCGATCTCCTTCTCGCGCTTGGAATCGAGGCCGGCGGCGTCCTTGATGAACTTGTCGACGTCCTGCGTCTTGGTCTGTGCCATCGCTCGCCCTCCCTCAATACCGCGTCATGTCGGGCCGGCCGACGGTGTGCTGGGTGCCGGCCAATGGCACCATCGCCATCGCCGACGCTTCCATGGTGAGGGCCGCGAGATCCTCCGGCTCGAGCGAGTGCACGTCGGTCTTGCCGCAGGCGCGCGCCATCATCTGCGCCTCGATGGTGAGCGTGTGCAGGAAGTTGTAGACCCGCTCCGCCGCCGCATCGGGGTCGAGCCGCTTGCGCAGCTCCGGATCCTGCGTGGTCACGCCGACCGGGCAGCGGCCGGTATGGCAGTGGTAGCAGTAGCCCGCCTCGACGCCGACCTCCTTCTCGTAGTCGGCCTCCGGGATGTCCCGGTTGCAGTTCAGGGCCATCAGCGAGGAATGGCCGATGGCGATCGCATCGGCGCCGAGCGCCAGCGCCTTCGCCACGTCCGAGCCGTTGCGGATGCCGCCGGCATAGACCAGCGAGATCTCCCCCGACTTGCCGAGATCGTCCAGCGCCTTGCGGGCTTGCCTGATCGCCGCGATGCCGGGCACGCCGGTATCCTCGGTCGCGAGGTGCGGGCCGGCCCCGGTCGAGCCTTCCATGCCGTCGATATAGATCGAATCCGGGCCGCACTTGATCGCCATGCGCACGTCGTCATAGACGCGCGCCGCGCCGAGCTTGAGCTGGATCGGAATCTGGTAGTCCGTCGCCTCGCGAATCTCCTGGATCTTGAGCGCGAGGTCGTCAGGGCCGAGCCAGTCGGGATGGCGCGCGGGCGAGCGCTGGTCGATGCCGGCGGGCAGCGAGCGCATCTCCGCCACCTGGTCCGTCACCTTCTGGCCCATCAGGTGCCCGCCGAGCCCGACCTTGCAGCCCTGGCCGATGAAGAACTCGCACGCGTCGGCGAGCTGCAGGTGGTGAGGGTTGAAGCCGTAGCGCGACTGGATGCACTGGTAGAACCACTTGGAGGAATAGCGCCGCTCGTCCGGGATCATGCCGCCTTCGCCGGAGCAGGTCGCCGTCCCCGCCATGGTGGCGCCGCGCGCCAGCGCGATCTTGGCCTCGAACGACAGCGCGCCGAAGCTCATGCCGGTGATGTAGACCGGGATGTCGAGCTCCAGCGGCCGCTTGGCCTTGGGCCCGATCAGGGTCCTGGTCAGGCACTTCTCGCGATAGCCCTCGATCACGAACCGCGTCAGCGTGCCGGGCAGGAACGTCAAATCGTCCCAGTGCGGGATCTTCTTGAACAGCGAGAAGCCCCGCATGCGGTAGCGGCCGAGCTCCGCCTTGATGTGGATGTCGTCGATCACCTCCGGCGTGAAGATGCGGCTCTGGCCGAGGCGGCTGGTATCGCGCTTGGCCTTCTTCACAGGCTCGACCTGCGGCGCGACTTTCTCTTGCGACATGGTGCGGGTCCTTTCCTGTGAAGCCTAGAGAACGATCTTCTTCTCGGTCGGCTCGAGATTGTCATAGTTCCAGAGCTGCTTGCCGGCCACGATCTTGGTGAGGTTCTTCACCCCGTTCGGCGCCTCCAGGCTGTAGAGCTTCAGCTTGCGCTCCAGCCACTGCGCTTCGACATCGGTCATCTCGCCTTCGACCGCGTCGACGCCGAGGCCGGCGATCTTGCCGCCAACATAGATCGTGCCGTCATACATCGAATCGCCGAGGTTCTTGCCGGCGTCGCCCAGGATGATCATGCGGCCGCGCTGCATCATGAAGCCGCAGAACGCGCCGGCCCGGCCACCGATCAGGATGGTGCCGCCCTTCTGGTCGATGCCGACGCGCGCGCCGACATCGCCCTTGCACACCAGATCGCCGCCGCGGATCGCGGCGCCGAAGGTCGAGCCGGCATTCTTTTCGATCACCACCCGACCGCTGAGCATGTTCTCCGCGCACGACCAGCCGACGCGGCCCGAGATGCTGATGTTCGGGCCATCGATGAGTCCGCAGCCGAAATAGCCAAGGCTGCCCTTGATGTGCAGGTTGAGCCGCTGCAGCAGGCCGACCGCGATGCTGTGCTTGGCACCGGGATTGTGCATCACGATGGTGCCGTTGCCCTGCGCCATCAGCTCGCGCAGCTTGAGATTGATCTCCTTGGGCGACAGCGGCCCGGCGTCGAACTCGGCGCGCCGGTTGAAATCGACGTCGTGGCCGTCGGGATAGAGGAAGTTCTCCTCCTCCGTCGGCGAGAAGAAGCGCTGCTGGGTCTTGCCCGACAGCTTCTCGGTGTGCATGCCCATCTGCATCGAACGCTGCGCCATGAGTCGCTTTCTCCCGGACCTTGGGGTACGCCTGTTGTCCTGCGCGGGCCGCCTTACGCCCGCGCGCCTTCCGCCTTCCACACCCGCACTTCGCCCTCGTACGGGTCCCAGGTGTCGATCTCGTGCGGGAACACGCTGCGGATCGCCACCTCTTCGGAGGCGAGGGCGATGAAATCGTCGCTCTCGTAGAGCACCATCGGCTTGGCCGCCATCACGTCTTTCGCCATCCCCAGCGAGTCCTGGGTGGCGACGACGTAGGTGAAGACGCCGTCCAGCTCGGAGATCGAATCCTTCATCGCGTCCTCGAGCTTCGATCCCTGCTGCATCTTGTCGGCGAGATAGACCGCGATCAGCTCGGAATCGCAGTTCGACATGAAGCGGTGGCCGCGATGCTCCAGCGCGCGCCGCCCCTTCCAGTAGTTGGTGAGCTGCCCGTTATGCACCACCGACACGTCGGCGAACGGATAGGCCCAGTAGGGATGCGCCGAGCGGATGTCGACATCGGATTCGGTCGCCATGCGGGTGTGGCCGATCGCGTGGGTGCCGATGAAGCCGTTCAGGTGATACTGGTCCGACACGCGCGTCGCATCGCCCAGATCCTTGATCAGCTCCAGCCCGAGGCCGAGGGAGAGGATCTCCGCGCCCTCGATGTCCTCGATGTAGTCGGCCAGCTTCCGCCGGTCGCCGCCGTATTCGACGCGATAGCGGAAGGCGTATTCGGTCGCCTCCTCCACCTTCACCAGCTTGGCGCCCAGCTCCTTCAGGCGCTTGTCGACCTCGGCGCGGCGGGCCTTCACCTGGCCGTGGATGTCGAAGCCTTTCGACATCTCGTCCTGCTCCGCGACCTTGAAGCGCAGCACCAGCTCGTTGCCCTTGGGCTGGCCATAGAGCGCGAACCCGGTGGAATCCGGCCCGCGATGCTTCAGCGACTTCAGCATGCTGGTCATCTCGCTGCCGACATCGCCGGTCTTGCGCCGGTGAATCAATCCCGCAATTCCGCACATGATGCTTTCTCCCTAATAAAGAGTCCCTTCCCCCCTTGCGGGGGAAGGATGCGGAGCCTTAGCGAGCGTCAGCGAGCTCAGGCGCAGCTGGATGAGGGGTAGCGCAGCGATAGCTGCGCGCGCTCGGCAGAGCGCAAGTCCAGCATCCACGTCACAGCGCTCACGCGCTGCGCGCCCCGCAGGGCGCGGCCCCCTCACCCAGCTCCGGCTAAGCTCACTTCGTTCGCTAAGCCTGCGCAGCCCTCTCCCGCGAGGGGAGAGGGGGCGTTTCGTTGGGATCGTTTCGCCAAACATCACGGCAAAATGTCCCAATACTGCTGCAGGTCCCAGTTGGTGACGGTGGCGTTGAACTTCTCCCACTCGTCGCGCTTGTAGTGCATGAAGACGCGGTACATCTCGTCCGGCATGGCGCGGCGGATGATCTCGTTGCCTTCCAGCGCGTCCAGCGCCTCGCCGAGCGACATCGGCAGCTTCTGCACCTTCTTGCCGGCCTTCATCGCCTCGTAGATGTTGCGCTCCTCCGGCTCGCCCGGATCCAGCTTGCTGGTGATGCCGTCGTCGAACGCCTGCAGCAGCGCCGCCGCCATCAGGTACGGGTTAACCGCGGCGTCGACCGAGCGGTACTCGAACCGTCCGGGCGCTGAGATGCGCAGCGCGCAGGTGCGGTTCTGGTAGCCCCAGTCGGCATAGACCGGCGCCCAGAAGCCGGTGTCCCAGAGGCGCCGATAGGAATTGACCGTCGAGGAGCCGATCGCCGTCAGCGCGCGCACGTTCTTGACCACGCCGCCGATGCAATT
>DASSBF010000189.1:0-4693 GCA_035699005.1 Dongiaceae bacterium
GGGTTCCAAGGCGGTGGAGCAGGGCAAGGATCTCAACAAGACGATCCAGCAAATGAGCCCGGGGACACCCCAGCCTGGAACCCCTTCGACGACCCAGCCGGCCGGCGGATCGTCGGGCGACTCGGGCCAGAATGGCGGCCCGACGGCGCAAGGCAGCCTTGCGGGAAATCAAGATGGACAAGGCGTTCAATACGGGTATAAGGACGCCGAGCGCAGGGATCTGGAGCGGCTGATCCAGGGCCAGACGCAGTAACTCCAGCAGGAAAAGCGGGCCGATGCCGACGACCCATCCTTTCGATGACGATCATCTGAAGGAGGAATGCGGCATTGTCGGAATCTACGGTCTCGAGGAGGCCGCGACCCATTGCGTGCTCGGCCTGCACGCCCTGCAGCACCGCGGCCAGGAAGCCGCCGGCATCGTTTCCTTCGACGGCCAGCGTTTCAACGCCCACCGCGCCCAGGGCCATGTGGCCGACAATTTCTCGCAGCATTCGGTGATCGGCAAGCTGACCGGCCACGCCGCGATCGGGCATACGCGCTATTCCACCACCGGCGAGAACTCGCTGCGCAATGTCCAGCCGCTGTTCGGCGACCTGCATTTTGGCGGCTTCGCGGTCGGGCACAACGGCAACCTCACCAACGCGCAGATGATCCGGCAGGAGCTGGTGAAGCGCGGCTCGATGTTCCAGTCGACCAGCGACACCGAAATCATCCTGCACCTGATGGCGACGCATCTGCGCGGCAACGTGATCGACCGCCTGATCAACGCGCTCCACCAGGTCGAGGGCGCCTATTCCATCATCTGCATCGCCGACGACATGGTGATCGGCGTGCGCGATCCGCTCGGGGTGCGCCCGATGGTGCTGGGCAAATTGGGCGACGGCTGGATGCTGACTTCGGAAACCTGCGCGCTCGATATCGTCGGCGCCGACTATGTGCGCGACGTCGATGCGGGCGAACTCATCATCCTCGACAAGCGCGGCGTCACCTCGATGAAGCCGTTCGGCGTGGCGCCGAAGCGGTTCTGCATCTTCGAATACGTCTATTTCGCGCGGCCCGACAGCGTCATGGAGGGCAAGAGCGTCTACGACGCGCGCAAGCGCATCGGGGCCGAACTGGCCGCCGAGGCACCGGCCAGCGTCGACGTGGTGATCCCCGTGCCCGATTCCGGCGTGCCGGCGGCGCTCGGCTATGCCGCCGCCTCCGGCATCCCGTTCGAATACGGCATCATCCGCAACCACTATGTGGGGCGCACCTTCATCGAGCCGACCGACCAGATCCGCCATCTCGGCGTGCGGCTGAAGCACAACGCCAACCGCGCGCACGTCGCAGGCAAGCGCATCGTGCTGGTCGACGACAGCATCGTGCGGGGCACCACCTCCAAGAAGATCGTGGAGATGATGCGCAACGCCGGCGCGACCGAGGTCCACATGCGCATTTCCTCGCCCCCGACCGCGCATCCCTGCTTCTACGGCATCGACACGCCGGAGCGGAAGAAGCTGCTGGCCGCCAACTACAGCGTCGAGGAGATGCAAGAGTTCATCGGCTGCGATTCGCTCGCCTTCATTTCGATCGACGGGCTCTATCGCGCCATGGGCCTGATTGGGCGCGACAACAAGCGGCCGCAATTCTGCGACGCCTGCTTCACCGGCGATTATCCGACCGCGCTCACCGACCAAGAGGGCGGCATGGTCTCCGCCCAGCTTTCGCTGCTGGCCCAGCCGGCATGAACGAGGCGGCGGGAGCGCTGACGGGCCGGATCGCCCTGGTGACCGGCGCCAGCCGCGGCATCGGCCGCGCGGTCGCCAGGCGCTACGCCCAGGAAGGCGCCGACCTCATCCTCACCGCCCGCACCGTCGGCGCGCTCGAGGAGTTGGACGACGAAATCCGCACCATCAACGGCAAGACCTCGCTGCTGGTGCCGATGGACCTGCGCAACATGGACACCATCGACCAGCTCGGCGCCGGGCTCTATGAGCGCTACGGCAAGCTCGACGTTGTCGTCGGCAACGCCGGGGTGCTGGGCCAGATGTCGCCGCTGCATCACATCGACCCGCCCGCCTGGCAGGAAGTCATCGATGTCAATTTGACGGCCAACTGGCGCCTGATCCGCAGCCTCGACCCGCTGCTCCGGCAATCGGACGCGGGCCGCGCGATCTTCGTCTCCAGCGGCGTCGCGCAGAACGTCAAGGCCTTCTGGGGCGCCTACGCGGTCAGCAAGGCCGCGCTCGAGATGCTGGTCCGCATCTACGCCCAGGAGAACCGGCAGAGCAAGGTCCGCGCCAACCTGATCGACCCCGGCCGCACCCGCACCGGCATGCGCGCCGCCGCCTATCCCGGCGAGGACCCCGCTATGCTCCCCGCGCCCGAGGACGTGACCGAGCCCTTCGTGCGGCTCGCGCGCGCGGACTATATGGGCAACGGCGAAGTTGTGAAGGCGTACTAGGCTGCCGACAAATGTTGGCAATCGTGCGGCGCAACGTTTCATTTCGCTGCAGCGCGATTGATGGAGGCAACCCGTGACGAGCCGACCACCCCGCCCCGATTTCATCCGCCATTGGACCACGCTCGAGGGTGCCGACGTTGCGCGCTACCCGAACAGCACCGAGCTGCTGAGTGTCGGCGCGCCGCTCGCGCGCAAGCTTGGCCTGACGCGCATCGGCATCCATCACGAGCGGCTGCCGCCGGGGCGGCGCACCTCCTATCCCCATGCGGAGAGCCATGAAGAGGAGTTCGTGTTCGTGATCGCGGGCGCGCCGGATGCCTGGATCGACGGGCACCTGCACCGGCTGGAAGCCGGCGACGCGGTCGGCTTCCCCGCCGGCACGGGGCTCTGCCACACCTTCCTCAACAACACCGACGCCGAGGTGCACCTGCTGGTGGTGGGCGAGACGGCCAAGGCGGAAAACAGGGTCTATTATCCCTGCAACCCGGAACAGCAGGCGGTGCGCAAGGACTGGTGGCACGACGTGCCGCATCGGCCGAAGGGCCCGCATCATGGCAAGCTGGGCGAGCGGACCACCGGGCCGACGATGGTGGAGCATCGGCCCGACTGCATCCTCAACTACCGCGCCCAGGAAGGTGAGCCCCACCGCCCCTATCATGGCGCGGAGCCGATGGCGATCGATGTCGATTTCAGCGACCGCTTCGGCCTGACCCGTATCGGCATCCATCACCAGCGGCTGCTGCCCGGCCATCGCTCCTGCTTTCCGCACGCGGAGAGCAAGGAAGAGGAATTCGTCTTCATCCTGGAAGGCGAAGCCGATGCCTGTATCGATGGCTGGCTGCACCATGTGACGCCCGGCGATGCCGTCGCCTTCCCGGCCGGCACCGGCATCAGCCACAACTTCATCAACGATGGCACTGCCGACCTGCGCATGATCGTGATCGGCCAGAGGGGCACACCCGGCAACCGCCTTTTCTACCCGCGCCACGTCGAGCACCGCGAGCGATGGGGCGACGATTGGTGGCACGACGCGCCGCAGCGTCCGCTCGGACCGCATGACGGCAGGCCGCAGCGAGGCTCCTAGCCCATTGCAGGAGCGTTGTCCTGTGCGGCAACTATTCGTTTGATAGCCGCACATTGCCCGCATAGCATCGTCGCAAGAAATCGACGGGAGGACGGATGGCGGGGCGCGGCGCGGCTGCAGGCATCAGTGCAATCGGGATCGGCAAAACATTCGGCCCGTTCCGCGCGCTTAAGAACGTTACCCTGGACGTCGCGCCCGGCGAGTTCCTGACCCTGCTCGGCCCGTCCGGCTCCGGCAAGACCACCCTGCTGCTGATCCTGGCCGGCTTCGAGGCGCCGAGCGAGGGGCGCCTGCTCAGCGACGGCGCCGACATCACCAGCCGGCCGGCGGAGGAGCGCTCCTACGGCATGGTGTTCCAGGGGTATGCCCTGTTCCCGCACATGTCGGTCGAGGCGAACATCGCCTTCCCCCTGCTGGTCCGCCGCATGCCGCGCGCGGAGGCAAAGCGCCGCGTGCAGGCGATGATCGAGCGGGTCGGGCTCTCCGGGCAGGAGAAGAAGCTGCCGTCGAAGCTGTCCGGCGGCCAGCAGCAGCGTGTCGCGCTGGCGCGCGCCCTGGTGTTCGAGCCGCGCATGCTGCTGCTCGACGAGCCGTTCTCCGCGCTCGACAAGAACCTGCGCGAGGCGATGCAGGTCGAGGTGAAGCGCCTGCATGAGGAGACCGGCACCACCTTCGTGTTCGTGACCCACGACCAGAGCGAGGCGCTGGCGCTGTCGTCGCGGATCGCGATCTTCAACCACGGCGAGCTGCTGCAGATCGGCAAGCCGCAGGAGGTCTATGACCGGCCGGCGAGCCGTTTCGTCGCCGAGTTCCTGGGCGAGATCAACCTGATGCCGCTGCAAGGCCTCGATGGCGGGCGCGGCGCCGCCAGCGGGACCTTCGAGGAGAGCCGTCTCACCGTCCCCGCGCCCGCCGGCGGCCTGCCGCGCAGCGGAATCCTCGCGATCCGCCCGGAATATCTCTCGGTCGGACTCGACCAGCCGCGCGGCGACTGCAATGCCGTCGGCGCGATTGTCGAATCAGCCACCTACCTCGGCAGCATCACGCGCCTCAAGCTGCGGGCCGGCCGCACCGGCAGCATCACGGTCTCGATGGCGGGCCACGCCGCGGCGCCGATCCTCAATGCAGGCGGCCAGGTCTGGGTCACCTGGCCAAGGGACCAG
>DASSBF010000190.1:0-7867 GCA_035699005.1 Dongiaceae bacterium
CCAAGGCCGCGGCGGCGGAGGCCGGCCTGCCGCTCTATCGCTATGTCGGCGGGTCGCAGGCGCGCGTGCTGCCGGTGCCGATGATGAACATCATCAATGGCGGCGCCCACGCCGACAACCCGATCGATTTCCAGGAATTCATGATCATGCCGGTCGCCGCCGACAGCGCGTCGGAAGCGATCCGCTGGGGATCGGAAGTGTTCCACGCGCTGAAGGCGCAGCTGAAGGCCGCCGGACACAACACCAATGTCGGCGACGAAGGCGGATTCGCGCCCAATCTCAAGAGCGCTGAGGACGCGCTGGATTTCATCGTGGAGGCGATCGAGAAGGCCGGCTTCAAACCCGGCGAGCAGGTGGCGCTGGCACTCGATACCGCGTCGACCGAATTTTACAAGAATGGCCAATACCATCTGGACGGCGAGGGCAAGGTGCTGGATGCCGCCGGCATGGTTGCGCTCTTTTCCAAGCTTGTGTCGTCCTATCCGATCCTGTCGATCGAGGACGGCATGGCGGAGGACGACTGGGACGGCTGGAAGGCGCTGACCCGCGCCATCGGCGAGCGCGTCCAGCTGGTCGGCGACGACCTCTTCGTCACCAACCCGGAGCGGCTCGCGACCGGCATCGAGCGCGGCATCGCCAACGCGATCCTGGTCAAGGTCAACCAGATCGGCACCCTGACCGAGACCCTGACCGCCGTCGAGATGGCGCACAAGGCGGGCTATCGCGCGGTCATGTCCCACCGCTCGGGCGAGACCGAGGATTCGACCATCGCCGACCTGGCGGTCGCGACCAATTGCGGCCAGATCAAGACTGGCTCGCTGTCGCGCTCCGACCGGATCGCCAAATACAACCAGCTCCTGCGCATCGAGGAGGCGCTTGGGTCCGCGGCACGCTACGCCGGGCGCGCCGCGCTGGCGCGCAAGGGACGCTAGGGCGCGCGGCCAGCAAAGGGAGATATCAAACCGACACGAGGAGCGCGCGCTCGACAGACGGGAGGGCAACGCCCATGAGGTTTATCGAGACCCAGCGTCAGACGTCGCTCTTCCTGGCTGTGACGTCATTGATCGCCCTGTACATCGTGCTGAGCCCCGGCACGGCCAACAACTGGATGATGGATTCCTTGACCGGTGTGGTCGCAGCGGTCACCGGTCTTGTCGTGTGCGCGAGGCTCGCGCTCGGCTCCGCCTCGAAGCCGGCCCGGCAATTGTGGCAGGTGATCCTCTTGATGGCGGTGCTGATCTGTATCAGCAATCTCGCGGATGGTTTCAGCGACCGGATTCAAGAGCAGATCGGTGTCGATATCGACGATTGGCTGATGTTGAGCGCCGCGCCGCTTTTCCTCTGGCTCAGCGCGCGATTCGATCCGGTTCCGATGGCTGTCCGGCGCTTGCTGTGGATCGCTTTTGTGTTCCAACTGATTGCGGTGCCGGCGGAGCTGTATGGCGAACATCGGGGTGCTCTTTCGGATGGCGACGTTTGGTCGCTGGTTACCGACAGCGCCGATTTCGTCTCAATGCAATGCTACCTGCTGGCTGCGGCCCTGTTCGTCGCGTCCTTGCGATTGCAGATCCTTGCCGCAAATCGCGGCCCGCTCCATGTCGGCGATCTGGCGCGCTATCTGTTTGTCACCCGTAACCTGTTCAAGAAGCAGCGCTATCCCCGGATCGGCGGCCTGGCGCTGCCGGGCGGCAAGGCTGCCCTCGTGGCTGGCCGTTTCTTCGTTTGGTTCTTCTCGGTCGGGCCGCGCGTGCGGGATGAGATGGGGCTGAGCCTGTGGCGTCAGTTCGTCGGCATCTGTGTTGCCGGATTCCGGCACGGCCTCGACGCACAGGCCTACTACATGTTCGAGCTGTACCGCCGTCGACCGGTGGCGCGCGCGTCCGGGTTCCTCACCCGCTATGAAACCAAGAACGGCCTGTTCAAGGTGCTGACCTGGCAGATCCCCAAGAGCCGCAAGCGCAGCGTGCTGGGCGACAAGATGAGTGTGTACCGGATGTGCGAGGAGCACGGCATCCCGCATATTCCGATCCTGATGACAGCCGAGCGCGGCAAGCTGACCTTCTGGCAGGACCGCTCGGCGCTGGCGCGGGACCTCTTCATCAAGCCGCGGCAACTGAAGGGCGCACGCGAGACCGAGACGTTGCGCTTTGTCGACGGCAAACATGTGGATCGCCGCGGCGCCAAGCTGAGCGTCGAGGCGCTGCAGGCGCACATCGCGGCTAGATCGCAGTCGACACCGCTCCTGGTTCAGCCGCGCATCGTCAACCACCCCGACCTTGCGGATCTTGCCGAGACCTCGCTGATCGTCCTTCGTGTCATCACCTGCCTCGATCGGCATGAGTCGCCGAAGGTGACCCACGGCATGTTGCGCATTCTCTGCAAGCTGGAACCGACCTGGCCAACGGACATCGAACTTGGCGCACCGATTGACCTCGGCACAGGCAGGCTCGGCCACATGACCGGCGACAAGGCCGAGATGGCGCTCGACTGGTTTGCCGATCATCCCGTGACAGGGGCTCGGGTCGAGGGGCGCATCGTTCCGTTCTGGGAAGAGGCGTGCGCGGTCGCCATGGATGCCCACACGGCCTGTGCCGACCGCCTGCTGGTTGGCTGGGACATCGCGATCGGCCCGGAAGGCGCGCTGCTGGTCGAAGGCAACGCCTACGCCGACGTCGACTTTCTGCAACGCGTCGCGCGCCGCTCCATCGGCGACAGTCCGCTCGGTTCGCTGCTGTTCGATCGCCTGGTGGATCTGGAGGGCAGGATCGAAGCAGGCACCTTGCGTGGCCCGATGGATTACGACCGATGAAGGACGCCGTCGTCGATCTGACGCAGACCTACCTGCATTTCACGGACGGCCACGGCATCGAGCGCTATCAGGCCGACCCGCAATTCTGGGCGGACGTGACATCGGAGAAACTGCGCCACGTTCCATGTGGCCGTGTCGGGCGACTTGGTATTCGCGACCCCGGGAGATGATACCGATCATCGTCCAGCCGATTAGCTCTTTCGTGGGAAAGCGCTGATTCCACTCGTTATCCTGTTGACGAGAGGAATCCGAGTGTGATTCCGTCTCGCCATGCAGGTACGGCGCGAATTTCAGCGGCGACTCAAGGCCCTGGCGGCCCAACTGCTCGGCGCGTGCGTGGCCGGCTATTTCATTTATCACGCGGTCCAGGGAGATCGCGGCATCCTGGCCTGGCTCAGGGTCAACCAGCAGCTCGAGGCCGCGCAGCAGGAACTGGCGAAGAGCACGGCCGACCGCGCTGCGCTCGAACAGCGCGTCGCGCTGCTCAGCAACTCATCGCTCGATCTCGACATGCTCGAGGAGCGGGCGCGGGTCATGCTGAATTTCAGCGACCCGAACGACATCATCATCTTTCTGCCGGGCAACAAAGCAATCGGTGGCGTACCGTAAAGATGGCGAAGATTCCGCGATTAACTCGGTTGCAGTTAATCATGTATTTATCATAAGAAACAACAGCTTAACGCCCTTGCTTTTTGAGGTTTCGCTAACCATAATCCGCCAAAAGCGGTCTTTAGGCCGCATGGGCGTTCCCAGCTCGCCACTCCAGCCAGTCAGGGGTTAACCATGGCGAAACCCGCGCACAGCCGCGCTCCCAAGAGCGGCGGCGATTCCTCGCCCGAGGACATCCTCGCCTACTACCGCGACATGCTGCTGATCCGCCGGTTCGAGGAGAAGGCCGGCCAGCTCTACGGCATGGGCCTGATCGGCGGCTTCTGCCATCTCTATATCGGCCAGGAAGCCGTCGTGGTCGGCATGCAGGCGGCGGCCGAGCAGGGCGACACCGTCATCACCTCCTATCGCGACCACGGCCACATGCTGGCCTGCGGCATGGATGCCAAGGGTGTGATGGCGGAGCTGACCGGCCGGCGGGGCGGCTATTCCAAGGGCAAAGGCGGCTCGATGCACATGTTCAGCCGCGAGAAGGGATTCTTCGGCGGCCACGGCATCGTCGGCGGGCAGGTGCCGCTTGGCACCGGGCTCGGCTTCGCCCACAAGTACCGCGAGGATGGCAAGGTTACGATGTGCTATCTCGGCGACGGCGCGATCAACCAGGGCCAGGTCGCCGAGGCGTTCAACATGGCCGCCCTGTGGAAGCTTCCCGTCGTCTATGTGATCGAGAACAACAAGTATGCGATGGGCACCAGCGTGCAGCGCTCGACCGCCGGCACCGAGCTCTACAAGCGCGGCGTTCCGTACGGCATCCCCGGCGAACGGGTCGACGGCATGGACGTGATTGCGGTGCGCAAGGCGGGTGCCGCCGCGCTCGCCCATGCGCGCGACGGCAAGGGGCCGTTCATCCTGGAGATGATGACCTATCGCTACCGCGGCCATTCCATGTCCGATCCCGCGAAATACCGCAGCAAGGAAGAAGTCGCCAAGATGCGGCAGGAGCATGACCCGATCGACCGCCTGCGCGAATATATCCTCAGCAACAAGGTCGCCGACGAGGCCAAGCTCAAGGACATCGATCGCGAGATCAAGGAGATCGTGTCGGCGGCTACCGAGTTCGCCCAGCAATCGCCGGAGCCGGATCCATCGGAGCTGTGGACCGACGTGCTGGTCGTGGCGTGAGGAAGGGAGGCGAACATGGCCGTTGAAGTCCTGATGCCCGCTTTGTCTCCCACCATGACGGAAGGCAAGCTTTCCAAATGGAGCAAGTCGGTCGGCGATGCCGTGAGGCCGGGTGACATCCTGGCCGAGATCGAGACCGACAAGGCGACCATGGAGGTCGAGGCGGTCGAGGAAGGCGTGCTGGACCAGATCCTGGTGCCCGCCGGCACCGAAGGCGTCGCCGTCAACACGCCGATCGCGATCGTGCGCGGCGAAGGCGAAGAGGCCGGCGCTGCGCCGAAAGCTGCGCCCAAGCCGCCTGCGGCGGCACCCGCGCCAGCTCCGGCCGAGGCGAAGGCTCCGGCTGCACCTGCCGCGGCCTCCGCGCCAAAGGCCGGCGTTGCGCCGGTCGAGACCGACTACAAGGGCGAAACGCATACCCAGACCCTGCGCGAGGCCCTGCGCGACGCCATGGCCGAAGAGATGCGCCGCGACCCCAGCGTGTTCCTGATGGGCGAGGAGGTCGCGGAATACCAGGGCGCCTACAAGGTCAGCCAGGGCTTGCTGGACGAGTTCGGCGCCAAGCGCGTGATCGACACGCCGATCACCGAATACGGCTTCACCGGCCTCGGCGTCGGCGCGGCGATGGCGGGGCTCCGGCCGATCGTCGAGTTCATGACCTTCAACTTCGCCATGCAGGCGATCGACCACATCATCAACTCGGCGGCAAAGACGCTGTACATGGCGGGCGGACAGCTCGGCTGCCCGATCGTGTTCCGCGGCCCCAACGGCGCCGCCGCGCGGGTGGCGGCGCAGCATTCGCAGTGCTACGCGAGCTGGTACGCCCATTGCCCCGGGCTGAAGGTGGTGTCGCCCTGGTCGGCGGCGGACGCGAAGGGCCTGCTGAAATCGGCGATCCGCGACCCCAACCCCGTCATCTTCCTCGAGAACGAGGTGATGTACGGCCAGAGCTTCCCAGTGCCGACCGATCCCGAATGGGTGGTGCCGATCGGCAAGGCCAAGATCGTGCGGCCGGGAGACGCCGCCACCGTGGTCGCGTTCTCGCGCATGGTGGGGGTCGCACTGGCCGCCGCCGACGATCTGGCCAAGCAGGGCATCGATGCCGAGGTCATAGATCTCCGCACCATCCGGCCGCTCGATGTCGACACGATCGTGGAGTCCGTGAAGCGCACCAACCGGCTGGTGAGCGTGGAGGAGGGCTGGCCCTTCGCCGGCATCGGCTCCGAGCTTTCCGCCGCGATGATGGAGCAGGCGTTCGATTGGCTGGACGCGCCGGTGGTGCGGGTGCACGGCGCCGACGTGCCTATGCCGTACGCCGCCAACCTGGAGAAGCTCGCCTTGCCGCAGGTCGAGAACGTGATCGCGGCCGTCAAGCGCGTCACCTACAAGTAAGGAGGCCGGGCCATGCCGATCAACATCCTGATGCCCGCCCTCTCGCCCACCATGACCGAGGGCAACCTCGCGCGCTGGCTGAAGAAGGAAGGCGACGCGGTCAAATCCGGCGACGTGATCGCCGAGATCGAGACCGACAAGGCGACCATGGAGGTCGAGGCGGCCGACGAGGGGAAGATCGGCAAGATCCTGGTGCCGGCGGGCGCGCAGGGCGTGAAGGTCAACGACGTGATCGCCGTGCTGCTGGAGGAGGGCGAGAGCCCGGGTGATATCAAAGCGCCAGCCGCATCCCCTGCGCCGAAGCCGGCGATGGCACCGCCAGCGGCTCCGAAGTCGGATGGCGCCGAACCGAAGGCCGAAGCGCCGAAACAGCCTGCGTCCTCTCCCGCACCGGCACCGGCACCGGCGCCGGCACCCATGCCTGCCTCAGCCCCGGGCACGCGCATCTTCGCCAGTCCGCTCGCCAAGCGGCTGGCGCAGCAGCACGGTCTCGATCTATCGCGCATCGTCGGCTCGGGCCCGCATGGCCGCGTGGTGAAAACGGATATCGAGACGGCGGCGGCAAGCGGCGGCGCGAAGGCCGCGCCCGCCCCCGCCGCTGCCAAGGGCCTGCCGGGCGCGCCGTCGGTGCCGGGCACGCCGGCATTCGGCGAACCGGAATTCGACCTGACGCCGCACAGCATGATGCGCAAGACGATCGCGCGCCGGCTGCAGGAATCGAAGCAGTTCGTCCCGCATTTCTATCTCACCATCGATTGCGAGATCGACCGGCTGCTCAAGATGCGCGAGGAGATCAATGGCGGCGCGCCCAAGGAGGGCAGGGGCGCGTTCAAGCTGTCGGTCAACGACCTCATCATCAAGGCCTGCGCCATCGCCCTGAAGCAGGTGCCGGCGGCCAACGCCTCGTGGAGCGACGAGGGTGTGAGAATGTACAAGACCGCCGACATCTCGGTCGCGGTCGCGATCCCCAACGGCCTCATCACCCCGATCATCCGCCGGGCGGAGGACAAGCGCCTGTCCGAGATCTCGAACGAGATGAGGGGGCTGGCCGGCCGCGCAAAGGACGGCAAGCTGAAGCCGGAGGAATACACCGGCGGCAGCTTCTCGCTGTCCAACCTCGGCATGTTCGGCGTCAAGGATTTCGCCGCCATCATCAACCCGCCGCAGGGCTGCATCCTGGCGGTCGGCGCGGGCGAGCAGCGGCCGGTGGTGAAGAACGGTGCGCTGGCCATCGCGACCATGATGAGCTGCACGCTGTCGGTCGATCACCGCGTGGTGGACGGCGCGATCGGCGCCGAGTTCCTGAGCGCTTTCAGGAAGCTGATCGAGAACCCGCTGTCGATGCTGGTGTGAGGGTGGATGCGCGCCGCATTCGTCCTCGCATTGGCCCTGCTGTGCAGCTCGCCGGCTTCGGCCAATGAGCCGCTGGAGAAGCAGTTCTTCGATTACTTCACCGGCCGGTGCGAAAAGGCGATGGCGGCTGAGTGGAAGGCGGCAAACCTCGATCCCGCCAACCCGGAGGCGCAGGACGTGATGGTCAAGTACTGCGCCTGCACAAGCCAGGCGGTCGTGAGCTTCCTCGATGCCGAGGAGATCATTTCCTTCGCCGACAATCCGGAACGCGAGCCGGCGGCCAGCAAGATGCGACCGTATTTCGTCGAGTGCCAGGAGCGAGCGCGCAGGAAGGCGAGCGACCAGACGGGGAGCGGAAGCGAGTAGATGCTGCGTTGGTACGCTGCCAGTCTGGTGTTCCTTCTGGTCGTCAGCCCGGCGATCGGCTACGCCGTCTACCACTATGTGATGACCCATCCCGCCGAGCCGGGCACCCTGGCGGGGCGCGTGTATGAGAGAACCGTGAAAAGGAAGCTCCTGGGG
>DASSBF010000191.1:0-4651 GCA_035699005.1 Dongiaceae bacterium
AGAAGATCGAGGAAGGGCGGCTCGATGACATCCGCGAATGCATCGGCTGCAATATCTGCGTGACAGGCGACATGACCGGCGCGCTGTCGCGTTGCACCCAGAATCCGACCTTCATGGAGGAGTGGCGCAAGGGCTGGCACCCCGAAATGATGCGCGCGAAGCAGAGCGAAGCGCGCGTGCTGGTGGTCGGCGCCGGTCCGGCCGGCTTGTCGGCGGCGCGCGGCCTCGGCCTGCGCGGCTACGAAGTGGCGCTGGCGGAAGCCGGCACGGAGCTGGGCGGACGGGTCGCCAGGGAGTGCCGCCTGCCGGGCCTCGCCGCCTGGGGCCGCGTGCGGGATTATCGCATCGGCCAGATCCAGAAGATGCCGAATGTCGAGGTCTACCTGGATTCCAACCTGTCGGCGGCGGACGTGCTGGAGTTCGGTTTCGACCAGGTGGCGATCGCGACCGGATCGGCTTGGCGGCGCGATGGCGTCGCGCGCTTCCAGACCCAGCCCGTCTCCATCGATCCTGCGATGCCGGTCTTCACGCCCGACGACCTGATGGCGGGCAATCTGCCCCAGGGCGATGTGCTGCTCTATGACGACGACCACTACTACATGGGCGGCGTGCTGGCGGAGCTGCTGGCCAGGAACGGCAACACGGTGCGGTTCGTCACGCCCTCGATCCGCGTCTCGGACTGGAGCTACAACACCCTGGAGCAGGCCTTCATCCAGAAGCGGCTGATCGAGCTTGGTGTCGAGATCCATGTGACGCGCGGCCTCTCGCAGATCGGGCGGGATCACTGCGAGATCGCGTGCACCTATTCCGGCCGCCCGTCGCAGATTGCGTGCGACGCTGTGGTGCTGGTGACGGCACGCCTGCCCAACGATTCCCTCTATCTCGACCTGAAAGCGCGCGCGGCGGAATGGCGCGATGCCGGGATCCGCGGCGTGAAGCTGATCGGCGATGCCAATGCGCCGGCGCCGATCGCCTGGGCGACCTATGCCGGCCACCGCTATGCCGAGGAGCTGGATGCGCCCGACATCGGCGATGCCGTGCCGTTCAGGCGCGAGCTGGCAGCGCTCAGCGCCCGCTGAGGTCTATTCCCGTTCGGTGATGCTGGCGGGCGCCTGGCAGCGCCGGCAGATGTAATCGATCATCGACCCGTCGTTGGCACGAAAACGCAGCTTCACCCAGCGCCCGTCGGAATCGTACCAGATCTCGCCATTTAGGTCGCCGGAATAGAGATAGTGGCGGGCGCGCAGCGAACCGTTGCGCGTCGAGATGGTGTCGAGCCCCTGGTCGAACACCTGGATCTTGTCCACCTCGCCCGTCATGCCGTTCAGCATCAGCCCGCCCTTGAGCAGCGCCGCGTTCCAGTGACTGATGGGAAGGGTAGCCGGCGTTTCATAGGATCCGCCGTTGGTCTCTACCCGCAGTCCCTGAGAGTCGCGAGTCGCCTGAACGTGGACCAGGTCGCCGTCGTCGTTGGTGGACGCCTCGATCGATTGCAGCTCGCCCCCGCTCCAGAGCTCCCGCGCGTGGTAGCGCAACGTGTAGACCGGCACGAACAGCAGGTTGACATCGACATCCGCATGCGCATCGACCAGCACGCCTTGGTCGGTGCGCGTAAAGCCGATGACGTACCGCCCCACGACATCGCCATCTCGCTCGACATCGAAGTCGATCCTGTCGCCATAGAGCCGGAACGGATCGGTCGCAAGCGGAGGCGACCCCGCGAAGGCCGCGGAGGCGGAGCCGAGCACGAGAGCGCTCAGGGTCGCCAGTTGAACCCATGGACGAAGCATGAATCCCCCTCATGCTTGCGATCGGGAGCCGCGTCCAGGTGCCACGCCGCGCGGCCGGGTACTCGAGGGACCGATTATAAGCGCCGATTTGCCGTGCCAATCAACCGGAAATATGGGCCGCGGCTTGCGGCAACCCGATCGGGCCGTGGTATGAAGGGTCGGATCGGGAGGGATGAGTATGGGAAAGACCATCGTCTTGTTTCCGGAAGCGGCCTTCGGCCCGGCGCTCAACTGCGTCGGCATCGCGCAGAAGCTGAAGCAGGACGGGCACAACCCCGTCTTCATCTGCGACAAGGGCTTCAAGGGCGTATTCCAGAAATACGGGTTCGAGGAGAACCTGGTCGACATGTCCGGGGGCATGTCGGACGAGGAGGTGGCGAAGTTCTGGGCCGACTTCATCGCCGGCCACCGTCCGCACTTCCGCCTGTCGCCGGTCGAGCAGCTGTCGACCTATGTCATCCCGGTGTGGGAGGCGATCGTCGATTCCGCCATCATCGCGGAGGACGGCCTCAACGCCCACCTGCAGCGCATCAAGCCGGACCTGGTCGCGGTCGACAACGTGATCCTGTTCCCCGCGATCAAGCGCGCCGGCTGCCCCTGGGCGCGCATCATCTCCTGCTCGGAGAACGAGGTGCCGGACCCCGACATCCCGCCGCATCTCTCCGGCTGCCACGAGAACGACAAGGCGGGGTTCGAGGCGTTCGAGAACGAGTTCCTGAAGCTCGTGAAGCCGACGCACGCCCGCTTCAACGAATTCCTGAAAAAGGTCGGGCACGAGCCCTATCCGCTCGGGGAGTTCTTCGAGACCTCGCCCCATGTCAACCTGCTGCTCTATCCCAAGCCGCTCGCCTTCAAGAGGCGCTATCCTCTGGACCCGAAGAAGTTCCAGTATCTCGAGGGCTGCGTGCGCGACGAGGGCGCCTACCAGGTGCCGGGCTTCAAGGCCAACGAGGACAAGCCGCTGATCTATGTCAGCTACGGTTCGCTCGGCGCGGCCGATGTCGATCTCTACCAGCGCATGATCGGGGTGTTCGCAAAGCTCCCGTACCGGTTCCTGATGAATGTCGGCGACTACATCGGCGAGTACAAGGAGGTGCCGGCAAACGTGCATCTCGAGTCATGGTACCCGCAGCCGGCGGTCCTCCCGCATATCGACCTCTTCATCCATCATGGCGGCAACAACAGCTTCAACGAGGCGCTGTTCTTCGGCAAGCCGGCCCTCATCATGCCGTTCTGCTGGGACGGTCTGGACAACGCCGCGCGCATCCACGACACCGGCTACGGCGACCAGCTGCCGCGCTATTCCTGGGCCGACGAGCAGCTCGGCAGCGCGATCGCGCGGCTGATCGCCGACCAGCCGATGAAGAAGAAGCTGGCCGAGATTTCGAAGCACATGCAGGCAGCAAAGGGCACGGAGAAGGCGGCCCGCATCCTTTCCGAAATCGCGACCCGCGGGAGCTTCAATCCATGAAGACGCCTGTCCTCCACGATCCGAAGAATGTCGTCGAGCTGACGGACTGGGGCCCGGTCCCGACCATGATCGAGGGCCGCTCCCTGACCTCCGGGCTGGTGCTGCACAAGGGGCCGGACGGCGAGAACGAGAGCGGCATCTGGGTCTGCACGCCCGGCTACTGGCAGTGCGAGGTGACGCGCGACGAGTTCTGCCATTTCCTGGCTGGCCGCTGCACCTACACCCACGAATCCGGCGAGGTGATCGTGATCAGGCCCGACACCATCGCGTTCTTTCCGCAAGGCTGGAAAGGCACCTGCCGCGTGCACGAAACCGTGCGCAAGGTCTATATGATCCGGTAGACTATGCCACCGTGCGGCGATATCGCAGCAGCGCCAATCCCATCGCCGCCAGCATGAAGGCGGCGATCGGCCAGAGGTTGGGCCACACCTCGTAGGCCACGTTGCCCTTCAGCATGATGCCGCGGATGATGCGCAGGAAGTGCGTGAGCGGCAGCACCTCCCCGATCACCTGCGCCCAATCCGGCATGCCGCGGAACGGGAACATGAAGCCGGAGAGCAGCAGCGACGGCAGGAAATAGAAGAAGGAGAGCTGCATCGCCTGCATCTGGCTGCCGGCGAAGGTCGAGAAGGTGAAGCCGACCGCGAGGTTCGCCGCGATGAAGAAGATCGCCGCGCCGAACAGCAGCGTCAGCGAGCCGATGATCGGCACGTCGAACAGATAGTGCGCGGCCAGCACGATGATGAGCACCTGCACATAGCCGACGAAGATGAAAGGCACGATCTTGCCCAGCATCACCTCGAGCGGCCGGATCGGCATGGCGAGAAGATTTTCCATGGTGCCGCGTTCCTGCTCGCGGGTCATGGCAAGGCCCGTCATCATCACCATGGTCATGGTCAGCACGACGCCCATCAGGCCCGGCACGATGTTGAACTGGGTGATCCCTTCCTCGTTGTAGCGGCGATGGATCTGCAGGTCGAACGGCGGCTTCTCGTTCTTGAGATGCGCCAGCGGGCCGGTGAGATCGTGGTCCAGCGCGGTGTCGTTGAGGCTGAGGAGCGCGGCGATGGCGTTGCTGGTGGCCGCCGGGTCGGTGGCGTCGGCCTCGACCAGCATGGTCGGCCGGTCGCCGCGGATCAGGTCGCGCGAGAAGTCCACCGGTATCGTCACCACGAACTGGACCTCGCCCAGGCGCAGCAATTCGTCGGCCTTGGCCTCGCTGACCGGCGGGCCGACCATGCGGAAATAAGCGGAGTTCTGCAGCGCCGTCACGATCGAGCGCGCGAACGGCGAGGAATCGCCGATCACCACCGCGGTCGGCAGCGCCTTGGGGTCGGAATTGATGGCGTATCCGAACAGGATGAGCTGCAGCAGCGGAATGCCGACCATC
>DASSBF010000192.1:0-16665 GCA_035699005.1 Dongiaceae bacterium
CGTCCGAGATCCTGCGGGTCGATCGGCAGGTACGGCACCGCCCACTCGCCGCTGTTGGATTGTTTCATCGCTGCGAAGCCCTTCTTGATCGCGTCCTGGTGCGAGCCTGAGAACGCGGTGAAGACGAGGTCGCCGGCATAAGGATGCCGCGGATGCACCGGCAGCTGGTTGCAATACTCCGCCGTGCGCACGAGGTCGTTGATGTCGGAGAAGTCGATCCTGGGATCGATGCCCTGGCTGAACAGGTTGAGGCCCAGCGTCACCAGATCGACATTGCCGGTGCGCTCGCCGTTGCCGAACAGCGTGCCCTCGATGCGCTCTGCGCCGGCCAGCACCGCCAGCTCGGCGGCGGCGACACCGGTGCCGCGGTCGTTGTGCGGATGCAGGCTGATGATGGCGCTGTCGCGGTTCTTGAGCTTGCGGCAGAAATACTCGATCTGGTCGGCATAGATGTTAGGCGTCGACATCTCGACGGTCGCCGGCAGGTTGAGGATGCATTTGTTGGCCGGCGTCGATTTCCACACGTCCATCACCGCTTCGCACACCTCGATCGCATAGTCGATCTCGGTGCCGGTGAAGCTTTCCGGCGAATACTGGAACACGTAGTCGGTGCCCGGTTGGTTGGCGGCATAGTCGCGCACCCATTCCGCACCTTGGACGGCGATCTGCTTGATGCCTGCCATGTCCTGGCCGAACACCACGCGCCGCTGCAAGGTCGAGGTCGAATTGTAGACGTGCACGATAGCGCGGCGCGCGCCGACCAGCCCTTCATAGGTGCGCGCGATCAGGTGCTCGCGCGCCTGGGTCAGCACCTGGATGGTGACGTCGGCGGGGATGAGGTCTTCCTCGATGAGCTGGCGCAGGAAATCGAAATCGGTCTGCGACGCGGAGGGGAAGCCGACCTCGATCTCCTTGTAGCCCATGCGGCACAAGGTCTTGAACATGCGCAGCTTGCGCTCCGGCCCCATTGGCTCGACCAGGGCCTGGTTGCCGTCGCGCAGGTCGACGCTGCACCAGATCGGCGCCTCGCTGATGACGCGCGTGGGCCATCGTCGATCCGGCAGATTGATGGGCTGGAACGGTCGGTATTTCTTGGCTGGGTCGATACGCATCTCGGATTTTCCTCTGGATCGGTTTCGCTGCTGTCGATCGCGACAATGGGGATCGATCGGCCGCCGGGCGGTCGCCTAGGCCCGACGACCGCAGCGAAGTCGCAGCCTGGCACCCCAGCAGCTGCCGACGAATGTCGGCCTGCGCCGACGGCCGAATGTCGGCCTGCGCCGACGGCCGATGGCGCGCAATACGCAGCGGTCCGAACGCAACAAAATTACCGATTTGGGAGAGAACATCGCAACCCTCTTTACCTGCACCGCGATATTTGGGGCATGGCGCCCCAAGGCCGACGCTTGTCTAAAGCGCCGGGGCGGTAAGTCGCAGGAGGAGGGCCAGCTGGAACATTCCACGACGTTATCTGGCCGGGCACGGCGAATCAAGCCGGCGTGTTGTAAATACTACGCTGATAGCGTATATTTCAGTCATGGGTGGGGGTCATGGCTACGTCTTCGAACTGGACGAAGAGTTGTCCGAAGGCGACTGCGTCGGCGCCGTGGCTATCACGCCCAAAGGCGAGAAGATTGAGCTCTATGCGGAAGTCGAGTTGAGCGGCCGGGCTCTCACACTCCGGCAGTTTCTACGGGCAGGGTATCGGGGCAAATGCCATCGGGCTCATAGGTCTGCGACAGCTGGCAGCGGCCGCGATGGAGGTCTTTGATGTCGATTCTATCCGAATTGAAAAAGCGTGGCGGACCTCGGGTGCGAATCCTGGCCGAGACACCCGACCGATCGAGTTCCGGCGGCGAGACCGTTAAGCTGGCTCTGCATCCGTCGCGCTCTCACCCCATCACCGATCATTTTGAGGTGGCCCGCTTGTTTGTGCGGTCAGGGATCCCGAAGCGGACGGCGATGAAGGTTCTTGCCGAGTTGGCAGCTGGCAAGATCTCGTATGTCGAAGCGCCAGCCGTGCAAGATTACAGCCGTCTTGTGCAATATCTGAGCAGCCAGGGCGTGGCTGCCTATCGGGTTGTCCGGCGGAAAGTCAACGTCAGCGCCCTCCGGAAACGACTTGGCATGAGCCAGGAGGCGTTTGCCGGCCGCTACGGCTTGGATGTTGCGACCGTCCAGAATTGGGAGCAGGGACGTACCACGCCCGATGGGCCGGCGGCCACCCTCCTGCAGGTCATCGACAGGGACCCAGAGAAGGTGGCGGAACTGATGACGGATGCACGTTAGCCCCGGAGATCAGTAGCGTTGAACTGCTGCAACAACAGGCGCGGCGCCTCTGGCTTCTGATTACGGACCTCTGACCTCTGAAAACCAACAGCCCTCCGGAGGCTTGCCTCGGGGAGGGCTGTTTCCGACGCAGGCAGCGCCGGGGTTGCGTCGTCGGTCCGTTCAGGTCCCGGCGGCGAAACTGCGAATCGCGCCTATTCGGCGTGCGCCATTTGCATCAGTTCGTCCTTGATCCTCAATTTCATCTTCTTCAGGTGATGGATCACCACGTCATCGGGGTGCGGTCTCCGCTCCTCTTCGGCGATTTGCGCATCCAGATCAGCGTGCTTCGCCTTGAGGGAGTCCTGATGCGAGGCGACTGCCATGGGCCATCTCCTTTCCGCTGCTAGCGACTGAGGGGGGATTTGGTGCATTTCTCGGGCAAAATCCTCGAAAAATGGTCAACCGGATCTGATGTGGGTATGCTACTCCCAACCTCCAATAGAGTAAACGGACGAACCGGCGCACCCCCAAAAAAGACCTAACATTACCGGTTAATGCAGCAGCAGGATTGACCCAATGACGCCGCCTTCCGGCCCTCCGCACAAGGCGCAGCCGGCCCGACTCGTCATCGGGATTTCGGGCGCGTCCGGAGTCGTATTCGGCGTGCGGCTGCTCGAGCTGCTGCGCGACACCATGATCGAGACGCACCTGGTCATGTCGCGCGCGGCCGAAGTGACGCTCGCCTACGAGACCAGCTACAAGATCCGGGCCGTGAAGGCGCTCGCCGATCGCTGCTACGACATCGGCGATATGGCGGCGCCGATTTCCAGCGGCTCTTACCTCACCATGGGCATGATCGTTGCGCCCTGCTCGGTGAAGAGCCTGGCGGAGATCGCGAGCGGCGTGACATCGACCCTGCTGTCGCGCGCCGCCGACGTGACGCTGAAGGAACGCCGTCGACTGGTGCTGGTGGTGCGCGAAACGCCGCTGCACGCCGGCCACCTCAAGAACATGCTGGCGGTGACGGAGATGGGTGGCGTCATCGCCCCGCCGGTGCCGGCGATGTATGCCGGCCCCAAGTCCCTCGACGACGTGATCGACCAGAACCTCGCCCGCGCGCTCGACCTCTATGGCATCCATCTCGAAGGCGCCAAGCGCTGGGGCGAGGACGGGAAGAAGCGGCCGGCATCCAGGACGAACCAATCACGTCCTTGACCTTCGCCGCACGAAGAAGACGGTGACGATCTGATGCCGGACGATCCAAAGGCCTGGCTGGTGGTCTTCGAACGGGAGCCCTGAGCCTACATCGCCCCCACGATCGCGCTCAAATCGCCTAGATCCCGCTCGTCAGGGCCGCCGGGCCCGGACTGGGACAGCAGCCGGCGGAGATAGAGCTTGAGGTTCTTTTCCGCCCGTTCCTTCGCGGTGCCGCCTTCGGTGGGCATCGGGGCGTCGTCCAAGCGCTTGAAGATCAGGCGGTGGGCCACCTGCTCGGCCGCCAACTCCGCCTCCAGGATCTTCTCCTTCACGTTCTTGCGGTCGCCTTCCGGCACCTCTTCCGCGAACTTGGGCAGCCGGCGGCGCACCTGGCGGAGCTGCTGGAGCACGGCGGCGCGCCAGCCGGCGGTCATACCGTCCGCAATGGAGAGATGGGTGTCGTCCAGCACATGGCCCTTGCTGGCGAGATAGGCGGCCAGGAGCAGGATGTTGACGTCGGCATCGCGCCGGTCCTGCAGCGACAGGCAGGACTTGGCCACGTTCTGCTTGCCGTAGAAATCCAGGCTGAAGGTCCAGAAATCCTCGGCCGAAAGCGTCATGTCGGCGAACTCCCCCGATTTTGTGTTGTGGCGCTCAGCGCCTTCGATCTGTTTTTTCGCGATTTCCGAGGCCATCTTGCCCCTCCACCTAGCATGGTTGCAAATCCGAGACCAGTTGCCGAGATCTATTGCTGGGCCGCAGCGATGTCGAGGATTATGCGCAGCCTGATCGACGCAAGATCGAATCGAGATACGAGACGATAGCAGCTATGACCGCACTTCGCTTCCACCTGCCGCAGGACCGCGCCATCATCGCCGTCGGCGGCGAAGACCGCCAGGGCTTTCTGCAAGGCCTGGTTTCCAATGACACCGCAAAGGTATCCGCCGATGGGGCGATCTATGCAGCGCTGCTGACCGCCCAGGGACGGTTCCTGTTCGACCTCTTCATCGCCGAGCAGGATGGCCGCTACCTGGTGGATTGCGCCGCGCCGCGCCGCGCCGACCTCATCAAACGTCTGTCGCTGTACCGCCTGCGCTCCAAGGTGACCATTGTCGACGCCGAAACGGACTGGTGTGGCGCCCTACTGTTCGGCGACGGTGCCGCGGCGGCGCTGGGCCTGGACGGGAGAGCCGGCGCCGCGACGCCGTTCGGAGGGGGCGTCGCCTATGTCGATCCGCGCCTACCCGATCTCGGCGTCCGGCTGATCCTTCCACGCGCCACAGCACGAGCGCAGCTGGCAGGGCTGCCGGCGAGCGAGGATGCCGACGGCTCTGCCTACCACCGCCGGCGCATCGCGCTCGGCGTGCCGGATGCGGCGCGCGACCTGACGCCTGAGAAATCCATTCTGCTCGAGAACGGGTTCGACGAACTCAATGCCATCGACTGGCAGAAGGGCTGCTACATGGGCCAGGAACTGACCGCCCGCACACGCTATCGCGGCCTGGTGCGCAAGCGCCTGCTCCCAGTCCGGATCGAGGGAACACCGCCGGCACCCGGCACCTCCCTGATGCTGGGCGAGCGCGAGATAGGCGAAATGCGCGGTGTCAGCGCCGATGGCACGGTCGGTCTCGCTATGGTGCGCCTGGAAGCGCTGGCGCAGGGTCCCTCTCCGACCCTGAGCGCCGGAGAGACCAGATTGTCGCCGGACATTCCGGGGTGGATGAGGCTTCCCGAGCTCGACGAAGCCAAGGCATAATCGCCGCCCTTTCAGCGGACGAATCAGCACCATGCCAAGATCAAGATTGCGCGACCTGGGGATCACTCTGGGCCAATTGCCGGCGGGACCGCTCAACGCCATCACCGACGTGGCCGGCGTGACGGTCGGCGTCACGACCATCGTGCGGGATCACCCGCACGCGGCGCGCTCGGGCGTGACCGCGATCTGGCCCTCGCCCAGCGTCTATTCGGATCTGCTCCCCGCCGGTTTCCATTCCTTCAACGGCAATGGCGAGATGACGGGCACGATCTGGCTGGCCGAGCAGGGGCTCATCGCCTCGCCCATCTGCATCACCAATACCCACGCAGTCGGGGTGGTGCGCGACGCGATTGTGGAGCTGGCCGCCAGGCGCAGGATCGAGATGGCCTGGCACCTGCCGGTGACGGCGGAGACCTGGGACGGCTGGCTGTCCGATGCCGAACGGTTCCCGGTGACCGCAGCCGACGCCATCGCCGCGCTGGAAAGCGCCAAGGGCGGCGCGGTCCCGGAGGGCAATGTCGGCGGCGGAACCGGCATGGTGTGCCACGAATTCAAGGGCGGAACCGGCACCGCCTCTCGCCGTCTGCCTGCGGCGCAGGGCGGCTGGACGGTCGGTGCGCTGGTGCAGGCCAACTATGGCCTGCGGAACATGCTGCGCTGCGGCCATGCGCCTGTCGGCCTCGAAATCACCGACGAGGTGGTGCCGGTGCCGGAACGCCTCAAGAAACCGAAAACGGACCAGGGTTCCATCATCGTGATCCTGGCGACCGACGCACCGCTCATCCCGATCCAGTGCCAGCGCTTGGCGCGGCGCGCGACGACGGGCCTGGCGTGGGTCGGCGGGTTCGGGTCCAACTCCTCGGGCGACATCTTTCTCGCCTTCTCCACCGGCAACGCTGTGCCCATGAAGTCGCCGATGACCAATCTGCGCATGCTGGGCATGGACGAATGCACGCCACTATTCCAGGCGGCCGCGGAAGCAACCGAGGAAGCGATCTGGAACGCGATGGTCGCCGCCGAGACCATGACCGGCTGGCAGGGCCGCGTGGTTCGCGCCATCCCGCATGACCTGCTCAAGCAGGCCCATGCCCGCTACGCGCGGCGGGATTGATCCGTGGCGGGCATCGACTCCGACCGCGAGGTGAAATTCCTGGCTCTGTCCCGGCCGGACTTCACGCTGGAGGATGCCGAGCGCATCGCGCGGGATTTCTACGGCATCCGCGCCGAGGGCAAGGAGTTCTACGCCGAGCGCGACCGCAGCTACTACCTGCGCGGCGAGGACGGTCGCCAATTCGTGCTCAAGATCGTCCATGCCGACGAGGATGAATCCACGATCGCGTTCCAGATCGAGGCGCTGAACTGGATCGCGCACCAGGATCCAGGCCTGCCGATCCCGCGCGTCCAGCCCAGCAGCGAGGGCGCGCAGATCGCACGCACGGCGTCCGCCGACGGACGCCGCCACATGGTCTGGATGCTGAGCTACCTGCCCGGCACGCCGATGATGGAGACCAGGTCCGCCGACCGCACCTTGCGCGAGCTTGGCCGTTTCGCAGGACGCATGGACCGCGCGCTGTGCGGATTCTTCCATCCCGCGGCGGGCCGGGAGGTGGTGTGGGATGTGCGCATGGCGCCGCGCCTCGCCCCGCATCTGGCGCTGATCGAGGATGCAGCGGAGCGCAAGCGGCTCGAGCGCATCATCGCGCACTTCTCGGCGGAAACCATGCCAACGCTGCGCGTCCTGCGGGCACAGGTCATCCACAACGACATGAACCTGCACAACGTGCTGGCGGACAAGCGGAACCCCGAGCGCATCAGCGGCCTGATCGATTTCGGCGACATGATCCACGGGCCGCTGATCGTCGAGCTGGCGGTGGCCGGATCGGACGTCGTGCTGGACACCGACCGGCCCCTGGAGCGGGTTGCGGAGCTGCTGCGCGGATACCACGAGATCGTGCCGCTCGCGGTGCAGGAAACGGATGTGCTGTACGACCTCATCCAGGCACGTCAGGCGATGTCGCTCGCCATCCTGGCGCGGCGCCGCGCGCAGAACAGGGCCGAGCCAAGCTATCTCGATAGCTACGCGGAGCCGTGCCGCAATGCCGTTTTCACCCTGGACGAGATCGGGCGCGAACGCGCCTCGGCGGGGTTCCGTGCCGCCATCGAGCCCGCGCCGCATGTACGCATTGCGCGCATTCCCGAGAGCGAGGCCGATTCCGACCGAACGGCGATGCTGGCGCGGCGCCGGCGCGTCATGGGCCCGCAGACCTACATGTTCTACGACAAGCCGCTGCACGTGGTGCGCGGCGAAGGCGCCTGGCTCCATGACGTGACCGGCCGGCGCTATCTCGACGTCTACAACAACGTACCGCATGTCGGGCACTGCCATCCGCACGTGGCCGAGGCGATCGCGCGGCAGGCCGCCATCCTTAACACCAACACGCGCTACCTGTTCGACGAGGTGCTGGACTATGCCGAGCGCCTCGGCGCCACGATGCCGTTCGGTGCCGGCCTGACGGCCTGCATGTTCGTCAATTCCGGCAGCGAGGCGGTCGATCTCGCGGCGCGGCTTGCCAAGTCGTACACGCGGCACAGCGGCGCGCTGGTCATGGAATATGCCTATCATGGCTGGACTGAGGCGGTGGAGGCGCTGTCGCCGGAATTCAGGCCGGCCGACCAGTTGAAGCCGCACGTCCGCACGCTCATCGGGCCCGACGACTATCGCGGACCCTATCGCCGTGGCGGCGACGAGCTTGGCGCGCGCTATGCCGCCGATGCCGACCGCGCGATCCGGTCGCTCGCGGAATCCGGCTATGCGCCCGCGCTGTTCATCGCCGATGCCGGACTGCTGACCAATGGCGTGCTCGACGCGCCGGCGGGCTGGCTTCAGGGTGTCTACGAGCGCGTGCGCAAGGCGGGCGGGCTGTGCATCGCGGACGAGGTGCAGAGCGGCTTCGGCCGCCAGGGCGACGCGATGTGGGGATTCGCGCTGCACGGCGTCGTCCCGGACATCGTCTGTCTCGGCAAGCCGATCGGCAACGGCCATCCCCTGGGCGCGGTGGTGACGCGGCCGGAAATCATCCAGGCGCTGGTCGATCAGGGCGTGTTTTTCTCGACCTTCGGCGGCAACAACGTCTCGTGCGCGGCCGGCATGGCGGTGCTCGACGTCCTGGAGCGCGAGGGACTGCAGGAGAACGCCCGGACCGTCGGCGCGCACTTCAAGCAGGGACTGCGCCGGCTGGCGGAGCGGCACGATCTCATCGGCGACGTGCGAGGCCGCGGGCTGCTGGTCGGCCTCGAGCTGGTGCGCGACCGCAAGTCCCTGGAGCCCGCCGCGCCCGAAACCAAGCGGGTGGTCAACCGCATGCGCGACCTCGGCGTCCTCACCGCGACCGAGGGACCGCACGGCAATGTCCTGAAGCTGCGCCCCCCGATCTGCTTCACCCGCGAGCAGGCGGATATGACGGTCGCGGCCATCGACCAGGCGCTGTCGGAAATCTAGGGGAACGCGGCGAACGCTTTCGGCATCTATTGGTCATCAGGAACCAGGATCCAAGGCCTTTGCATGCGCCGTCAGCGCACCCCCCGCACCGAATCGCACCATGGCCCCGCCTTGCTCGGCGTCCTGGCACGCTCGCCCGCGGCCCTGACGGGCTACCTCGGTCTCGACCGGGGTCTGGCAAAAGGCCGGCTTTCCGCGATCGACCGCCACCTGGTGGCGCTGATGGTGGCGCAGCGCACCGGCAGCGCCTATTGCCTCTCGGTCGAAACCAGGGCGGCGCGCCGCGCCGGCCTGGCCGACGAGCAGATCCTGGCAGCGCGCGACGGCTGCGGCCGCTCCGACCGCGAGATGGCGCTGCTGTTCCTGGCCGGCAAGCTGGTGGTCAATCACGGCGAACTGGCGGACGCCGACCTCGCGGCGGTGCGTCAGGCCGGCCTCTCCGATACCGAGGTCATCGAAGTCATCGGCCATGTTGCGCTCAATCTGGCGGCGGCTTCCGTCAGCCATGCGGCGCGCCTGAAGCTGGACTTCCCGCCGGCGCCGCCGCTGCCCGCCTGGTAGATCGCACTCCTGATCGCATGAGTTCGGCGCAAGACCCCGCTGAGTTTTTTGAGCGTTCATGGCGCCGCGCGAAGCTGGTCAAATTCACGTCTTCGCCGGTCTCCGGATGGGAGGACGGCCCGTTTGGGGGCATTGCGCATGCGTCTCGACCCAAGATCGAACCCGGACCGGTCAGCCGGACCGGGTGCGCGCGGTGCTGTCGCCGCGGCCGGGCGGCGCAGGTTCGGTGATGCATGCCTTGCCGGCGCGCAGGCAACCGCCTCTGCCGAGAGCCCGCATTTCCTGTTGCCAGGTCAGGACGGAGTCGTCGCCTGCCAGATCCTGCTGCTGCCTGGTTTCGAGCTGAACGAGGTCTCGGCGCTGAGCGAGGCGTTCGCTGCCGCCAACCGCCTGCTGGGTCGGATCCGGTTCGACTGGCATCTGGCGAGCCTCGATGGCGGGCCGGTGTGTTCCGCTGCCGGAATCCCGGTTCCGGCTGCCGCATCGGCGCAACGGAGCGAACACCGTCACCTGTTCCTGCTCGCGGCCTATGGCGGCGCGGAGTCGGCAAAGCCTGCTTTGTCCGCCCTGCTCTGCCGGCGCCACGCGCTCGGCGGGCGGATCGCCGGGATCGGCGGCGCCTGCGCGCTGATGGCGGAGGCTGGATTGCTGGCCGGCCGTGCCTGCGCCGCCCACTGGTCGCTGGCCGATGCGCTCGCCGAACGTGCGCAGACCGTCGAGATCGCGGATCGGCTCTACATCGTGGATGAGCGGATCGCGACCTGCGCCGGGCGCGACGCGACCCTCGACTTCGTGCTCCGCCTCATCGCCGACAGCGCGGGCGAGCGGTTGGCGCGCATTGTCGCCGACAGTCTCAACCACGCCCGTCCCCGCGAGGCGGCGGAGCGGCAGTTGAGCGAGCTCGATTTCAGCGGCCAGCGCGGCGCCAGCGCGATCGCCCACACCGTCGCGGCGATGCGGCGCCGGATGACGGAGGGCGAGGATCTCGACGGTATCGCCGCGCAATCGGGCGTCAGCCAGCGCCAGCTGCAGCGCCTGTTCCGCCGCCATCTCGGCATGACGCCGACCCAGTATTTCCTGAAGGCGCGCCTGCAGCGCGCACGGCACCTCCTGCAATATTCGACGCTCAGCGTGACGGAGATAGCGGTCGCCACAGGCTTCGCCTCGATCTCGCATTTCACGCGGCGCTACACCGAGCTCTATGGCCGCACGCCGACGGCCGAGCGCGGCCGCACGCCGCGGCGCGCGCGTGGTGCGCCGCCAGCCGCGAAAGACGGCTTTCCGCTGGAGCGCACGGCCGCATAGGCTTTGCTTTTCCTTCGTCGTCATTCCTACCCAATCCGGCCTATCTCTGACGACGCAAGACCGATGAGGGAGGCGCCGCGCCCGCGCGTTCGAATGGTGCCGGCGCGCGGCGGTCACGGGGCGCCATCGCGTTGATCGGCCTGCGACAAGCGCCGCTCATGCGGCGCAACTCGAAGAGCGGCGCCGGCCGGCCACGGCACGCAGCGGCGCGGTCGGGTTCGCGCGGTTTAAGCTTTGTTTGCGAATTGCCGCGAGGCTGCGTCTGCAAGCGCCGCTTTCTTGCCTGCGGCGACAGGTGGGCGATTCAATGAACATGATCAATCCGTACGACCTTGGCAGCCGGTTCGATGTCCCGCTTATGGAGATCGGCTCGGACCTGATCCAGCAATTCCATCGCCACTGGCTCCGGCTGTGCAGCAGCAACCTGCTGCCGAGTCGCAGCGACATCGATCCAGCGAACCTCAAGAAGATCCTGCCGAACGTCATCCTGGCCGACGTCCAGCGGGACCCGTTCCGGATTCGCTATCGGCTCTGCGGAACCCGGGTCGCCGAGGTCTGCGGCAACCTGACCGGACGCTATCTGGACGAGTTCCAAGGTAAGGATCTGTGGAGCGCAGCCGCCTTCCTTCAGCAATACCGGACGGCGGTGCACCATTGCCGCCCGGTCTTCAGCCAGGACTGGATGACCGGGGCGTTTGATGCTCGATTCAAGGTCCAGATCGGTATCTGGCCCTTGGCCGGCGGCGGGCGAAATGTCGACATGTGCGTGGCGGTCGAGGACTACCTCAACCTGAAACGCGCCGACATGGCCTTTTCGAGGGTGGCGCAACCGTTCTAAGGTAACTGATCTGGCTAGTTGCACGGCCGCGCATTTGCGGCGACAACAATGCCATGCGTCTTTGCTGTGATCGCCAATGAGCGCCGCTCTGCCGCCGGCATCTGGTCCCAACGCGCAACGCGGGCAGTTCGTGTACCGCTTTGATATTCCGTTGCCGGAGATGGCGTCGGAACCCATCAAAGGATTTGATGCCTACTGGCGGGGCAAGCGGAAGGGCGAGCTTCTGCCGGCTCGCGCCGATATCGACCCGGCGGAGATCAAGCCGCTCCTGCCCGATATCGTGCTGCTCAATGTCGAATGGGAGCCGTTCCGCTGCAGCGTGCGGCTGCGCGGGACCCGGGCCGAGCAGTTCCGGCCCAAGGACACCACCACGTATCTGGACGAAGGCACCACCTTCGATCCCGGCCGGCGCGAGGACTATCTCGCGGAGATGGAGTTCGTCGCGACCAATCGCCGGCCGGCCTTCGCGCGCGACTGGATGACGACCAGGTTCGGCGCCGTGCGCGACATCTTCGCCGGCATCTGGCCGCTCGCGCGCGACGGCAGCCAGGTCGACATGCTGGTCGTCATCGAGGATTTCCACGGCTTGTCGGTCGACGATTTCGACCTGACGCAGCGCAGCTGACGCCGCGCCCTCCGCGGGTGCTCTGTTTATTTCCGGCGCCTCGGCACGCGCAGCGTGGTCAGTTCCTTCACCATGCCGTGCAGGGTGCGCACCTCCTGCTCGGTCAATTGCGCGCGCTGCCACATGTTGCGCAGGTTGCGGATCATGTGCGGGCGTGCCTCCTCGTTGCGCAGGAAGCCGCAGGAATCGAGCTCGCGCTCCAGATGCGCGAAGAAGTTCTGCAGCTCGGCCTGCGTTGCGGGGAGCGTGCCATTCATCGGCAGCTGCTCGGCTGAGGTCGCATCGCCGGATTGGAACCAGTCGTAGCCGATCAGCAGGACCGCCTGGCCGAGGTTGAGCGAAGTGAATTCGGGATTGAGCGGAACGGTGACGATCTTGTTTGCCAGGCTGACATCGTCGCTGAGCAGGCCGGTGCGCTCGGGACCGAACAAAAACCCGGCCTTGCCCCCGGCCGCGACGTGGGCGCGCGCCTCGAGCGCCGCTTGCCGCGCCGTCACAATGGGCTTCACCATCTTCCGGTCGCGCGCGGTGGTGGCATAGACCAGCGTCAGGTCGCCGATCGCCTGTCCGACCTGCTCGAACACGCGCACCGGGGGCATGAGGTCGAGCGCGCCGACCGCCGCGCGTTCCGCGGCACTGTTCGGCCAGCCATCGCGCGGCGCGACCAGGCGCAGGTCGCTCAGGCCGCAATTCAGCATCGCGCGCGCCGCCGCGCCGATATTCTCACCCAGTTGCGGCGACACCAGGATGATGGCGGGCGGCGGAGCCGTGTTCGGTGGATCAGCCGGCACGCGACTTCAGCAGCTTCCAGGTGATGGCGTCATTCAGCGCCTCGTAGGAGGCGTCGATGATGTTGGCGCTGACGCCGACCGTGCTCCAGCGCTCGCCCGAAGTGTCGGCGCTTTCGATCATGACGCGGGTGATCGCCTCGGTGCCCGCCTGCGGCGTCAGGATACGCACCTTGAAGTCCACCAGGCGCATGTCGTCGAGCCGCGGGTAATGGGGCACCAGCGCCTTGCGGAGAGCGGTATCCAGCGCGTTCACCGGACCGTTCCCGGTCGCGACCGTCATGGTCGCATTGCCATGGACCTCGACATTCACCGTCGCCTCGGATTCGGTCACCAGCTCGCCGCGCGCGTTCCAGCGCCGCTCGTCCATCACGCGGAAGCGCGACAGCGTGAAGTATTCCGGCAGGCCGCCGATCGCGCGACGCGCCAGCAGTTCGAAGCTGGCCTCGGCACCGTCATAGGCATAGCCGTCGAACTCGCGCGCCTTCACCTGTTCCACCAGGGTCGCGACCTTCGGGTCGGCGGCGTCGACCTCCAGCCCGATCTCGCGGAACCGTGCCAGGATATTGGCACGGCCGGACTGGTCCGAGACCACGATGTGCCGCCGGTTCCCGACCTTCGCCGGGTCGATGTGCTCGTAGGTGCGCGGATCCTTTTCGACGGCCGAGACGTGCAGGCCGCCCTTGTGCGCGAAGGCGCTGTCGCCAACATAGGCGGCGTGGCGGTTGGGCGCGCGGTTCAGCCGTTCGTCGAGCAGACGCGACACGTGGGTCAGTTGCGCCAGATCGCGCTCGCCGAGCCCGATCTTGAAGTCGCTCTTCAGCATCAGGCTGGGAATCAGCGAAACCAGGTTGGCATTGCCGCAGCGCTCGCCGAGGCCGTTCAGCGTGCCCTGGATCTGGCGCGCGCCGGCGCGCACCGCCGCCAGCGAGTTGGCGACCGCGTTCTCGGTGTCGTTGTGGCAATGGATGCCGAGATGCGTGCCGGGAATCTTTGCAGCCACATCGCCCACGATGCGCTCGACCTCGTGCGGCAGCGTGCCGCCGTTGGTGTCGCACAGCACGATCCAGCGCGCGCCGGCCCGGTAGGCCGCCTCGGCGCATTGCAGCGCGAAAGCGGGATTGGCCTTGTAGCCGTCGAAGAAATGCTCGGCGTCGAACATCACTTCGCCCATGCGGGTCTTCGCATGGGCGATGCTCTCCGCGATCATGTCCAGGTTCTCGGCATTGGAGACGCCGAGCGCGACGTCGACGTGGAAGTCCCAGGCCTTGCCCACCATGCAGACCGCCTGGATCTTGGCATTGAGCAGGGCGTTGAGGCCCGGATCATTGGCGGCGCTGCGCCCAGGGCGGCGCGTCATACCGAAGGCGACCAGCTTGGCTCGCTTGAGGGTCGGCGGCCGGGCGAAAAAAGCATCGTCGGTCGGGTTGGCGCCGGGCCAGCCGCCCTCGACATAGTCGATGCCGAGTCGATCCAGGGCTTGGGCAATGGCCGCCTTGTCGTCCGCGCTGAAATCGACGCCCTGGGTCTGGGCGCCGTCGCGCAGAGTGCTGTCGAACAAATAGACGCGTTTGTCGTCGGCCATATCTTTTCGCCCGGTTTGGCTGGGGTATTCAGCACATCGGGCCATCGAGGGTCAACCAAGCGACCCTCGCCGGACGGCTCAGATCTGGCTGAGCATGGTGATGTTGTCGCTGAGATAGGCGAGGACCATGTCGACTTCGACCCCATCGGAGGACAATGGCAGGCGAATGGCCCAGGCGCTCGGCTCCTGGTCGCCCAGCCACTGGCAGGTCTGCCGGCAGAACACCGGCGCGCGGGTCTGCACGACCTCGTCATAGCTGCGCACGACCGAACTTGCCGTTTCCTCCGGCCAGGCGGTTTCAACCAAGCGCCCAGTCGGATTGACCCCGAGCAGTTCGACGATCTTGGTGCCGACCAGGCGATAGGTGAACTGCTTGCCGTCGCCGTCGACGTCCACCAGCGTGAGGCGCGGCAGCCATTGCCGCATCTCCAGCGGATCGATGTCGGTGCGGCTCGGCATCAGCCGCACGCCACGCCGGGCGTTCCAGTACTGGTACAGGGCCACGGCTTTGGGGCCGCAACGCTCCAGATCCTGCAATGAACTCGACCGCTCCCAGATGCGCGCACGCGGCAATTTGGAGCGGGCAACGCTGTCCCACTTCATTCCGGTCACCGATTGGATTGTGCTGTTTGTTGGCGCTGTATTTGCGGTATTCCCGGGTTGCGGACAAGCCACGTTTTTGCATGTGCGAAGCGCACTTTCCGCAGAACGTGTGGGAATCACGTCGAATTATGTGGCAAGTCCGTTTGCATTGGCGGAATATTCTCGAAACCGCATCAAAAAATGCAATTTTGTTACCTCATATCAAAAACTCATATTGCAATGCAACAAATCTCGAGTGATCCCTCAACGTGCCCACGTCCAGTCGTACGCTGCCGAATCTTCGACATAGCCCAGCACCCAATCGACCCACCGGCCATCGCCGGAGAGCGGCAAGAGGAGCGTCCCGTGGCTGACGAAGCCGCCGTCCGGCTGTTGGCCCTCGATCCAGCCGTAGAGCGGGATGCACAGATCGATGACTACGCCGTAGCTTGCGAGGACATGGGGGATCGAGTGGCCGAATCCCGCCTTCGCGACCGTCATGCCGATGGGATCATAGCCGCGCAGGCGGACCGCACGCTCGCCGACCACGCGGTAGACGATGTCGCGCGTCTCGCCGACCACTTCGGTCATGACGATGCCGGGCAACCAGGGACGCAGCTCGAGAAAATCGATTTCGGTCCGGGCGGGCATCACGCGGCCGCTGCGCACGCGGTCCCAATATCGGAAAACCTGGGCGACGCCTCCGGTCGCGTTCCGCAACAACTCTTCGGAGGTGCTGAAGACGTGCGCGCTTGCTTCGGGTTGCCTGATGCAAACCTGCATGACCCAGCTCCACGACGTGTCGCGACGTGGCAAAGCTGCGCCTTCGACCCCGGCAGTTCAATGTATGCGGAAGGGTAGGTGGCGCGAACGACGGAAAATCTGTCACGTAGCTCGCCACCCGCCGCAGCCGCGAGTCACGACGATCGTGCCGCCGCTCCGCTCCGGCCGCGCGCCACTGCGTCCGCCAGCAGGCACATGATCTCGAACATGAAGGTCGCGCCCACCAGCGCGGTGTTGCCGCTCGGGTCGAACGGCGGCGCCACTTCCACAACATCGCCGCCGATCAGGTTCAACCCCTGCAGGCCGCGCACCACCTCTTGCGCCTCGCGCGTGGTCATGCCGCCGATCTCGGGCGTGCCGGTGCCGGGCGCGTAGACCGGATCAAGTCCGTCGATGTCGAAGCTGACATAGGTCGGGCCGTCTCCCGCCACGCGGCGCGTGATCTCGATCACCTTCGCGGGACCAAGCTTGGTGAATTCCTCCATGTAGATGACGCGCATGCCCGAATTCTCGGCGAAGCTCATGTCGTCGGGTGAATAGATCGAGCCACGGATGCCGATCTGCACGGTGCGCTTGGGATCGAGCAGCCCCTCTTCCACCGCGCGACGGAACGGCGTGCCATGGGTGTACTTGTTGTCCCCGAAATAACGGTCGTTAGTGTCGGAATGCGCATCGAAATGCACCATGCCGACCGGCCGACCCTTCGCTATGGCGCGGAAGATCGGCAGCGTGACGAGATGATCGCCGCCGGCCGACAGCGGCAGTGTGCCGGCCGCATGGACCTTGGCATAAAACTTCTCGACCCGGCCAATCGTGTCCATGAGGTCGATGGGATTGACCGGCGCGTCGCCGAAATCCGCAATGCGCGCGAGGTC
>DASSBF010000193.1:0-15816 GCA_035699005.1 Dongiaceae bacterium
AGTTCGCGCTGGATCACGCGCTTCAGCGGCCGCGCACCGTAGATCGGATCGTAGCCGGCCTCTCCCAGCCAGACCTTCGCGCGGTCGTCGAGCTGCAGTTCGAGCTTGCGGTCGGCCAGCAGCGCCTGCAGCCGCTGAAGCTGGATAGCGACGATGCCGGTCATGTTGGCGCGCGACAGGCGGTGGAACAGCACGATCTCGTCCAGCCGGTTGAGGAACTCCGGCCGGAACGCCTGGCGCACCACGTTCATGACCTTGGCGCGCACCAGATCGACGTCCTCGCCGTCCTTCTGGGCCGCGAGAATATCGCTGCCGAGGTTGGAGGTGAGGATGATGAGCGTGTTCTTGAAATCGACCGTGCGGCCCTGCCCATCGGTCAGGCGGCCGTCATCCAGCACCTGCAGCAGGATGTTGAAGACGTCGGGATGGGCCTTCTCCACCTCGTCGAACAGGATGACCTGATAGGGCCGGCGGCGCACCGCCTCGGTCAGCACGCCGCCTTCCTCGTAGCCGACATAGCCTGGAGGCGCGCCGATCAACCGCGCCACCGCGTGCTTTTCCATGAACTCTGACATGTCAACGCGCAGCAGCGCCTGCTCGTCGTCGAACAGGAAGGCGGCCAGCGCCTTGGACAGCTCGGTCTTGCCGACGCCGGTCGGACCCAGCATCAGGAACGATCCGATCGGCCGGTTGGGATCCTGCAGGCCGGCGCGCGCCCGGCGCACGGCGTTGGAGACGGCGACCACCGCCTCCTCCTGGCCAATCACGCGATCGCCGATGACCTGCTCCATGCGCAGCAGCTTGTCGCGCTCGCCTTCCAGCATCTTGTCCACCGGAATGCCGGTCCAGCGCGAGACCACGGACGCGATGTCCTCTTCGCTCACCACCTCGTTCAGCATGCGGTGCTGCTGGGCCGCCTCGGCGTCCTTCAGCTTCGTCTCGAGGCCGGGGATCACGGAATAGGTCAGTTCGCCCGCGCGCGCGAAATCGCCGCCGCGCTGGGCCCGCTCGGCCTCGATCTTGGACTGGTCGATCCGCTCCTTCAGCTTCTGCGCATCCTGCAGCGTGCGTTTTTCCGCCTGCCATTCGCCGGTCAGGCGGCGCGACTGCTCCTCCAGCTCCTCGAGCTCCTCGACCAGGACCTTCAGCCGATCCTTGGACCCTTCGTCGCTCTCCTTCTTCAGCGCCTCGCGCTCGATCTTGAGCTGGACCAGGCGGCGGTCGATCTCGTCGATCTCCTCGGGCTTGGAATCCACCTCCATGCGCAGGCGGCTCGCCGCCTCGTCCATCAGGTCGATCGCCTTGTCAGGCAGGAACCGGTCCGTGATGTAGCGATTGGACAGGGTCGCCGCGGCCACGATCGCGCCGTCGGTGATCCTGACGCCGTGATGCAGCTCGTACTTCTCCTTCAGCCCACGCAGGATCGAGATGGTGTCGGCAACATTCGGCTCACTGACGAACACCGGCTGGAAGCGCCGGGCCAGCGCGGCATCCTTCTCGATATGCTTGCGGTACTCGTCGAGCGTGGTCGCGCCGACGCAATGCAGTTCGCCGCGCGCCAGGGCAGGCTTCAGCATGTTGGAAGCATCCATCGCGCCTTCCGCCTTGCCGGCGCCCACCAGCGTATGCAGCTCGTCGATGAAGAGCACGATCTCGCCTTCCGCCGCCGCGATCTCCTGCAGCACGGCCTTCAGCCGCTCCTCGAACTCGCCGCGGTATTTCGCACCGGCAATGAGCGCGCCGAGGTCGAGCGACATCAGCGCCTTCCGCTTCAGCCCCTCCGGCACGTCGCCGTTGGCGATGCGCAAGGCGAGCCCCTCGACGATCGCGGTCTTGCCGACGCCGGGTTCGCCGATCAGCACGGGGTTGTTCTTGGTGCGGCGCGCCAGCACCTGGATAGTGCGGCGGATCTCCTCGTCGCGCCCGATCACGGGGTCGAGCTTGCCGGCGCGCGCCTGCGCTGTGAGGTCGCGGGCGTATTTCTTCAGCGCGTCGTAGCTGTCCTCCGCGCTCGCGCTCTGCGCGGTGCGGCCCTTTCGCAATTCGTTGATCGCAGCATTCAGGCCCTGCGCCGTCGCGCCGGCGTCCTTGAGGATGCGGCCGGTCACGCCATCGCCGGTCAGCGCGAGCGCGAGCAGCAAGCGCTCGGCGGTCACGAAGCCGTCGCCGGCCTTGTCCGCCATCTGCTCGGCCTGGTCCAGCACGCGCGCCAACTCGGGCGCCATGTAGACCTGGCCTGCTCCGGAGCCTTCGACTTTCGGCTGCCTGTCGAGCGCCTTCCCGGTCGCGGCCAAGGCGCGCGCCGGATCGGCGCCGGACTTTTGCAGCAAGCCGGCCGCAAGGCCATCCTTGTCGTCGAGCAGCACCTTCAGAAGATGTTCGGGCGTGAGCCGCTGATGGCCCGATCGCAAGGCCAGCGCCTGCGCAGCCTGCAGGAATCCACGCGACCGTTCGGTAAATTTTTCCAGATCCATGTTTGCCCTCGCTCGACCGCGCCCGATCAGGTCAGCACGCGCTCTTGGATGCTTGGGAAAAGCCCAGGGGCTTGCCCCTGTGCCGATATGGGAATGCCTGATTTATAAACAAGAGGAGCGGCCGGCAGGCGCGTGCGCCTGCGGCCAAGCCCGGCAGGATTCTGCCAGACTCCGCTATTCGCCCGGCTCGTTGGGGCCGCGCTCCCCTTGGCGCGGTTCGCGCGCCTCTCCCTGCCCATTGTCGCCCTGGCGCGGGCCGCCGCCGCGCCGCCCGGGGCCGCGCAGTCGCGCCCGCGGGGCGCGCAATGTGCGCTGTACGCCATCTTGCGTATCGTCGACCGACTCGGGCGCACCGGCCGGAGCCGCGGCAGGCAGCAACTCCTCGGGATAGTCCGGCTGCTCTTCGCTGGCCGGTTGGGAGGCGGTGGGGGCCGGCTCTGCCGGCTGCTTGTAGGGCGGCTGCGGAGCCGTGCGTTCCGCATAGTTGCCGTAGCTGTTGCCGTTGGCCGGCGCGGCATTGCCGCCTGCGGCCTGGGCGTTGTGGCTCATCTGGCCGTCGCCTTGCTGGCGCGCGCCCTGCTGATGCCCATGCTGCTGGCCGCCCTGGCGCTGGCCTCCTTGATGGCCGCCGCCCTGGTGCCCGCCCTGTCCCTGCCCGCCCTGATGTCCGCCCTGGCCGCCCTGGTTGCCGACATTCTCGCCCTGCATGCCGGGGTCCGACATACCCTGCGGATTCTGCCCGCCGGTATAAAGCGCCGCCGACAGGCCCTGGCTCACGTTCTGCACGTTGACATCGGCGACCGAGAGTTCGCGCCCGCCCATGCGTGGCCGCTGGCCCTCGTTCATCGCGCTCAGCACGCGGTAATAGTGATCGGCATGCTGCAGAAAATTCTCCGCCGCGACCCGGTCGCCGGCGGCGCCCGCATCGCGCGCGAGCTGCAGATACTTTTCCAGCACCTGATATGCGTTGCCGCGAACGCGGAGCTCCTGCCCGCCGCCGTCATAGCCCTGAGTCTTGTTGTGGCCGCCACCCATTCCGTGAGGCTTGCGCGGACCGCGGCCACGAGCGCGTCGGTTGTTGTTGTTCTGTTTCATGTGGACGTCATTTCGTCATCGATTGTGATCGAGATGGCAGATCAAGCCGCATGTCGGCGTCCGTGCGCGCTTAACAATATCATGAAGCAGACACTTGCCGCTTCCTCAGGCGCTGGACGCAGTCGATGTGCGGAGGCGCTGTTTGGGACTGGCTTCGCTGTGCGATGGCCGGCTTTCCCCCGGGCGCGGCCCATGGTCAGTCCCGACTGCCGAGGCTGACCCTAATTGGTTCATTGCCGCTTTCCAACAGCTTTTTTGACAGCCCTCGGTTGCAATTATGCATCCCTCTCAAGCTATTGAGCCGCTTGTCCTTTCCGGAACATGAGGCAGCGCGCGACACCGCCCAGATCAACCGCTGTTGCAATATGCCGCAACCCGGCGGTCCGGCCTATCCGGATGACCGAATCGCCCTGGCCTGCCCCGATCTCGACGGCCGCGAGCGCACCCTGTCCCAGCAGCCGCGCGGCGGCCGGCATGAGGCGCCGATAGGCGGCCAGCCCGTCCGGTCCGCCATCCAGCGCCAGGCGCGGCTCGAACCGGGCGATCTCCGGCTGGAGGGCCGGGATGTCGCCAGTCGCGATATAGGGCGGATTGGAGACGATGATGTCGAAGCCGGGATCGGCTGCGGCGTCCCAGTCGCCATGGCGAAAGGATGCACGCGACGCCAGCCCGAGCGCGAGCGCATTCTCCTCGGCGACGGCCAGGGCCGCGCGGGAGAGATCGATGCCGAGGCCGGTGGCGTTGCCAAGCTCATGCAGCAGAGCGAGCAGCAGGCACCCCGTGCCGGCGCCGAAATCCAGCAGCCGCAGAGGGGCGGATCGATCCCCGACCTGGCCAAGCACCGCCTGGACCAGGGTTTCGGAATCGGGCCGCGGGTCGAGCGTGTCGGCGGTGACCTTGAACGGCAGCGACCAGAACTCGCGCCGGCCGATGATGTGCGCCATCGGCTCGCGCCCCGCGCGGCGGGCGATCAGCGTGCGGAAGCGCGCCAGTGTCGCCATCTCGACTTCACGCTCGGGGTACGCCATCTGCGCCGCCAGCGGAACATCGCCGGCAGCCTGCAGGAGCAGCCGGGCCTCACGCGCCGCGCCGTCGACGCCGGCTTCGGCCAGGCGCGCGGCGGCATCCTTCAGGAGATCGCCGATCGTCACTCCACTTCCGCCAGGCGTTCGGCCTGATCGTGCGCGATCAGCGCATCGATGACCTCATCGAGCGCCGCACCCTCCACTACCTTGTCGAGCTTGTAGAGCGTCAGGTTGATGCGGTGGTCGGTGCAGCGCCCTTGCGGGAAATTATAGGTGCGGATGCGCTCCGACCGGTCGCCGGATCCGACCTGGCTTTTGCGATTGGCGGCGCGCTCGGCGTCGCGCTTGGCGCGCTCCGCATCATACAGCCGGGCGCGCAGGATCTTCAGCGCCTTGGCCTTGTTCTTGTGCTGCGACTTCTCGTCCTGCTGCTGCACCACGACGCCGGTCGGGATGTGCGTGATGCGCACCGCGCTGTCGGTGGTGTTGACCGACTGGCCGCCCGGCCCGCTGGAGCGGAACACGTCGATTCGCAGATCCTTTTCGTCGATCTTGATGTCGACCTCTTCGGCTTCCGGCATCACGGCGACGGTCGCGGCCGAGGTGTGGATGCGTCCCGACGCCTCGGTTTCCGGCACGCGCTGCACGCGATGGACACCAGACTCGAATTTCAGCCGGGCGAACACGTTGCGTCCGGTGATGGTTGCGGTCGCCTCCTTGACCCCGCCGAGGCCGGTTTCGTTGACATCCATCGGCTCGAACTTCCAGCCTTTCAGCGCGGCATAGCGCGCGTACATGCGGAACAAGGCCGCCGCGAACAGGGCCGCCTCCTCCCCGCCGGTGCCGGCGCGCACTTCCAGGATCGCGTTGCGCTCGTCCGCCTCGTCCTTGGGCAGGAGCATCAGCTTCACCTTGTGCTCCAGCCCCGGCACCCGGCTCTTTAGGCTGATCACCTCGTCCTCGGCCAGCGCGCGCATCTCCGATTCGGTCTTCAGATCGGCCAGCATCGCTTCCAGGTCCGTAAGTTCGCGCTTCGCCGTCTTCCATTCCTGGATCGCCTCGACCAGCGGCGTCAGGTCGGAATATTCCTTGGAGTTGCGGGCATAGGCCTGCGCGTCCTTCTGATCCGGACTGGCCAGCAGGGCGGCCAGCTCATCGTGCCGCTTCACCACGCGATCGAGCTTTGGTTCCAAGCTCACGTTCGGTCATCCTTGTCGTTCAAGCCAAACAGGCGGCGCAGCACCGCCTCGAGATCCTTGGCCGGCGCCGCGGCCTTCAACGCGACACTCGGATGGTGCAGCAGCCGGTTGATCAGGCGCCGGGTCGCTTCCGCCGCCTCGATGCCGGGCTGCGCCAGCACCTCGGCGCGATGCCGCTCGAAATGCCGGTGCAGGTCGGCGATCACCGGCGCCGCCTCCTGCTCCGTCAGTTGCCGGCGGAAGGATGCCACGGATTGGTCGACGATGCGCCAGGCTTCCTCCGCCTCGCCGGCGCGGTGCTGGCGCCCGGCCATCGCCAGCCGCTCCAAATCGTCGAGCGTATAGAGAAACGCATCGTCGAGGTCGGCGATGCGCGAATCCATGTCGCCCGGCACGCCGCTGTCGATCATGAGGATTGGGCGCCGCTTGCGCGCCTTCAACGCGGCCTTCACCATGTCCACCGACACGAATTCCGCGCCGAGGTCGAGCGCGCTGACCACGAGGTCGCTGGCCGCCAACGCCTCGCGCAATTCGCCGAACGGCCGCCAATGAGAATGGTTGCGCTCGGCCCAGGACCGCGCGCGGCGTTCCTGCGGATGAGCCATGGTCCAGCGCTTCATGCCGGTCGCGGATACCTGTTCGAAGATCAGCTCCGCCATGTCGCCATCGCCGATCACGAGGCCGCTCAAGCCGCTGACATCGCCATGCATGCGCCGCAGGACACTGACCGCGCAGGCCGCCATCGAGACCGACTGGCCTGCGATGCCGGTTTCATGCCGTACGCGCTTGGCCGCCTGGTACGCGGCTTCCAGGATGCGGTCGAGCTCCGGCCCGCTCATGCCCGCATGCTGCGCCAGCTGCTGCAATTCCTTGACCTGGCCCAGCACCTGCGGCTCGCCCACGATCTGGCTTTCCAGCGACGCGGCGACCGCGAAGGCGTAGCGCAGCGCAGCGGCATCGGTCAGCGCGTGCAGGCGGGGCGCGATCTCCGCCTCGGTCACGCCGCCCGCTTCGGCCAGCAGGCCGGCCAGCCTGGATTGCACGGAGGCGGTATCCGGCGTCACGCACCACACTTCGCAGCGGTCGCAGGTCGCCACCGCCATCGCCTGGGTGATGCCGGCCTCGCGGCAGCGGTCGAGCAGCCGCAGCACGTCGCCGGCATCGCCCTGCAGGCGCTCGCGCAGCAATTGCGGCCCGCTCCGATGATTGACCCCGACGATCAGGAATGTCGCCTCGGCTACCCCATGTCGGCGGATGTCACTGATGGCGAGCAAGGGACTCGATCAGCGCGTCGAGCGCCACCTCGCGCTGCTCCCCGCTGTCGAGATCGCGCACGGCGGCGACGTTCTTGGAGAGTTCGGTCTCGCCGAGGATGATGGCGACGCGGGCGTTCAGCTTGTTGGCGCGCTTCATGCGCTTGCCCATGTTGCCGGAATAGCCGAGGTCCGCCGGCAGCCCGGCCCGGCGGATGCGGTCGGCGAGCATCAGCGCCTGGCGCTCGGCGTCCGCGCCGATCGGCACCAGGGCGACTGGCCGACGCGCCGCCGGCGTTTCCTGCAAGAGCATCATGCAGCGTTCGACGCCGCTGGCCCACCCGACGCCCGGCGTCTCCGGCCCGCCCATGACGCCGACCAGGCCGTCATAGCGTCCGCCGCCCATGACCGTGCCCTGCGCGCCGAGATCGTCGGAAATGATCTCGAAGCAGGTGTGGCAATAATAGTCGAGCCCGCGCACCAGGCGCGGATTGATCGCGTGGGGAATGCCGATCGCGTCGAGCCCCTCCAGCACGCGGGAGAAGAAATCCTTGCTCGCCTGGTTCAGGTGGTCGGAATAGACCGGAGCATCGGCGACGATCCGCCTGTCGCCCTCGTCCTTGGAATCCAGGATGCGCATGGGATTGCGCTCGAGCCGCTCGACGCTGTCCTTGCTCAGCTTGTCCTTGTGGCCGGAGAGATAGGAGACCAGCACGTCGCGATAGGCCCTGCGGCTCTCCGCATCGCCGAGCGAATTGACCTCGAGATAGCAGCGCTCCCAGACGCCGATGCGGCGCAGGAACTCGACCCCGACCGCGATGATCTCGACATCGCCCAGCGGGTCCGCGACGCCCAGCAGTTCCACGCCGGTCTGGTGGAACTGGCGCAGGCGGCCCTTCTGCGGACGCTCGTAGCGGAACATCGGGCCGCTGTAAAAGTATTTGAGCGGCGCGTGCTGCGCGAGGCCTTCGGAGATGAAGGCGCGCGCGACGCTGGCGGTGCCTTCGGGCCGCAAGGTGATGGTCTCGCCGCCGCGGTCGGTGAAGGTGTACATCTCCTTGGTCACGATGTCGGAGGTGTCGCCGAGCGTGCGCTTGAACACTTCGGAGAACTCGAAGATCGGGGTCTCGATCTCCAGATAGCCGGCGCACTCCGCCGCCGCGCGCGCGGTGTCGACGACGTGCCGGTAGCGGCGCATCTCGTCCGGCAACAGATCGTGCGTGCCGCGAACCGGCTGAAGCTGGGACACCGAAAACCTTCCTGGAAAACGTTATGCGAAACGAGCCGACAGCGTGACGGCCCTACGCAGCACTGCTGGCGGCTGGCTTCTCGGTCCCTTCGTTGGCCGCTTTTGCCGCTTCGATCTCGGCCGCCTTCTTCTCGATCAACTCGGCCATGTGCTCGACGATGTCCTGGTCCTTGAGGCGGTGGTGCTGCTGGCCGGCCAGGTAGACCATATGCGTGTTGTTGCCGCCGCCGGTGAAGCCGATGTCGGTCTCGCGCGCCTCGCCCGGGCCATTCACCACGCAGCCGATGATGCTGACCGTCATCGGCGTGGTGATGTGGGCGATGCGCTTCTCCAGCGCTTCCACCGTCTTGATCACGTCGAAATTCTGCCGCGCGCAGGACGGGCACGAGATCAAATTGACGCCGCGGTGCCGGAGGTTCAGCGACTTCAACATCTCGTAGCCGACCTTCACCTCTTCGGTCGGAGCGGCGGAGAGCGAGACACGGATGGTGTCGCCGATGCCGGACCACAGCAGCATGCCAAGGCCGATCGAGGACTTGACCGTGCCGGTGCGCATGCCGCCGGCTTCCGTGATGCCGATGTGGAGCGGGTAGTCGCAGGCCTCCGCCAGCCCCTGGTAGGCCGCCACCGCCAGGAACACGTCGGATGCCTTCACGCTGATCTTGAAATCGAAGAAATCGTGGTCTTCGAGGATCTTCGCGTGGTTGAGCGCGGATTCGACCATCGCTTCCGGGCACGGCTCGCCGAAGCGCTCCAGGAGGTCGCGCTCGAGCGAGCCGGCGTTGACCCCGATGCGCATGGAACAGCCGTGATCCTTGGCGGCCTGCACGACTTCGCGCACGCGCTGGGCATTGCCGATGTTGCCGGGATTGATGCGCAGGCACGCGGCCCCCGCCTTGGCCGCTTCGATGCCGCGCTTGTAGTGGAAATGGATGTCCGCGACGATCGGGATCTTAGCCGCTTTCACGATCTCCGGCAGTGCGGCGGTCGATTCCTCGTCGGGGCAGGAGACGCGGACGATGTCGCAGCCGGCCGCCTCGATCTCCTGGATCTGCCTGATGGTCGCCGCCGCGTCCGCCGTCAGCGTGTTGGTCATGGTTTGCACAGTGATGGGCGCGTCGCCGCCCACCAGCACCGACCCCACCCGGATCTGCCGGGATTTGCGGCGGCTGATGTCACGATAGGGGCGGACACTCATCAATCGGTCTTTCCTGCTGGCGGGGCCCGACGCATCGGGCGCGCATTGCGGCGCGGCGCCGTCTCGGGCAGAAGATGCGCTGACGAGGGCAAAAGATCAAGTCCGCGGCCCCATATTCAAGCTACTGAAATGAAAAGATAATCCGCCCAGCGAACGGGACTTTTAGTCGCGCGACGTGGCCTTGAAGGCGCTGCCGTCCTTCAGCTTCTTGGGATCGAGCACGATGTCGCGCTTGACCAGGCCCACCGTGCCGAAGCTCTTGAGCTTCTTGCCGTTGACCAGGATCTCGATCCCACCGGCGTTTCCGGTGGTGAGAAGCATGCCCTTCTCGTCCGGCACGGTATAGGTTTCGCCCGAACGCAGGACGCGCGAGAACACCACGTCCTTCTTGGCGTTGGTCACCTGGATCCAGCTTTCCAGCCTGGCCCGCACCACGATCTTGCCCGCCTTGGCGCCGGCCTCGGCCGGGGTGGGTTCCGGCTCGGCCGCCGCGTCCTCCGCCGCCTCCTCGCCGGTGCTGGCGACCTCGGTTTCCGGCGGCACCTGGTCCTCTGCCGCAGGCTCGGCCGCCGTTTCGGCGGCAGGTGCGGGTTGGACCGGGGGCGGTGCGCTCGCCTCCGCGCCGGTGGGCGATGGCGCGGCCGCCGGCTCCGCAGCGGACGCGGGCGGCTCCTGCGACGCGCCCACGGCGGCAGTCTGAACCGGCACCTCGTCCTCGGCGGTGAAATAGCCCCAGGCCACATAGATCCCGATCCCTAGCACCAGCAGGGCGACCATCAGGATCGCCGGCGAAAGCTGGATCTGCGGCAGGCCGCCGCCGACGGGCTCGGCGGCCTGCGCGCGCTTGTCTTCCCAGTTGCGCTGGCCGGCCAGCTCGGCATGGAAATCGGTGATCAGGCGGTTGCCGTCGAACCCCAGATGGTCCGCATAGGTGCGGATATAGCCGATCATGTAGGCCGTGCCCGGCAGGTCGCGCCGGTGCCCGTCCTCGATGGCCTTGAGATAGTTCAGCCGGATGTGGGTGGTGGCCGCGATGCTCGCCAGATCCTTGCCCACTTCCTCGCGGCGGCGGCGCAGCATCGCGCCGATTTCAGCCAGCCCGCCGCCGGCCCGGTTGCTCTCTGTGGTTCCAGACCCGTCCATGGTGCTCATATATCTGCCCGGAACACTTGAGGAATCCTTTCGAGATTCCGCTTCTGCCCCCGCGCCGCCGGAACGTCGTCTCTGATGCTTCAATATATACCCGGCCGGCGACCCCGCAATGTCAAAGGGGTATCTTGTGATCGACCGCATAATCCAGCAGCGCGCTGCGCAGGGCCGGTCCGTCGAGATGGTGAACGGTCTGCCAATAGGCTTCCAACCCCTTGAAATCCAGGCTCCGGATGGCCGCCCGCATCGGCAGCACGCGGGGCGGCGCCATCGACAGCGCGCGATAGCCGAGGCACAGCAGCGCCATCGCCGCCAGCGGGTCGCCGGCCATCTCGCCGCACAGGCCGAGCGGCCTGCCGGCGTCAGCCGCGGCCTGCGCCACCGCGCTCAGCGCCCGCCGCATCGCCGGCGCCAGCGTGTCGTACCGCCCGGCCGCAGCCGGATTGTCCCGATCCGCGGCAAACAGGAACTGCTGCAAATCGTTGCTGCCGACCGAGAGAAAATCAACCCGCGGCAGCAGTTCCGGCAATTGCCACAGCAACGCCGGCACCTCCACCATGGCCCCGATCCGGAGCGCGCTGGGTGCCGGTATTCCGCGCCGGGCCTGGCGTTCCAGCTCCAGATCCAGCAGGCGGCGGCAGGATTCGAACTCCGCCATCTCCGTCACCATCGGGAACATCACGGAGAGCGTACGGCCCGCGGCAGCGCTCAGCATGGCGCGCAGTTGCTGGCGCAGCATGGCGGGCCGGTCGAGCGCGATCCGGACGGCGCGCCAACCCATCGCCGGATTCTCCTCCGGCGCGCGGTTCCAGTACGGCAGCACCTTGTCCGAGCCGATATCGAGGGTGCGGAAGATGACGGTGCGGTCGCCGGCGCCATCCAGGACCTTGGCGTAGATCTCGGTCTGGCGCGCGACATCGGGATATTCATGCGAGACCATGAACGGGATCTCGGTGCGATAGAGCCCGATGCCCGCGGCGCCCGTTGCGGAGAGCTGCGGCACGTCCATCAGCAGCCCGGCATTGATGTTGAGATCGACCGTGACGCCGTCGAGCGTGACCGCCGGCAGGTCGCGGATCGCCTGGTACGCCTCGCGCTTCACCAGGCGCTGGCGCATGCTGTCCGCGAAGGCCTGCAGGATGTCGTCCGACGGGCGGATCAGCAGCGTCTCGTTGTCGCCGTCGATGACCAGCGGATCGCCCTCGCCGACCTTCTGCATCAGGCCCTGGCAGCGGCCCAGAACGGGGATGTCGAGCGCGCGCGCCACGATCGCGACATGCGCGTTCTGCGAGCCTTCCTCCAGCACCACGCCCTTGAGGCGCTGCCGGTCATAGTCCAGCAGGTCGGCCGGACCCATGGTGCGCGCGACCACGATCGCCTCCTCCGGCAGGCGCCGCAGCGTCGGCACGTCGGCGCCCAGCAGGTGCCGCAGCAAGCGGTTGGCGAGGTCGTCGAGGTCGGCCAGGCGCTCGCGCAGATAGAGGTCGGTCACCTCGCGCATGCGGGCGCGGGTGTCGTTCTGCACTTTTTGCACCGCCGCCTCGGCCGTGAGGCCGGACTGCACCGCTTCCATCATGCGGTTGCGCCAGCCCTGGTCCTGGGCGAACAGGCGATAGGCCTCCAGCACCTCGAAATGCTCGCCATGGGCTGCCAAGTCGCCGGCATTCATCATCTCGTCGATCGCGCTCTGCATGTCCTTGAGCGCGCCGGCCAGCCGCCCCGCCTCGCGCTCCGGATCCTCCGCCACCAGCTGCTGCAGCTGCAGAGTCGCCTGGTGCAGGACGGCGACGCCGCGCGCGAGGCCCGGGCACAAGGTCACGCCGTCGAGCCTGAGCGGCAGCAGCGCGATGCCGTCGCCGGGGCGCAGCTCCTCCGCGCTCACCAGCTCGCCGCCGGCCACCAGCTCGGCCAGCACCATGGCGACGGTCTCGAGGGTCTCGATCTCCTCCTCGCTGTATTGCCGGCGCGTGCGGTTCTGGATCACCAGCACGCCGACGACGCGGCCGGCGCGCAGGATCGGCACGCCCATCAGCGACTGGAACATCTCCTCGCCGGTTTCCGGGCGGTAGGCGAATTGCGGATGGTGCTGCGCGTCGGCCAGGGCCAGCGGTCGGGCATGGCTCGCGATGTCGCCGACCAGGCCTTCGCCCACGCGCAGGCGGGTCTTGTGGACCGCCTCCTTCTTAAGGCCTTCGGTCGCGAACAGCTCCAGCACCTCGCCAGCGCGCAAGAGGTAGATGGAGCAGACCTCCGCCACCATCTCGCCCGCGATCAGCTTGACCGTCTGGTCGAGGCGCGCCTGCGCCGCGCCGCCGCGCGCCATCGCGTTGCGCAATCGCCTGAGCAGCATGCGCGCGCCGCTGAGGCCCGGGGTTTCGGTCATGGTTATCCCGAGATGGACTTCGGACGATCCAGCAGGGCCCGGAGCGCCTCTTCGATCAGTTCCTGGATGATCGCGGCGGTCGATTGCTCCTTGGTGACCATGCCGACGCTCTGGCCCGCCATCAGCGAGCCGGTCTCCACATCGCCGTCGATCGCCGCGCGGCGCAGCGCGCCGGCCCAGAAATGCTCGATCTCGAGTTGCGCCTGCTTCTGGTCCAGTTCGCCGCGGTCGAACTTCTCGATCACCTGCTTCTGCACGTCCATGAACTTGCGAACGCCCTCGTTGACAAGGGCGCGCACCGGGATGACGGGGAAGCGGTTGTCGAGCGCGACCGACGGCATGGCGTCGCGCGCAGCCGCGCGGATGAAGGCTTTCTTGAATTTCGGATGGGCGATGGATTCGGTGGCGCACACGAAGCGGGTGCCGAGCTGAACGCCCGATGCGCCCATCTCCAGATAGCCCAGCATGGCGTTGCCGCGCCCGATGCCGCCAGCCACGAACACCGGCACGTCGGTGATGGCGGGCAGGATCTCCTGCGCCAGCACGCTGGTGGAGACCGGGCCGATATGGCCGCCCGCCTCCATGCCCTCGATCACGATCGCATCGGAGCCGGAGCGCACCAGCTTCTTCGCGAGTGCCACAGCCGGGGCAAAGCACATAACCTTGGCCCCGCCCTGCTTCAGGCGCTGAATGGCCGAAGCCGGCGGCAAGCCGCCCGCCAGCACCACGTGCCCGACCTTGGAATCGAGGCAAGCCTCGACCAGCTGCTCAAGTTTTGGGTGGAGCGTGATCAAATTCACGCCAAACGGCTGGCTGGTGAGCTTGTACGTCTCGGCGATCTCCGCCGCCAGGACGTCGGGCGGCATGGAGCCCGAGGCGATCACGCCGAAGCCGCCGGCGTTGGAAATGGCGGCCACCAGATGACGCTCTGAAACCCAGGTCATCGCCCCGCCCATGATGGCGTAGCGGCAGCCGAGGAACGCGGTGCCGCGCCGCCACAGATGGTTCAGCAATGCCTCGGAATGCGCACGGTCCATCGGTCGTCCGTCTTACGCTCCCTGTAGCATATGCGCCGTGCTTCCTCTTCCACCTTGGGGGCGGAGGGAGGTGGGGGGAGCGAACGAAGGTTCACCCCAGCACAGCTGCGGCCTCTCTTCCCCTAAGCCTTCCCCGTCTCCGGGCAGAGCAATCGCGTGTAAGGGAATCTCTTCCCCCCTTGTGGGGGAAGGATACGGAGCCTTAGCGAGCGCAGCGAGCTTAGGCGGAGTTGGATGGGGGGCGCCGCCGCACGATTGCCGACGATCGAACACCAGACGACCCAGCTGCCGGGCTGCATCTTGCGGGCATTCGGCGATTCCTTGTCTGGCGTGGTGCGGCGGCACCCCCCATCCCAACCTTCCCCCACAAGGGGGGAAGGAGCTCATCGTGCATCTCCAGGTGTTCGTACATTCGACATGCCATAGCCCTGTATGCCGGGGGAGAGAACCAGAGCGTGTCCTGATATTCATGTGTTGACGGCCTGCCTCATGCCGCGTCCAGCCCATAGGCGGTGTGCAAGGCGCGTACCGCGAGCTCGGTATATTCCTCCGCGACCAGCACGCTGATCTTGATCTCCGAGGTGGAGATCACCTGGATGTTGATTCCCTTCTCCGCCAGTGCCTTGAACATGCGCTGCGCGATGCCCGCATGGGAGCGCATGCCGACGCCAATCACCGACACTTTCACCACGTTGGAATCGGCGATCAGGCCGGCGAACTGCACCTGGTTGCGCTGACCTTCAATCACCTGCTTCGCGCGCTCGAAATCGGCCTTGGAGACCGTGAAGGTCATGTCGGTGGTGTCGCCGGTCTCCGAAATGTTCTGCACGATCATGTCGACGTTGATGTTGGCATCGGCCAGCGGCCCGAAGATCGAGGCGGCGACGCCCGGCCGGTCGGCCACGCGCAGCAGCGTGATCTTCGCTTCGTCGCGGCTGTAGGCGATGCCGCTCACCAGTTCCTGTTCCATGATCTCATCCTCATCCACCACCAGCGTGCCGGGCTTGTCCTCGAAGCTCGAGAGCACCTGCAGCCTGACGCGGTGCTTCATCGCCATCTCGACCGAGCGGATCTGCAGCACCTTGGCCCCGACCGAGGCCATCTCCAGCATTTCCTCGTAGCTGATCTTGTCGAGCTTGCGCGCCTTGGCGACGACCCGAGGATCGGTCGTGTAGACGCCGTCGACATCGGTGAAGATATCGCAGCGATCCGCCTTCAACGCCGCCGCCAGCGCCACCGCCGAAGTATCGGAGCCGCCGCGGCCCAGGGTCGTCACGCGATTGTCCGACCCGACGCCCTGGAAACCGGCGATCACCGCGACCTGGCCCTGGGCAAAGCGCGCTTCCAGTTCCGCGATGCGGATGCCTGCGATGCGCGCCTTGCCATGGGCGTCATCGGTCTCGACCGGGATCTGCCATCCCAGCCACGACCGGGCGTTGACGCCGATCGACTGCAGCGCGATCGCCATGAGGCCGCTGGTGACCTGCTCGCCCGAGGCCACCACCACGTCGTATTCGCGCGCGTCGTGCAGCGGCGACAATTCGGAGCACCAGGCGACCATCTGGTTGGTCGCGCCCGCCATGGCGGAGACCACCACCGCCACCTCGTGCCCCGCATCGGCCTCGCGTTTCACGCGCGCCGCCACCGCGCGAATGCGCTCGATATTGGCGACCGAGGTCCCGCCAAACTTCATGACCACGCGGGTCCTGGTCCGTGCCGGCGCATTCATGTGCGGAGAAAGCCCTTAAACCGAA
>DASSBF010000194.1:0-3785 GCA_035699005.1 Dongiaceae bacterium
GCCAGGAAGTAGACGATTCCGACCCCGATGGAGGCGGCGAACACCGCCCGGAACCGCGTCTCGTAGGTGAGGGCTCCGGTGCTGCTGACGGTCTCGATACCGACGATCAGGCCGGTGAGGACCAGCGTCAGGATGCAAGCCGCAATCGCGCCCCTGAGGATTTTCGGATAGTCGAGTGAGGCGACCGCCGCTGCTGCCATGACCTAGACCTTCTCCAGATCCGGGCGGCCAAGCAGGCCGGTCGGCCGGAAGATCAGCACCAACACGAGGATGGTGAACGTCGCGACGTCCTTGTATTCGACCGAGAAGTAGCCCGACCAGAACACCTCGATCAGGCCGATCAGCAAGCCGCCGACCATCGCGCCCGGAAGGGAGCCGATCCCGCCCAGCACCGCGGCCGTGAACGCTTTGATGCCGGCCAGGAAGCCGATGTAGAAATCGATTTGACCGTAATAGAGCAGCACCATCAGCCCGGCGATCGCGGCCAGCGCCGCGCCGATCAGGAAGGTCAGGGAGATCGTGCGATCGACGTTGACGCCGAGCAGGGCTGCCATCCGCTTGTCCTGCTCGGTCGCCCGCTGCGCCCGGCCGAGCGCGGTGCGGGTGATCAGCAGCGTAAAGGCGACCATCAGGAAGACGGTGACTGCCACAATGCCCATCTGCAGATATCGTATCGTCACCGCGTAGTCATTCTGGGCGAAGATCGTGATTCCGCCCTCGATCAGGTTCTGCAGCGGCTTGTTGCGCGCACCCTGGAGCAGCTGCACGTAGTTCTGCAGCAGGATCGACATGCCGATGGCGGAGATCAGCGGTGCAAGCCGCGTCGAATTGCGCAGCGGGCGGTAGGCGACGCGTTCCACCACCCACCCGTATGCCGACGTGATCGCGACCGTCCCGATCAGCACCAGGATGATCGCCAGCGGAACCCAGCTGACGCCCAGCCCGAACAGCACCAGGAACAGGATCAGGGCATTGAAGGCGCCCAGCATGTAGATGTCGCCATGGGCGAAATTGATCATGCCGATGATGCCATAGACCATGGTGTAGCCGATGGCGATCAGGCCGTAGATGGCACCGAGCGTCAGCCCATTTACCAACTGCTGAAGAAAGACTTCCACCGTCTCCCCCTACCCGACCAGGCCCGATTTCACCAGTGCGCAGAGCAGCGCCGCCGCCACGGCAACTGCCCCACCGTCAGCACCGGTTTCCGGGAACATCCCGGAGCGCGACATGAAACCTGACCCGCCTGCCCCATTTTCATGCGGCGCCATTCAGCGGCACCCGCTTGCGTCCCGGGAACCTAATGAACGACTCGCCGAACGGCAAGTCCCACCGTTCCGCCCCACGGTCAAACCCTTTCGTCGGCCGGCGCGTGGCGCAGGGTGGCCAGCAGCCCGCCCGGGCGAAAAATGAGAACCGCCGCCAGCACCCCGAACACCGCGAGTTCCCGCCATTCGTAGCCAAAGGCCATGCCGGCATAGATCTCGACCATCGCGATCACGAAGCCGCCCAGGAAGGCGCCGGGGATGGACCCGATCCCGCCCAGGAGCGCGGCGGTCAGCGCCTTGAAGCCGATCACGTAGCCCATGTAGAAATCGATGATCTGATACTGCATGGCGGCAAACACGCCGGCGATGCCCGTCATCGCGCCGGCGATCAGGAAGCTGATGCCGATCGTCCGGTTGACGTTGACCCCCACCAGCGAGGCCATGCGCGGATCCTGCGACGCCGCCCGGTAGCCGCGCCCGAACGTGGTGTGACGGCCGGCCCACCAGAACGCCAGCGCCACGACCGCGGTGGCGATCCCGATCATGAGATGGCCCTTGCGCAGGTAGACGTCGAAGCCATACCCCTCCACGATCCTCCAGGTGGTGCCGGGCGTCGGCGGCATCCACCGCGTCCTCGGCCCCTGGGCCAGCTGGATCGTGTCGCGGAGGATCAGCGCGATGCCGATCGAGGCGACCATCGGCACCGTCGTCGCGGCCTGTCGCATATGTCGGAACGCGAGCCTTTCCGTAACCCACCCGGCCGTTGCGCAAACCCCCACTCCGATCACCAGGGTGGCGGCAAGCACCGGCCAAGCGAAGGAACCGCCTCCGGCGGCAACCACCACGTAGCAGAGGTAGGTGACGAAGGCTCCGACCATGTAGAAGTCGCCGAACGCCAGGTTCACGATGCGCGTGATGCCGTAGACGATGGTGAAGCCCACCGCCAGCAGCGCATAGAGACATCCCAGCGTCAGCCCGTTCAGGGTCTGCTGGAACAAGTACAGCCACATCACCGCCGGCTCGGGCGGGGGCGTCGGGGCCGGCGACAGCTGCGGGAGGTAGTGCTCGTTGAGCCAGCTCATCTTGTAGAGTTGCTGGACGTCGTAGCGCGACAACTTGCCGTATTTCTGGGTTTGCATCTGGTCGATCTGCCACGCGCCGCCGGTCTCGCTGCGCGGCAAAAAGAAGCAGATGATCCAGCCGTTCGGGTCGCCGCCAGGCGGCGCGTCGCTGCGCTTCCAGCTCAGCCGCACGCCGACCGGCTTATCGACCGAACCGCCCTGCACCTCGTGCTTCAGGTCGGTCGGGCTGGAATCGAACTCAGGCAGCAGATACTCGCACTTCTTGACCGCCCCGTCGTATTCGTCGGCCCTGGCGGCGCCGGCCATCCAGGCGATCGCCAGCAGCCCCGCGGCAATTGAGAGGGCTGCGGCCGAAAAACGATTCCTGTAAAAGCGGGGATGCGTTACCATCTAATGCAAATTAGACAGTAATGAGGAGCAACACAAGAAGTGTCGCAGCACGACGGTCTCCAGGCCCTGAAATTGCTCAGCCCGGGCCGCGCTGGCAAGCTGCCGATCGTCGGTGGCCGGGTCTGCCTGGATTTCATCAACACCAGCAGCGGGCGCGGCACCGACCATCACAAGGAGAATCTCAAGAGCTATTTCGACTTTCTGGCCTGGGCGCACCATGCCGGCATCCTCGCCGCCGACGGCACGCTGGAGCTTCTGGCGCGTGCGCGCGCCCGGCCGGCCGCTGCGCGCCGCGCGTTTTCGCAGGCCCTGGCGCTGCGCGAGGCGCTGCATGTCATCTTCTCGGCGATCATCCACCGCAGGCTGGTACCCGCACCGGCCGCTGCTGCCCTCAATGGCTTCATGGCGAAGTCTGCCCAGGCCGAGCGCTTCGAACCGGGGTCCGACGGGTTCGGCTGGCGCTGGACTCCGGTGCAGCCCGTCGGGCCCGATAGCCCGCTCTGGCCGATTGTCCGCGCCGCCATCGAACTGTTGGCGGACGGGCCGCTCGACCGGCTCAAGGCGTGCGGCGGCGGAAGCGCGTGCGGCTGGATATTCCTCGACCAGACCCGCAATGGGCGGCGGCGCTGGTGTGAGATGGAGGTGTGCGGCAGCCGTGCGAAGATGTGCCGCTACCGGGGCCGATTGGCGAAATCGCGAGGTACGATCCGGCGCCGCGACAGCATGTCGAACTGAGCTACAATAATTATTATTGACAATGTATTACGGCGTTTTCTTCACATTCTTCGCAAGCACATATTTCAGCTTCTTCACTGCCTGCCGGGTCAGGAACTCCTGCGAATAATGCGGCGCACCCACGATCGAAACTTCGGTCATGGTCTTGGGATCGATCGCGGTGACCTTTACGTTGCCGCCGATCTGGGTGAATTCGATGATGTAGCTATCCGCCTCGGGCATAGGGCTATGATGGTCGGCCTCTGCCTTGTCCCCGGGGCGCATGCTATACGCCGCGCCACGCGAAGGCCATCGGCCGCAGACGACGCTA
>DASSBF010000195.1:0-37661 GCA_035699005.1 Dongiaceae bacterium
GGTGATGACGAGCTCGTGCTGTGCCGTCTGCTGGCTTGCGTTGGCGACCATGGTTTACTCCTCAAGGCTTGCGATATCTGTGATGCGATCGCCCGACGATCCGCCGCGTCAGAGCGGGAGAGCGCCGGGATCGATCAGCAATGCGTGTTCATCGGCGGCATGAGCGTGGCGGAGGAAATGCTCCGCCGCCAGCCCCGTCGTCATGATAGTGGCCGCGATGACGGAAGCGGCCAGGAGCGATTGTGCGTTCAGCCGCAACCCAAGGAAATGGCGGAATTGTCGCCATCCTATCGAGATCATGGCCGGCCCCTCTCATGCCGGCTGCGCCATGGAGCGTCGTTCCAACGCGGACGGAGGAAAGGCGAGGGAGATCGCCACGGCCGCCAGCCCGACGCCGAACGAGCCGATATAGAGCCAGCCGTAGCCGCCGGTGGTGTCGAAGATCCAGCCGCCGACCGCCGGGCCGAACGCCATCCCGAGGCACGAGACCATGGTCGCCGCACCGAGGATCGTGCCCATGATGCGCATCGGAAAATACTCGCGCGCGATCACCGCGTAGAGCGGCATCACGCCGCCATAGGTGAAGCCGAAAACGATGGCGACGGCGTAGAACTCGTCCAATGCGCGCGTGAAGAAGTAGCTGCCCGCGCCGAAGGCCTGGATGAGCAGTCCCACCACGAGCGCGCGCTTGGCGCCGAACCTGTCGCCGGCCAGGCCGAATACGAGCCGGCCGCCCAGACCCGCCAGACCCTCGACGCTGTAGATGGTAACCGCCGCGAGAGGGGCAAGCCCGCACAGCATCGCGTAGCTCACGGTGTGGAAGATCGGACCGGAATGCGTGGCGCAGCAGGCAAAATAGGTGGCAGCGAGCACGATGAACTGCGGCGAACGCAGCGCCCGCCCCACGGTCATGCCGGGATCGCCGACGGCAGAGTCCGGCGCGGCAGGTGCGCCGGCAGCCCGAGCAGTCAGCATGGGCGGCCGGCGCACGAACAGCGCCGCCGGTACCAGCAACGCCCAGGCGAGGATGGCAATGCAAAGCTGAGCGGTGCGCCACTCGTAGTTCGTGATGAGCCAGCCTGCAAACGGCGAGATGATCATCGGCGCCGCGCCCATGCCGGCCGATACCAGCGAGACGGCGATGCTGCGGTGCTTGTCGAACCAGCCCGTCACGGTAGCCATGGTGGGCGCGAACACCGCGCCCGCCGCGCCGCCGACCATGATGCCGTAGACGAGCTGGAATTCGAGCAGGCTGGCGGCCCGGCTTGCCAGCATCAGGCCGAGCCCCAGCAACAGGCCGCCCGACAGCACCACGACCGTCGGGCCGAAGCGGTCCGTCAGGGCGCCCCAGCCGAAGCCGCCGAGGCCCATCGTCACGAAGACGATGGTCATGGCGCTCGAGATGCCGGTGCGCGACCAGCCCGTGGCGTCAACCATCGGCTGAAGGAAAACCGCGAGCGAGAAGGTGGTGCCGATCGCGACGCAGCCCATCAGCGCGCCGGCGGCGACCACGACCCAACCATAGTGCAGCTTCACGGGTCTCTCCGGTTCAACGGGATCAAAGCGTCGCCAGGTATTCGCCCAGCATGTCGAGGGTGCTGCTCCAGCCGCCGCGATGCAGGTCCCGCGCGGTGACGGATTCGAACAGGGTCTGCTTCAGCGTGAGCTTGGTCTTGTCGCCCTGCTCAGCGAAGGTCAGGGTCATGATGGTCTCGTGCTTGGGCGATCCGTCGGGATGCTCCCAGGCGTGGGTCAGGACCAGGCGTTCCGGCGGCACGACCTCGCGATAGAGTCCGTGCGCCCAATGCTCGGTCCCCTCGGGCGAACGCGTGCCGAAGCGGTAGGAGCCGCCAACGCGCACATCGGCCTTGTAGGAAAGCAGGGTGAAATTGCGCGGACCCCACCAGCGCGCGAGATGCTCGGGCTGGGTCCACGCCTTGTAGACGAGGGCCCGCGGCGCATCGAACACGCGGGACAGGATGAGGGTGCGCTCCTCAATCTCGTGAGCGCTCGCGGCGCTATTTCTTGCGGCCATTTTTCTTTCCCTTGCCTTGCAGCTCTTTCAGGTATTCGTCCAGGCGGTCGAAGCTCTGCTCCCAGAAGCGGCGGTACTGCTCGACCCAGTCGGAAATGTCCTTCAACGGTCCGGCCTGCAATGTGCAGGGCCGCCACTGCGCCTCGCGCCCGCGCGCGATCAGGCCGGCCCGCTCCAGGACCTTGAGATGCTTGGAGACCGCCGGAAGGCTCATCTCGAACGGCTCGGCCAGCTCCTTGACCGAGGCCTCGCCGCTGGCAAGCCGGGCCAGGATGGCGCGCCGGGTCGGGTCGGCGAGGGCGGCAAAGGTGGCATTGAGGCGGTCGGCCGTCATCCTAGGTAAACCAGTCAGTTAAATAACTACATGGTTAAATATAGATGGCGTGGCCGCTTGTCAAGGGCCGGCCGGCTCCGACCACCGTCCGGCGATGCTCCGATTCAACCAGGAATTGGGCGACAGTCGTTCGGTGAACTGCTCCGCTGGCCGTCACCAGCCCGACCGGAGCCAGCGCCGGAGCCGCCGCAGCGGACGCACGTGCCATGATCCAGCGTGTTGCCGGCATCGCGCCATGTCCAACTGGCGATGGAGTTCATCCACGGCGAGCGCGCCGGACCCGTCGCGCACGATCCATCCGGGCGCAGGGCGATAGAAGGGAGTCCCGCTCCGGCCGACATAGCGCTCATGCAGCACCGCCCCGGCGGAGATGAGGCCGGCCACGTAACTGAATGAGCTCTTGGCCTGCACCAGGATGTCCGCACTCACCATGTTGTGGAAGGCTTCAAACGGATCGCCGTCCAGATGAAGCCGGCAACCCGCCGCGGCAAAGGCGTTGAACATGTCCGGCGGGCCTTCGGAGAAAAGGTTGACGTGCACGGCTCGGCCCATCGTAGCGGCGACAGCGCGAACGGAGGCGATGGTGTTCAAGATCGGTGCGTCGTGCGTGTAGAAATGGCCCCGCCGCGGATGGTCCGCCGTGACATCGCCGCGCCGAACGTGGACGGCCACCGTCAGCGCGCCCACCGGCCCGCGATGCAGCGCGAGGCCACACTTCGCGGCGGCATGGTACTTGGTGCGCAGCCGCCGCCTCAGACGGTGCAGCGCCTTGGGCGTCTGGAACGCGCTCCAGTGGAAAGAGCGCGCCGCCAGCACCGCGCCGGCCTTGACGCAGGCGTCGGGATCGCGAATGAAGGCTTCGGCCGGCTTGACGACCGCATTCTTCGGCACGCGCGCTTCGTCGCGCCCGAGGTTGAAGAACGGCTCCCATTGCGCTGCCCATTCCGTTTGGCTGCCGCGCGCATGGTCCATCGTGGCGAACGGCGTGTGGAGATAGCGGCACCCGGTCGCTCCAGCCCACAGGAATGCGGACAGGATCCCGAGTGCCTGTGCGCCGGCGCCATCGACCCGCCCGCGACAGGTGATGGCAAGGGGCGGGGCATCCGCCCTGGATGCGCGATAGGTCCTGACCGCCGAAAGAAGCTGGCGCAGCGTATCCGCTGAAAGATCCTGAAGGTGCACTGTCGGCTCCTCGACCGGCCTCGGTCTGGCGATCTTGAAGAGATCCCGCATGACGCAGGCGTCCGCTCCCGAAGGGTGGTGCGCGGGGGGTGCCGCGCCGGTGCCAAGCCAAGGTAGCAAAAATTCGGCGAAGCAGAAGGGCGGCATCCGATCGCCGTCAGTAACGTCTTTTTCCCACCCCGGACGCTGCGGCGTTAGCCGCGCCGGGCGAGATGCACGCGCACTTTCCCTTTCCAGACTTCGATCGACGCGAAGCTCGTGCGCTCTTCCAGGAGAGCGGCCGCTTTCGCCGCCGCCGCGGCGTCATCCGCGCATTCGATCGTCTCGACGGCCTTGATGTGTTCGCCGGCATCCAGAAGATAGAACCGATAGGATTGCATTGTCAGAGACGCTCCTTGCCGTGGCTGCCGCCAACGCGCACGAATCCGTTCGCTCGGATCATGGGCGCTCGTTCTGATATGAAAGGAAGCGGCCGCGAAACCGGGCGGCGATGAGCCGCCTGCTACGCCGCTCCCGTGCCGGTCAGGCCGGCACGAAATGCAAGTCCCTTGAAAAACCCCGCATGGGCGGCGGGGGTTCCCGCACGTCAACCATCACCGCGATCGCTGCCGCGGGCTCCGCGAAGCGCCTGTGGCAAAGGATCGACTGCCGACTGGAAGCTCGACCCCAAGTAGCGGACAAGGGACCAGACGATCGCCGCTGGCCCCTTGTCAAAACTGGCTCCCCGGGCCGGATTCGAACCAGCGACCAACCGGTTAACAGCCGGTTGCTCTACCGCTGAGCTACCGGGGATCAGGTCCTGGCGCGGGCGAAGCGCCGCACCGCCTGAGCGGGCAGGTTATAGCCCAAGGGATTCCAGGCTGTAAACCTTTTTGCCGGCGCGCGCCCGGGCACGGGGTGCGGCGCCCTAAGGGGTTGACAGGTTTGGGAGAGTTCTCAATGGTGCGCCCGCTGATCGCGGGTGCGTGGATTTCACTTCATGAAGGCAATCATCTTGAGCGCGGGCCAGGGTTCGCGCCTGCTGCCGTTGACCGAGGGAAAGCCGAAATGCCTGCTTCCCATCGGGCCGCGGACGCTGATCGAGTGGCAGGTCTGGGCCCTGACGCAGGGCGGCGTGGACGATATCGCCGTCGTTGTCGGCTATCATGCGCGCGACGTGCAGGACGTACTGAAGCGCCTGGAAGGGCCGCACCTCAAGATCCGCACCATCTTCAATCCGTTCTACAAGCTGGCCGACAACCTCGCGAGCTGCTGGATGGCGCGCCACGAGATGAGCCAGGACTTCGTCATCCTCAACGGCGATACGGTGATCGAGCCGACCATCTTCCGGCGCCTAATGGCGAGCCCGGCCGCGCCCATCACCGTCACCATCGACAAGAAGGAAGGCTACGATTCCGACGACATGAAGGTGCACCTCAAGGGCGGGAAGCTGCTGGACATCGGCAAGACCCTGCCGCCCGAGCGCACCGACGGCGAATCGATCGGCATGCTGCTGTTCCGCGGCGAGGGGCCGAAGCTGTTCACCCACTACCTCGACGACATCATGCACACGCCCGAAGGGCTGAAATGGTGGTACCTGCGCGCCATCGGCCAGATCGCCGAGCGCGCCACCGTCATGACCTGCAGCATCGAGGGCCTGGGCTGGGGCGAGGTCGACTTCCCCGCCGATCTCGATCGCGTCAGCAAGCTGGTCGAGGAGTGGGCGTAGCCTTCGGGCCGCAGTCTTATTCGTCATGGTCGCGCCAAGTCCGACCATGACGGATCGGGAGGACGTTGCGGGCTTCGGCTGGCGAAGATGCGTTCCGCCAGTTCCAGGTCCGCAGGCTTGTCCACGTCGATCGCGGCTTCGGCGATCGGCAATTCGACGTGGCGAATGACGGCGCCGGCCTTCTGCGACAAATAGGCGAATGCCTGGCGGGCATCCATCCTGCCGAGCGCGACCTTGATGAACGCCAGCGGGCCGATCTCCCAGATCAGTCGCAGCGGCCTTTTCCGGAAGGATTCCGTGCGGCGCCAGAAATCGGCGGCGCGCGCAGCCTTGGCCGAGCGGACCAGGAACAGGTTGCAGCCGCTGAAGCGCCGCCTGCCGAGCCGGTAGAAGGTGCGGATCGCGCCGGGATAGGCTGCCGCCACCAGGTCCGCCGGCGCCAGCGCGACGGCGAGGTCGCAATCCTCGGGCGCGGAGTCCAGGAAGCGCCGCAGAATCGCGGACGTCAGCAGCGGATGATCGCCGGTGGTGATGAGGAGAGGCTGCGAGAGGTCGATGCGGGCGAGCGCCGCCGCGACGCTGGCCGCGGGGCTCTGCGCCGCCGGAACGATCTCCAGCACGCCGTCGCGATGCAACGCTTCAAGTTCCGGCACCTGGAGAACGACTCCTGCATCCTCGATGCAGACATGGATGCGATCGATGCCGGCGGTTGCGCGCACGGCCTCGACCACCCGCAGCAGCATCGGCACGCCGGCGACCGGCAGCAGCGCCTTGTGCAGGACGCCGGCCGCCTTCGCCATCGGATCATCCGGGCCGCGGCTGCCGGCCAGGATCAGGGCATTCACGCGATCGCCTTTTCGTAGACCCGGTAGGTCTTGTAGACCTTGGCGCCGACGCCTTCGAGCACGCGGCGCATCGGCGCGTTGTCCTCGAGGATCCAGGACAGCTCCACCTGCTCCAGTCCGCGTGCGAAGAACGGACCCTTCAGGCGATGAAACATCAGGGGCAGCAAAACGGCGCCGGTCAGCGTGCCGTGGTACTTCTTCCGGATACCCATCAAGGGCACGCGCGCGGTCTTCAGCGTCTTGCGCTTCAGGCGCCACAGCAGCTTGGCAAAGCCGAACGGCAGCAGGCTGCCGTCGAGGTCGCGCACCGCCTCAAGGAGATTGGGCAGACACACCAGCATGCCGGCGACCTCGCGATCGATCTCCGCGATCACCACCAGCTCGGGATCGATCAGCGGCTTCATGCTGGCCGCCGCCGCCTCGATCTCCGGCTGGGCGAACGGCACCATCTCCCAGTTCTCTGACCAGGCGTCGTTGAACACCTGGAGCAGCGCGGCGAGATCGGGCTTGTAGTTCTTCATGTCGAGGGGGCGCAGGCGGATGCGGCCGTCGCTCCGCGCCTTGTCCAGCATGCGGGTGCTGCCGACCGCGTGATAGGCCGCCTTGTCGACGGTGTAGGCCAGCAGGTCCTTGGCCTTGGCGAAGCCGCACGCCTCGATCAGCCTGCCCTGATAGGGCAGGTGATACGGCATCATCAGCATCGGCGTGGCATCGAACCCATCGATCAGCAGACCCGATTCCTCGTTCGAGGAAAAGCTGAAGGGGCAGAGGATGCGCCTGGCGCCGTGGGCCTTGACCCAGATCTCGGCCGTGCCGGCGAGCGCGCGCATGACATGGATGTCGTCGATGGTGTCGACCCAGCCGAACTGGGCGGTGTCGTTGCGGTACTTCTCCTGATGCAGCCTGCAGAACTGCGCCGAGATGCGGCCCACCACTTCGCCGCCGCGGCGCGCGAGGAACAGCTCGCCCTCGGCGTGCTGAAAGAACGGGTTCTTCTTGCGGCTCAGGGTTTCCTTGCGCTCCAGGTCGAGTGGCGCGACGTAGCCTGTGCGGCCGCGATAGAGCCGCTTGGGCAGGGCGATGAACTCATTGAGGTCGCGAGCGCTCGCGACCGGCTGGACGACGACGGGACCGGGCGACATGGCAGCGGGAGGCTAGCGGCCGGCGCGCGGGGTCGCCGCTTCGCCCTGGTCGGGGCGGAACCGGCGCGGGTTGGAATCGCCGCGCGTGCCGTTGCTCAGCGCAGCGACCCAGGGATAGCGCTGCGCCATCTCCTCGGTATAGCCGATGTTGAAAACGGTCGCGCTCTTGGGCCGCAGCTTCGGCTCCGGATAGAACGAACCGAACAGGCGGTCCCAGAAGAAATTGGTAATGCCGAAATTGCCCTGCTCGTTATGGAAGTGATGGGCCAGATGGTACTTCTTGATCTGGCGCATGAAGGTCGAGCCGGGGGCCGTGTTGAGGTGCTGCACGCAGTGGCAGAACTCATAGAACAGGGTCGAGAGGATGCCAATCGCGAACGCAACCGCCGCCGCGGCGGGGCCGCCGATCAGATAGCCGACCGGGATCGTCACCAGCGCGATGGTCGGGATCGTGGTGTAGAGCGCGCCGAACAGCACGACCAGGTTGTGCGGGTCCTGGTGATGATCGAAGTGGATGCGCTTCCAGACCTTAGCGGTCAGCGGCGAGCGGTAGAGATACTGTCCGTGCAGCACGAAGCGGTGCAGCAGGTACCAGGCCAGCGGATAGACCAGGGCGGCAAAGACGCCGGCCGCTACAAGCGGCAGCCAGCCTTCGAACCAGAGCGCGGCGAACCACAGGGCGACGCCCGCGAAGCCGAGATAAATCAGCACGGCGTAGTAGCTGAAAAACGCGACCACCAGGTCGCCCAGGGACATGCGGGCGAGATTGTGCGTTCGGTTCTTCCAGAAGCCCCAGCGGACCATGCTGATCGTTTGCTTTCGGCGTTGAAATCGGTGTGTCGAATCCGGTCCGCAATCTAAGCGAATCAAAGATTTATCGCAAGTTGAGCGGCTTCACGCGGATTTCACGGCGGCCGGGCGGTCATAGGCCAAGATCCAGGCCGTCCGCAAGCCGTATTAGACACATGTGGCGGCTTGCCACAGCATGATCAAGCAGATTGTCTGGACTTCATCCCGATCACATAACAAACTGTAAATAAAGGATAATTTATGTTGCGCGGGCATAGGCCTGGCGCAGTGCCAGAAAGGCGGATGCACGAGGTCGAGGCCATGATCCAGCACGTTGCCCAGCTTCGAATCCGTGACGGTTGGGGCGCGCCAGCAGCGTCAACCCGAATGCCGCTTCGCCGGCGCCGTGCGCGGCGTCGATGCCGACGATGAACATGCGGGTCAGAAGCCTTCGAGCCGGATGAGCCAGAGTCCGCCGATGCTGGCAAACAGAAGCGCCGGCAGCCACGCCGCAAAGAACGGCGGAACAGCCCCGCTTTCGCCCAGCGACTGCACCAGCCCCTCGGTGATGAAATAGAGGAAGCCGAGACCGAAGCCGATCGCCATGCCCGACGCGACGCCCTTGTCGCGCCGGCCGAAGCTCAGGGCAACCGGCGCGGCCAGAAGGATCATCAGGATGGAGCTGACCGGCAGAGCCACCCGCTTCTGCAGCCAGGTCTCGTAGAAATAGGTCGGCCGTACCCCGATCTGCGCGGAGGTGGCGAAACTCCAAAGCCGCTCCGTCGTCATGGCTTGCGGCCGTTCGATCAGCTCTGAAAACTCCTGCGGCCCCAGCTTGGTGTGCCAGGTATCGTTCGCCGCGGAGGTCACCTCGGTCGGATGACCCGGCACGATCTTGGTGTCCTCGATCTTGTCCAGGGTCCAAAGCCGCGTCGTCACGTCGAACCGGGCGTGCCCCACATATCTCTGGTCGGTGATGTTGCCGGCTTCGTCGCGCGTATAGAGGCGCATATCGTACAGGTCGATCCCCTGGTTCTGGACGTCGCCGACCTCCACGATCACGTCACCGTCCTGGATCCAGACGCGCTGGTCGTCGCCGTCCTTCTTTTCCTTCTTGTCGACATAGAGGTTGCGCTCGACCATGTGATCGATGGCGCGCGGCACGACCTGGTCGGTCAGGACGAAATGCAGCACCGCCACCAGCCCGACTGCCGGCAGGAACGCCACCAGTATCTGGTAGTAGGGTGTACCCGCCGATTTCAGCGCCAGCGTCTCGTTGCTGCGCTCGAACTTCGCCAGCGACAGCAGGGCGGCCATCAGCACGCTGAAGGGGATCAGGAACACGGCGAGTTCCGGCAGGCGCCAGATCGCATACTCGACGACCGCGCCCGCATCGTGCGGATGACGGTCCAGGACCTCGTCGCTGTTGTTGAGCAGGTCGACGATCTGCAGCAGCGAGGTGAAGCTGACCCACAGCACGCCGAAATTCCACAGGAACGTCCGCAGCGCGTAGCGCGTGAACGTCATCATGCCGGGCGCCTCCGCCCGAACAGGCCGGCTATCCGCATCTTCACCCACTTCCAGGCGTTGTCGATCGAGCCGAACAGGAAGGCCATCGGATCCTGGTTCAGGCGCGAATTGGCGACGTAGAACAGATAGACGCTGCCGCCGGCGAAGATCAGGAACGGCACCCAGATGGCGGCAAACGCCGACATGCGCCCGTTCTCGGCCATGTTCTGTCCGAACTGCAGGATCTGGTTGTAGATGATCAGGGTCGCGATGCCGAACACGATCCGGATGCTGGTCGGTTGCCGCCGGGATGTCAGCCCCATCGGGATCGCCAGCAGCGGCAGGAAGAGGACGGTAAGGGTTCGCGCGATCCGGTAATTGAGCTCCGCCCAGACATCGTCCCGTCCCAGGTCGGGCGTCGGGTGCTGATGCGCCTGGATCAGCTCGAAGAAAGACAGTTCCGACTCATTGTGCCCGCGCGGCCGGAACGGCTCGGGCGCAATGACCTCCAGCGGCATGCGCGATACGCTGAAGGTGCTGGCCTGCCCGCCGGTCCCGTCGGGCTTGGAATCGACGCGCACGCCATCGCGCAAGATGAGATTCAGGGAGAAGGTCCTCGGATCGGTCGTGAGCTCGCCCGTCTGCGCCGTCAGGACGACGTTGTTGCCCTTGTCGTCGGTCTCCTGGATGAAGATCTTCGTCAGCGTGTGGCCGCCGTTCGCAATATCGCCGATCAGGATCGTCTTGCCGCCGAAGCCGGTGAAGAACGCGCCGCGCTCGATCGCGGAGTTCCACGAGGTCTCGGTCACCAGATAGACCAGCGCGCGGTAGGCATAGCGGGTGTAGGGCTGGAGAAAGCCGAGGATGATCGCCGAGGCAATGGTCAGGATGACAGCCATCACCATCATCGGGGCGGCCAGCCGGCGCAGCGAAATCCCGCTGGCGCGCATCACGTCGAGTTCGCTGTCGTTGGACATCCGAAGCGTTGCGTAGAGGATGCCGACGAAGAAGGCCGCAGGAATTGCGATGGCCAGGTAGTGCGGCACCAGATTGCCCAGCATCTTCAGGATCAGCGTCAGGGGGCCGCCGCGATTGGCGAACAGGTCGAGCAGGCGGATCAGGCGCTCCAGCAGCAGCGCCGCCATGCCGATCAGGATCGCGGCCGCCAGCGGCCAGGTCACCCGCTTCAGCATGTAGCGGTCGATGAGGGAGAAGTGCACCATCGCGGCGGCCCGCCCTCAATCCTTGCGCCAGGCGCCGCGCAGCGCGTCGCGGACCGCGCCAGCCAATGCCGCGTCCGCCTCGGCTGGCTGGGCGAGGTCCACCGGCTTGGGCCAGAACGAGTCCCGGTGCGTGCGGCCGGCGAATTCGCGCGCGTCCTCATAGCGCGGCAGGACGTGGAAATGGACGTCGGGATCGACCATCATCAGCATCAGGTAGTTCAGCTTGTCCGGCTTGAAGCAGCGCGTCAGTGCCGCATCCAGGTCGGCGGTCACCTGTGCCAGCTCCTCGAACGCGCGCACGGAGATCTGCGAGAAAGCCCGGGCTGCATCGCCGCACACCAGGACGAGCGCGCCGAGCGTCGCCTGCTGCGGCCGCGCCAGCACCAGCCAATGCCGGTACTCGCGAATCAAGGTCGCCGGATGGCCGAACTTCACGGCCGTCGCATTCGGGGTTGCCATCTGCCCTCGGATTCCTGTCTGGATCGGGGTGCCGCGCCGCAGCGGACTCCGGCCGCCTGATTTTGCTAGCACAATCGCCAGCCGGGCCGGATTGTCAATGCCGCACCGCCGGAACAGTCAATTCAAAGCTGCCGCTTGCGGCAAAGCCGCCCGGGTCGCCGCTCAATCCACGAATCTCAACTGCGACTTTCCACTCCCGTTCCGCGCGGCTGATCCGATACACGTTGTAGGCGGCCGCGTCCTTGTGGCCGCTGAGCACGGCCGAGGCGGAGGGAACGCCGATGACCGGCGTCTGGCCGATGCGGCCGAGACCCGCGACGTGGGTATGTCCGTGCAGCACCAGCTCCGCGCCAGCCTCCCGCACGACGTCCACGAAATCCGCGGCATCCAGCAACGCCTTGCGCCGATAGGCGCCGCCCGGGAAGGGCGGATGATGGATCAGCACCACCCGGCACGCACCGCTGTCCCGCAGTTCGGAGAGCGTGCTGCGCAGAGCCGCCAGTTGCGCGGAGCCCAGCCGCCCGGCCGCGACAAAGACCGGCATAGGCACCGCGGTCGAGACCCCGACCAGCGCCAGCGGACCCACGCGCCGGACGAATGGAAAGGCATCGACCGCCGCCGCGCCGTCGGCCCTCTCCCACGCCAGATCGGTCATGTAGTCGCGCCACCGGCCGATGCCCTGGGATTGCGGCACGGCCACATAGGCATCGTGATTGCCGGGAATGACCGTCACCTTGTCCGCAGGCCCAAGATGCGTCAGCCAGCGCGCCGCATTCTCGAACTCGCAAGGCAGCGAGATGTTGACGAGATCGCCGGTCACCGCGACATGATCGACCGCCTGGCCGGCGATATCGGCAACCATCAGATCCAGAACCTGGGCGAGATGGATCCGGCTGCGGTTCAGCCGCCAGGAGAGCCAGCCGCTCAGCCGCTTGTTGATCAGCGCCCAGGGCCGGTCGACCGACCAGCCGGCCAGATGGGGGTCCGAGAGATGGGCCAGCGTGAATGCCGGGGCGGCAGGCATTGCAGATCAAATCCCTGTTCGTGTGCGCATGTTTGGCCGTATTTCCGAGCTTGCGTCAAGCCTTGGCGTCCACCCGGAAGTGCTTGAATTTCCTGGTAGACGCGGGGGTCCATGCCCGATATTCCTCATCGGCCCATCGACCCTGTTGGAGTCTTCCTCGTGTCGGCAGAGCGTGCCAGCATCGCCTTTTGCCTGATCGGCGACAGCGACCTCACACTCTTCAGCCTGTCGTCCCGTGAGAGGCTGCGGCGCGCATTCCGGCGCGCGGACGTGGGGGCGGAACTGCCGGCCGGAGAGCTCGAATCGGGGGAGGGCTCGGCGGTGGTGATCCGCGCCAGCTACGCGTTCGATGAAAGCCTGGTCAAAGGGATCGTCGCCTCGCCCGGCGTTGCGCTCAGAGCGGCGGACGGCGAGGTTGTCGCTGCCCATGGCGAAGGGCCGGAGGGCATCCGCGCCGCTTTTTCCATCGTCACGGAGATCAACGAGGCGGCGTCCGCGCAATTCGATATCCAGAATGCCGCGACGCTCGCGAGCGCCTATCAGAAGGCATTGCGCAAACGGGTGAACCCGCTGTTGCTGCCGTTGGAGCATGCGGACGCCGCGCGTGTGGAGCGCGCCTTGTTCGATGCATCCTACAAGGGCGTGACGGATCTCGTGACGAAATATGTCTGGCCGCGTCCGGCCCTCGCGGCGACCCGCTGGTGCGCGCGGCGCGGCGTCACGCCCAACGCCGTGACCTGGATCAGCCTGGGCTGCGTCGTGCTGGCGACCTGGCTGTTCTGGCACGGATGGTTCCTGCTTGGCCTGCTGGCGGCATGGGCGATGTGCTTCCTCGATACCGTCGACGGCAAGCTGGCGCGCTGCACGCTTAATTCGAGCAAGCTGGGCGACGTGTTCGATCACGGCATCGACCTGCTGCATCCGCCGTTCTGGTACTATGCATGGTTCGCCGGGCTCGGCATCTCCGCCGCGTTCGGCCTGCAATGGGCGCTCTGGGTCGTCATCCTCGGCTATATTGCCGGGCGGCTGCAGGAAGGCCTGTTCATCTGGCGGTTCGGGATCGAGATCCACACCTGGCGGCCGGTGGATTCGTGGTTCAGGCTGATCACCGCGCGGCGCAATCCCAATCTCCTGATCCTGACCGTCGCCGCATTGCTGCAGACGCCTGATCGCGGGCTGAGCGCGGTGGCGTGGTGGACGATCGCGAGCTTCCTGTTCCATGCGATCCGGATCGCCCAGGCGTTCGCGGCAGGGTGGGGCGGTCGGGCGCCGGCTTCCTGGCTGCAGGCCCAAACCCAACCTGGGGGCGGGCCATCCGTTCCATGATGCGCATCGGCATCCTCAGCAATGCCCATAGCCGCCGCAACCAGAGCGCCCTGCCGGCGATCGAGGGCTTGCTCGCGGAATATCCCGAAGCGGCGCATTGCAGCTTCCGCCAGATCGAGGCGATGCCGCAGGCGATGGCTGCCTTGGCGGGACAGGGCATCGAGCATCTGGTCATCAATGGCGGCGACGGCACCGCGCAGGCGGTCCTTGGCGAGCTGCTGGACCGCTCGCCGTTCAAGGCGCGGCCGCGCGTGACCCTGGTCGGCGGCGGCATGACCAATGTGATCGCCCACGATGTCGGCATGCCGAGCACGCCGGTCGAGGCCATACGCCGGGTGCTGAGCCGAGTGCACAAGGGCGAACCCGGCGAGGTTCTGCATCGCACCGCGATCGCGGTGAAGCGCAGCGGCCAGGCGCGCACGGAATACGGCTTTCTCGCGGGCGCCGTCGGTTTCTATCAGGGCACGCGGCTCACGCGCCGCGACATGCATCGCGTGGGGTTCCGCCAGAGCCTGGCGACCAAGGCCGGGATTGCGTGGTCGGTGGTTCGCCTGCTGCTGCACGGCGAGGGCGAGCGCTCGGGCCTGCGCGGAGAGCGGGTCGCGATCGGCCTCAACGGCTCGCCGCCGCACGAGGCGCCGTACCTGTTCATTATCGCCACCACGCTGGAGCGTCTGCTGCCCGGCGTGATGCCGTTCTGGGGGCACGACCACGGGGCGATCAAGCTCACCACCATCGCATCGCCCGCCGAGCGCTTCGGGCGCGCGGCGCTCTCCGTGGTGCGCGGCAGCCCGCGCCCCTGGATGCGCAATGCCGGCTACGCCAGCACGCGCGCGGACCGGATCTCGCTCTGCCTGAAGAGCCCGATCGTGGTCGATGGCGAGGTTTTCGAGTCGGGACCGCACGGCCATGTCGAGCTGAGCGCGGGACCATCGGTCGCCTTCCACCGATTCTAGATGCGTCATGGACGGTGCGCGCACCGAGCTGGTTGAAGTGATCGCGCGGGAGCTGGCGCAGCCCGTCCCGCCGCCCGTGCAGGCGATGGCCGACGCGGTGCGTGCGCGCCATTCCGGCGCGGCGATCGCCGTTCTGTTCTACGGCTCCTGCCTGCGCCGGCCGGAGAGCCTGCTGGCGGAGTCGCTGCTCGATTTCTATCTGCTGGTCGACGACTACCGTGCCGCCTATGGCGGCACAGCGGCCGCGCTCGCCAACCGGCTCCTGCCGCCCAACGTGTTCTATCTCGAGGCGCAGCACGCCGGGACGGCCTTGCGCTGCAAGTATGCGGTGATCTCGCTGGCGCAATTCCAGGCTGGCATGTCGCGCGCGGCCGACAATGTTTCCCTGTGGGCGCGCTTTTCGCAGCAGAGCAGGCTGGTCTGGGCGCGCGATCCCGCCCTTGCGCGGACGCTCGCCGGCGCCTGCGCGGAGGCGGTGTTGACGATGGTGGGCAACACGTTGCCGCTGCTACCGGCGGATGCCTCGGCGGAGGCGATCTGGCAGCGTGCGCTCGAAGATACCTATCGGGCGGAATTGCGCTCGGAAGGCACGGGCCGCGCGGCGGAACTGGTTGCGGCCGATGCCGAGCGCTATCGCGGCGTCACGGCACTGGCGCGCCGGGCAATAGCGGGGGATGTCCTTGCAACGGCCGAGGTGTGTGCGGCGGCCTGGCGGCGGCGGCGTCGGACCAGCAAGCTGCTCAACCTCGCGCGGCTGGCCAAGGCGGCCTTCACCTTCGAGGGTGCGCTCGACTACGTGCTGTGGAAGGTGAAGCGGCATTCGGGCGTCGCGCTGCCCGTCACGGAGTGGCAGCGGCGCCATCCGCTCCTGTCGGCGCCGGTCCTGGCGTGGCGCCTCTACAGGCTGGGCGCGTTCAGGTAGGCAAACAGCGCACCGATGGCGCGCTGCTGCGGGAATTCGGGAAACATCAGACTATTCGGCGGCGGCGATGCGCACCGACCGGTCTGCAATAAGGCCGAGCTCGAGGCCGACCTTGGTGATGACATCGGTCACGCGCTGCAATTGCTCCGTCGTGTGCGCCGCGCAGACCGAGCAGCGGAGCAGGGCGGTCCCGCTCGGCGTCGCCGGCGGCAGGGCCAGGTTGACGTAGACGCCGTTCTGCAGCAGGCCGTGCCAGGCGCGGGCGGCCAGCGCCGGATCGTTGATATGGACCGCGACCACCGGACCCTTCTGGCGGCCCAACCTGAAGCCAGCCGCCTCCAGCCCGTGATAGAGCGTGTCGACATTGCGCCACAGGCGCACCATCAGCTCCGGATGGGCGCGCAGCTTGGCGAGCGAGGCGCGCACCGAGGCGACCAGCGAGGGCGGCATCGAGGCGGTGAACATGTAGGGCCGGCAGGCGACCCGCAGGATCTCGAAGTCCGGATGGTCGGATACCAGGAACCCGCCGATCGCGCCCATGCTCTTGGAGAAGGTGCCGGTGACGAAATCGACATCCTCGTCGACGCCCTCCTGCTCCAGTAGGCCGCGGCCGGTCCGCCCCATCACGCCCATCGAGTGCGCCTCGTCCACCAGCAGGTAGGCGCCGTGCCTCTTCTTGACTTCGACGAACTCCTTGAGCGGCGCGTGGTCGCCCAGCATCGAATAGATGCCTTCCACCACCACCAGCTTGTTGCCCGGCTCGTTCGCGATCCGCTGCAGGCGCTTGTCGAGGTCGACCGGATCGTTGTGGCGGAAGCGGATGACCGTCGCGCTGCCCAGCTTGCAGGCATCGTAGATGCTGGCATGGCTGTCGGCGTCGATGATGACGAAGTCGCCGGGGCCGACCAGCGTGGAGATCGCGCCCAGGTTCGCCTGATATCCGGTCGTGAAGACCATGCAATGCCGCTTGCCGTAGAAGTCGGCGAGATCGGCTTCCAGCGCCTTGTGGCAGGAATAGGAGCCATTGGCGATGCGCGAGCCGGTGGTGCCGGTGCCGAACTCTTCGGTGGCGCGCTGCGCGGCCGCAACGCAATCGGCATCGAAGGTCAGCCCCAGGTAGTTGTTCGAGCCGCAGAGGATGGACGGGCGGCCCTCGATCACGGCCTCGGTCGCGGACACGATGCGGTCCAGCTTCACACCGAAGGGATCGGCGCCACAGGCTTTCACGGCTCCGTGCACCTCACGGATCGTCTTGAACCGATCGAACAAACCCATGACTTCCCCCTATGCCCCCGACTTGCCGGCGTAGATCGTGTCGGTGAGTTGGCCGACCGTCGCGATCTCCGGTACCAGGTTGAGCGGAATCGACACGTCGAAGCGGTCCTCCAGCTCCATCATCAAATCCATGACTTGCAGGGAATCCATTGTCAGGTCCTCGGCGATCACGGTCTCCGAGGTAATCGCGCCGTCGCCTGCCCGGAAGCGCTCGAGCAAGCGTGCGATCTCCGCGAAAATGCCATCCCTGGTCAGAGCCAGGCTCTGTTGTGCTGCTGCTGCGATGCCCACGATCTTGAACTCTTAATCCCTGTCACTTTCCTGCGACGACCGCATGCCCTGACAAGGTTCGCTGAATCCCCGGAGAGATATGTGATTCATTTGGGCGATAAGGTTAAATGACGAATTGTTACGGAATGTTACAACTCAATCGAATCAAGCTGCTAATTGGTTAAATTGCTACAGAAGATGAACAGATCTATACCACTTCGCCGCATCGCGGAATCCGTCCCAGGCATCGAATGCGGGGCGCCAATCGGACACGCCCTGGAGTCGAGGGCCACGAGCAACCCAGTCCGGCCAATAGATCTCGGCGACCTTGTGCGGCGCCAGAATACGGGCCGTACCCTCGGCCCGGGCCAGCAGCCCGTTCGCGCGCGCCAGGATGGCCAGGGCGCGCCGCGGCAGCCGCACGCCGGCCGGCTTACGCCCGACAGCCTCGCCGAGGGCGCCAAGGATGTCGGGCCAGCGGTAGCCGCCGGGCACTCCGTCGTCGATCTCGAACGTGGCCTGGGACGGACCTGAGCGCTGGAGGCAGGCCACCACGGCGTCCGCCAGGTCGGCCACATGGATCATGGAAAAGGCGGCCTCAGGAACAGCGGGATAGGGCACCAGCCCCAACCTTGCCGCCCTGAACAGGGGCAGTATCTCCAGATCGCCCGGGCCGTAGACCGCCGGCGGCCGCACGATGGTCCATATCCGCTCGCCGGCCAGCGCGGTCAGCTTGAGTTCGGCCCGCCGCTTGCTGTCGCAATAGGGCGATAAGTGCGGTTCGCGCGCCGCCAGGCTCGATACATGAACCAGCGTCGCGGCGGGCGCGGCGGAGGCCGCCGCCTGCAGCAGGCGCTCGGTGCCGCCCTCGTTCGCCACGTAGAACTCCTCCCGGCGCAGCGCCTTCACCAGCCCGCCGAGATGGATGATGGCCGTGGCGCCATCGAGCAGCTTCTCCAGCGCCCGCAGGTCCGAGAGGTCGCCGAGGACGACTTCCAACCGATGATGGGGCGACAGCAGCCCGGCAGGATGGCGGCGCACCAGCACGCGCACCTCCCATCCGTGGCGCCGCAGGGCGATGACGACATGCCGTCCGATGAAGCCGGTCGCGCCGGTAACGGCCGCCAACCGTCCCACTAGGCGCCCACGGCCGCGTCGAACTGCTGGTAGGCGCCGCTCAGGAAGCTGGCTTTCGCCTTGGTCCGGCTGAGCTTGCCCGACGAGGTCTGGGGCAGCGCCTTGGGCGGCACCAGCGTCACGCGGGCTTCGACGCCATGCGCGCGCTGAAGCAGGGCATAGACGTCCCGCCGCAGCTTTTCACGCTGGACCGCATCGCCGATCCGGCATTGCACCAGCACCACGACCGCCTCGCCCTCATCCTGGTCGATCGAAAAAGCGGCGACATCGCCGCGGCGCAGGTCGGGCAGTTCCTCCGCCGACCATTCCAGATCCTGCGGCCACACGTTGCGGCCGTTCACGATGATGAGGTCCTTGGCGCGCCCGGTGATCACGATCTGTTGGTCCAGAAGATAGCCGAGATCGCCGGTGTCCAGCCAGCCGTCGCCTGCCAGGATCTCGGCGGTCAGGCCGGGTTGCTGATAGTAGCCGCCCATGACGCTGGGGCCGCGGAAGAAGATGCGGCCCACGCTGCGTTCCGGCAGCGCGCGGCCGGATGGGTCCCGGATTTCGAACGCGTGCCCTTGCAACGCATGACCACAGGCGACGAACGCGCGCGATTTGGGGCCGTGGGGCCCCGGGACCGCGAGGCTGCGCTCCGCCAATGCCTCGCGGTCGATCTCGTCGACGATGTAATGCTGGTTCAGCGGCGCGAAGCTCATGGCCAGCGTGGTTTCCGCCATTCCGTAGCTCGGCACGAACGCGGTCGGGCGGAACCCGTGGGGACCGAACGCCTCGGCGAATTTCCGCAGGACCGGATGCTGCACCATGTCGCCGCCGATGCCGGCCCCGCGCCAGGTCCTTAGATCGAGATTGACCTCGCTGCCTTCGCGCAGCCGCCGCGTGCATAGCTCGTAGCCGAAGCTGGGGCTGTAGGAGAGCGTGCCACCATACTCCGAGATCAGCTTCAGCCAGGTGAGCGAGCGGCGCGCGAAATCCCGGGTCGCGATGTAGTCGATCGACATCTGGGTGGTGAGCGGCACCAGCATGAAGCCGACCAGCCCCATGTCGTGATAGAGCGGCAGCCACGACGTGCAGCGGTCGCCGCGATTGATGTCCAGCCCGTCGAGCGTGATGGCGTTGGCGTTCGCCATGATCGATCGCTGCGGGATGTCGATGCCCTTTGGGAAGCGCGTGCTGCCCGAGGAGAATTGCAGGTAGCTCTGCTCGTCCTTGGCGAAGGGCCGCAGATCGGCGCCGGCGCGCGGCAGGGCGGTAAACTCCTTCGGCCCGGCGACCAGCTTCAGGCCAAGGCCCTGGGCCGCTTCCGTCAGGAAGGTGAGGAAACCCTCCGGAGCCATCGCCGCCGCGGCGCCGCAGCCGGTCAATTGATGGCGCAACTGCTCGACATAGGCGGCCCGGCCCCCTAGGGTCATCGGCAGGGCGACCGGGACGGGAAGGACGCCGGCATATTGGCAGCCGCAGAACGCGGCCATGAAATCGGGGTCGGTGTCGGCGATCAGCAGCACCCGATCGCCCCTGGCGAGGCCGAGACGCACCAGACCCTGGGCGAATTCGCGCGCCCGCTCGCGCAACTCGCGGTAGGTCAGGACTTGGGCCAGTTCGCCCTTTGCGCTGAAAAAATTGAACCCGGTCTCGCCGCGCGCGGCATAGTCCAGCGCTTCGCAGATCGTGTCGAAGTCGCTGCGCCGTGTCGCCAGCCCGGGGCTGGTGGTCGGGGTCGCCTTTAGGCTCATGGGACCTTACGCCGCATAAACGATTGATTGCAAAGGGGCCACAGCCGCCTTTAGATTTCGCGCTGCATTAGCAAATGCGCCTCGAATCGGCAAGCTGTCCGACGCCAAGCGCCGGACCGCCGATTTGTCGTATTCGAGCCCGCATCAACCACAGGCCCCATGCCATGAAAACTGCCGATGTAGAACTGACCGCGGCGGAGAGTTCGAGGTCCGGCCGATCGCTGGGCACGCTATTTGGCCTCGGCGACGCCAGGAAGTCGACGAGATACAAGGCCGGCACCCATCCCTCGGCTGGCGGCGACGCCAGCGAGAAGACCCAGATCAGCCAGTCCATCGCCAACGTTCTCGCGCTGCTGCGGGCGGACGAGGCGACGCGGATCGCGGTTCACGGCGACAAGGGCTTCTTCGATTCCTTCAAGGGTGCGGCCGCGGATATCGAGTGCCTCTGGCTGTCCAACGATTTCATGGTGGACCAGCAACTGGGTGCGCTGCCGGTCACCGCCGATCACCTCAAGAGCTGCCAGGCCATCGTGGTCGGCGGGCCGGATGCGGCGACCAAGTATCGCCTCACGCTGCGCGGGACCTTGGCGCACGCGCCATCTGTGCCGGTACACTGGGTGGCGGACAATTGGGAGTTCTGCGCAGGCACCGTCGCGGTCCCGCAGGAGATCGAGGATGTCGACGCGCTGGCATTCAACCACTTCGAACAATTCTTCGGCATCAAGGACCCGCTGCAGTTCCGTTTCGAGGTGATCTCCGAGCAGGGCACCACGCGCCGCTACCAGGTGCTCGGCCCCAGCCAATCGGTCAACCTCAATCTCAAGGACCTGGCCGGAGAGCGCACCGGACCGGTCTGCCTGAAAGCCTTCGTCAGCCATCCCAACCTGACGCGCGGGCGGCACTACCGCTTCCGGGTCTGCGCCGACGTGTTCTGGAAGGATTCCTTCACGATCATCCACGGCTCGCACCAGTTCTTCAAGAATCCGAACAAGGAGCAGCCGTTCCGCCTCATCGATTCCGTGATCCGCGGCGGTCATGTCGTGATGACGGTGCCGAACTACGACCTCGACATGGGCGGCGACGACACGATCGCCATCGGCGCCGGTCTCGGCAAGACCGAGCAGAAGCGCTCGCGCACGCGTCCGGTCGAGGAGGTGCATTTCGCACGCCGCGATACGTCGAGCAATGCGCGCGACTATTTCGCGGCGTCCTACAAGGGCTACGGCACCTCGTTCTGGTACGCGCTGGAGGAAGGGTGCTTCAGCAGGCCCGGCAAGCAGGGCAGCATCTCCGGCAATCACTTATGCAAGGTAGGGGTCGATGACCGCAACGACGCGGCGTTCCGCCCCGATGAGCTGCGCGTGGTGGAGCAGGCGGTCGCGGCCGGCTTCATGATCCATCCCAGCTTCGTGCCGGTGACGCATGGCAAGTCGCGGCTGGCCTTCGGCTTCAACTACGACGCCTCGAATCCGCCGTTCGAGCACTACTGGCTGCGCTTCTATGCGGCCGACGGCGCGTTCGTGGGCGAGATGCGCTGGCGCAAGGATTTCATCGGGCCCGCCTTCATCGAAGACGTGCTGAACATCTGGGGCAGCCCGGAGCGGTTCCGCGTGGCCGGCGCGCTGGTGGCGCCGGATCATCTCAAGATCGGCATCGCGCCGCAGCGTTTCGTGACGACCGCCGACCTGGTGGTGCGGCACCTGGAGACCGGCGACCAGGACGCGACGGAGTTCCAGCCGAGCTGGCGCAATCTCGGCGCGGTGGTGCCGACGCTGCCGCACTGGCTGCATCCCTCGATCGGCGTCATGGGCCGTACCAACGTGATCGGCCGCGTGCGCTGCCGCGACGGTCACCGGACCGGCGTGTTCGTCGCGAACGCCAGCGGCTACCTCAAATACGACATGGCGGCGGAACTCGAGATCGCGGCGATCAACCACGCCGGCCGCCGTCTCAGCCACTATCTGCGGCTGCCCGCGTTCGGCAGCCAGATCGTATGGCTCGACGATGTGATGGCGCGGCTCAGGGAGCATATCGGCGAGAGCGGGGTGGGCGCGCTCCAGGTGCTGTCCGCCGACGCCGATCTCAGCGCCCACATGATCGGCCTGGCGCCGAACGGGGCGGTCGGGCTCCAGCACCTCTGGGGCTATTGAGACCCGCTTGCCCGATGCCCCGACATCGGTCGGCGCGCGCCTGGTGCGGGCCGCCTTGTCCGCCGCGCCCGGCGCCTGGAATCCGGCTTGGCGCTATGGCGATCTGATCCGCACGGACCTCGGAGCCCACGCGCGCATCGCGATCGACCCGCGCCAGGTGCAGGGCAAGATCGGCACGCGCATCATGGCGGGCCTGAAGCGCCGCTTCCTGGTGCCCAAGCTCGCGTCCCTGGAGGTCCGACCCATTTCCGAGCTGCCGACCTACCGCGATATCGAGGACTATGCCGCCCATGGCGACGACTATCGCGCGACCCGCTTGTTCCGCTGGCTGAAGCAATCGGCCGACCAAGGCATGCCGGTCAATGCGCGCGGCGTCCTGTGCGACACCGAAGGGCGCATGCTGGACTACTACTTCGCCTACCTCGACCTGTTCCGCAGCCTGCAGCAGCGCGGCTACGCTTATCGGGGCGAGGACGAGATCTGCTTCGGCGTGACCGCGGACGGCCATATCGTGCACATGCGCCGCGGCACCCACCGGCTTGCCGCGGCGCACTTCCTGGGGCTGCCGTTCGTGACCGGCTGCGTCACCCATGCCGACCCGGCCTGGGTCGAAGCAGCCCAGGCGCGCGGCAGGGGTGGACCGCTCGCGGCCATTGCGCTATCGCTGCGGGCGTTCCAGATCCAGGCGGCGGCGCCATGAAGGCACTTGCGGAAATCTTCCGGCTCTTCTTTTACACCGGCTGGCGCCGCCAGTGCCTTATCCTGCTCGCCATGCTGCTGGGCGTGGCGGCGGAGAACCTGTCGATCGCCAGCCTCTGGCCGATCATCGGCGTCACCTCGGGCACCGGCATCAAGCCGTCCGCCGCGACCCGCGTGGTCACCGACATGCTGGATGCGGTCCACCTGTCTCCGACGCTGGGCGCGCTGCTGCTGTTCCTGTGCTTGACCTTCACGTTCAAATTCGCGCTTTCGTGCGGCGGGCTGATCTTCGTGGGCCGGGAGGTCGCGCGCATGTCGGCGCAGATGCGCCTCGGCCTGATCGACGCCATTGTGCGGGCGCGCTGGTCCCACATCATCAGCACGCCGGCCGGCAGGTTGTCCGCCGCCTTGAGCGACGAGAGCGAGCGCGCATCGTCGGCCTATCGCGCAGCCGCCAACTTCACCACGCGGCTGGCTGAAACGCTGGCCTATCTCGTGGGATGCCTGTGGATCTCCTGGCAGTTTTCGGCCGGCGCGCTCCTGACGGCGGCCATTCTGTGGCTGGCGGTCGCGCGTTTCGTCGCCATGGCGCGGCGCGCCGGCCGCGCGAAGTGGCGCAGCATCCACCTGCTGTCGGGCGCAGTGAACGACCTGCTCACGTCCATCAAGAGCCTGCGCGCCATGAACCGCCAGACCTATGTCAGCCGGTTTGCCGCCAAGCAGGTGAGCCAGCTCAGGAAATCCTCCTTGCAGGAGTTCTACAGCGATTCCGCCGTCGCCGCGGTGCAGGAGCCGCTGCTCTATACCATGCTGCTCGGCGGCCTCTATCTCGGGTTCACATATCTGGATCTGCGCCTGGAGGAGCTGATCGGCACGATCTGGCTGCTGCGCCGCATCTCGAACGGCGTCGGCACCATGCGCGGAGCGATGCAGCGGGTCGCCGTCGACGGCGTCGCCTTCTGGTCGATCGTGCGGCTGACCCAGTCCATGAAGGACCAGGCCGAGGCGCCGCATGGCGGGCAGGCGGCGCATCTGAGCCGCCAATGCGACTTCCGCGACGTGAGCTTCGGCTACGGCGAGAAGACCGTGGTCGATCACGCCAACTTCTCCCTGCCGGTGGGCGAGGTGGCGACGCTGATCGGCCCTTCGGGCGCCGGCAAGACCACCATCGCCGACCTGCTGGTCGGCCTGTACGAGCCCGATTCGGGACAGGTGCTGATCGATGGCCTGCCGCTGGCCGACGCCGATCTGGCGCGCTGGCGCGGCAAGATCGGCTACATCCCGCAGGAGAACATCCTGTTCAACAATACGGTGCTCGAGAACATCACGCTCGGCGACCAGGCGATCAGCGAGGAAGCGGCGGTCGAGGCGCTGAAGCTGGCGGGCGCCTGGGGGTTCGTATCGGCCCTGCCGAACGGCCTGCAAGAAGTGATCGGGGTGCGCGGCAATCTGCTGTCCGGCGGGCAGAAGCAGCGCCTGTCGATCGCGCGGGCGCTCATCCACAATCCCGAGCTGCTGATCCTGGACGAGGCTACCAGCGCGCTCGATCAGACGACCGCGCGCGAGATCTGCGCCGCCGTTCGCGGCCTGCGCGGCAACCGCACCATCCTTGCCATCACGCACCAGCCGATCTGGATGGAGGCAGCCGACCGCGTCCTCAGGATGGAAAACGGGCGGGTGACGACCCAGGCTGCCTAGCTTGCCGCGCGATGCAGCAATTCGGCCGGCTCGACCGGCCGGACCCTGCCATTCTCGACCAGGTAGATCCGGTCGGCGCGCTCGACCCAGGACGGCTGGTGCGTGATCGCGAGCACAGTGGTGCGGCCCGCCTGGGCCGCCACCGTCGCGCAGATCTCGGCTTCGGTCGTCGGGTCGAGGGCGCTGGTCGCCTCGTCCAGGATCAGCAGCTTCGGCTGGTTGACCAGCGCGCGCGCCAGGGCGATGCGCTGCCGCTGGCCGCCCGACAGCTTGAAGCCGCGCTCGCCGATCTCCGTCGCCAGCCCTTCCGGCAACTGCGCGATCAACGTGCCGAGACCCGCAGCCTCCAAGGCGGCACGGACGTGGTGTTCGTCGAGCGCCGCGTCGCCCAGTCCGACATTCGCCATGATCGTATCGTTGAACAGGACGATCTCCTGCGGGACATAGCCGATCATGGAGCGCCACTGCGCGATGTCGATGTCGCGCAGGTCGACGCCATCGACGGCGACGACCCCGCCATCGGGCCCATAGAGGCCGAGCAGGAGATCCGCGATCGTGGTCTTGCCGGAGCCCGATTGTCCGACCAGGGTGGTGATCCGGCCGGCCGGTATCTGCAGGTTCACGTCCGCGAGCACCGGTCCGCGGCCATAGGAGAAACTGACGTTGCGCAGCTCGCATCCGATGGAGAGCGTGGGCGTGCGCGTGCCCTGGAGACGCTCGGCCGCCTGTTCCGCGCCGACGATCGTCTCGGTCAGCGACCAGTAGGTGGTATCCGCCTGCGCCAGTTGGGTGAAGGCGCGGCGCACGCGCGCGATCGTGCTCATCAACTGGAAGGAGATGGCGCCGGCCACCACGATGTTGTCCATCGGGGAGCCGAGGATTGCAGCCGCGAGATAGGCCCCCGCCGCCAACAGGTAGGTCTGGATGAGGTCGGGCAGGGCGAGCGAGAGGGTTTCGGTCGCCACCATGCCATTGATTGCGGCGCGCATGCGCTTGGTGTCCCTGACCAGCTCCGCGACAAGGCCGGTGTGGCGGTGCATGGCCTTGAGCGGCTTGAAGCCCGCCAGCACATCGTTCAGCTCGACGACCAGGCTGCGCATGGCCATCTGGCGCTCCCGGCCCGAACGGCGCGATGCGCGGGTGAGGGAGCGCAGCGCCAATCCCATCACCACGCCCATGGTGATCGCAACCAGTGCCATTTGCCAGCCCATGAACAGCGCCACCGCGCAGTAGATTGCCGTGCGCATGGATTGCTCGATGGCCTGCAGCGAACTGCGGAACGCGGTCGAGGCCCAGTTCGCCTCGGTGGTCGCCGCAGCCACGAAGCGGCCGACCGGCTGGACCGTGAAATGCGACCACTTGGCATTGACCAGGGCCTGCAGGAGGCGGTGGCGCAGCTCCTGCCCGATCGTCGCGCCGACCCGGGCAAGCCTGCGCGACACGACCAGGTTGACCGCGGCTTTCAGCCACACCAGCCCGACCATCAGCAGGCACAGGATCCCGAGGCTTTTCGGTATGTGGGCAAAGGCCAGCGCCTGCTCGATCCACTGGTTCGCCCGCGACTGCCTGGTCAGCCCCTCGGTGACGAGCGCCAGGATCGGAAATATGGCGACAACCCGCAGGGCGTCCAGGAAGCCGACGAGCATCATGCCGAAGACCAGCGGCACCTGGCGGACAAGCCCGTGCATGCGCACGATCTGGATCGCACCAGCCAGTGTCGAGGATCGGGCTCCGGGGTCGTTCATCCTGTCTCGGCTGTCGGCGGCGCCGGTCCTGAGCCGGCGCCCGCGTTGAAAGTCCGGCGGTTGATAGCACTCCGGGGGCCCAAGTCAACGAACAGTGCTCTAAGGGATTGAAATTCTATGAAATTTGCGGCAAAACCGCACATGCCGGAGCGGCCGATTGCCGTTGATTCCGGTTATCTTCTATTCTGAATGAAGTCAGAGTCGGTGAGGGGCGCGGGAACCGAGCGCATGGAATACAAGGTCTTCATCCAGACCAATGACGAGCAGTATCTGGGCGCGCTGGTGGCGGCCCACGCGTTGCGGCGCAACAGCCGCCACGCCAACCGGTTCGAGGTTGAAGTCCTGCACTACAGGAATTTCCCCTGGCTTCACGCCAAGGAAGGCCAGCCGTTCCTGCGGGGGATCGAGCGCCGGCTCTGGGAGCGGGACGATCTGCAATCCTTCACGCCTTTGCGATTCCTGCCGCCCAAGCTGATGGACTATGCGGGCCGCGCGGTGGTGATGGATCCGGACTGCTTTGCGGTCGCGGACATCTGGGAGCTGCTCAGCCGGGACATGCAGGGCAAGGCGCTGATGTGCCGCATCCGCCCGGCGATCAAGGAGCTGCCCGCCTATCGCGCATCGAGCGTCATGCTGCTCGACAATTCCAGGCTGACGCACTGGGACGCCGAGCGGACGTTCAACGAGCTTTTCGCATTCGAGATCGACTACATGAAATGGCTCAAGCTGCAGTACGAGCCGGACGATGCGGTCGGGCTGTTCGAGGATGAGTGGAACGATTTCGACCGGCTGACCCCGCAAACCAGGATTCTCCACACCACCTATCGCCGCACGCAGCCGTGGAAGACCGGACTGCCGATCGACTTCACCGTCCGGGTGAAGGATGCCGGCCGCTATCCTTTCCCCAAGTCCGTGTTCAAGCAGATGCGCAACCTGGTCGCACCCAGGAAGCCGAAATCGCAGGCCTATCTGCCGCACCCGGATCCCAACCAGGAGCGGCTGTTCTTCGGCCTGCTGGCGGAGTGCCTGGCCGCGGGCGTAGTGACCGAGGAGCTGGTCCGGCGCGAGATGTCGGCGAACCACGTGCGGCACGACGCGCTCGAGCTGTGCTCGCGTGTGGCCGCATGAAGGGCCCCGAAGATTCTCGCGGCCGATCGACGCAGCGGCATTTGGCGATCGGCGTCGCCGCCTGATGCAGGGCTACCATGAAACGGCAAGGAAGCCATGTTGAGCCGCCGGAGAGTTCGATGTTCGCTGCGATGATTGCATCGCGGACGCCAAGGCTGCTGTCGAACGTCAAGCAAGGCGACATCGTCACCGAGCCGTTTGCCCACTACACCCAGAGCGACGCGGTGCCGCCGCCGCTCTACGAGGAGCTTGCCGCCGGGTTCCCCTCGCTCGCCGTGATCGTGAATGACCGCGCCGACATCGGCTCGAACGAGGCGGTGCGCATGACCATGAAGCAGGTGCTCTCGGATCGCCGCATTCCGCCGTTGTGGCGGGAATTCTTCGAGTATCACACCTCGGCCGAGTACTGGCGCGACGTGACCCGGCTGTTCGCCGGGCATTTCCGGCGCGAGTTCCCGGAGCTGGAGGAGCGGGTGGGGCGCGCCTACGAGGATTGGCGCGTGATGCCGCGCGGCTATGCGGGGGAGGCGGATGTCCGGCTCGACTGCCAGTTCGTGATGAACACGCCCGTCACCCGAAAGAGCAGCGTCAAGACCGCGCATATCGACCTGTGCGACAAGATATTCTCGGCCTTGTTCTACATGCGCGACCCGCAGGACCGCAGCGCCGGCGGCGATCTCGGCATCTATGACTGGCGCCGCGCGCCGCGCTTCATCAAGCATCGCGCTCTGCATCGCGACGTGTCGCTGGTGAAGACCGTGCCCTACCGGGCCAATTCCTATCTGTGCTTCGTCAATTCGGAGCAGGCGGTGCACGGCGTCAGCCCGCGCGACGAGACCGAGGTGCCCCGCCGTTACATCAACTTCATCGCGGAACTGCCGATGAAGGCGTTCGAGCCGAAGCAGATGAGCCGCCTGCAACGGATGTGGTACGCGAACGAAGTCGAGTCTGCCCTCGGCGACGACAAGTACTAGGGCGCGCGCCCTAGTACGGCCGTCCGTCCTTGTGGGTGAATATCCACTGGCCGTCCGGCCCGAGCACGGCCTGGATGTCATCCTTCGGATAGCTGCCTTGATCGCCTGCGGTGCGGTCGCCGACCTCCAGGATCAGCACGTCCTCGTCCGTCCGGTTGACCAGCTGGTGCGCGGTTCCCCGCGCCGCGAAGCCCGCGCACATGCCGGGCGACAGCTTCATTTCGACAGTCTCGGTGACCAGGGTGGGCTCGCCCTGCAGGACGAAGATGAACTCATCCTGCTTGCTGTGCCGATGCAGCAGCGCGGATTCCCCGCCGGGCGCCAGCCTGGTCAGATTGACCCCGAAATTCTTCAGCCCGAAGAAGTCGCCCAGCGGCCGCTTTTCGCGTCGGGCCATGCGGCTGAAGAAAGGCTCGGGATAGTTGGACGGCTTGGTGCGCCGCGGAACGCTGCCGGCCGCGACGGCGATCGGACCCTTCGTTTCGTCGCTCATTTCCGTTCCTTCAGTCCAGGTCGGCGGCCACGTGGACCGGCTTGGCGTGCGGGTTGCGGTGCGCCTTCTGCACGCCGATGATCCAGAAGGTGCGAATGCCATGGTACGAAGCGGTGGCGATCTGCCAGGCCGCGATCAGGAAGAATGCTTCGCGCGCCAGCCCGAAGACGCAGCCCAGCAGGAACACCGGCATGTTGATGTTGCGGCGCGCGATGAAGCTGCGCACCGTCGCATCCAGCTTCGAGTGCGTGTGGAAGCCGCGCTGGAAGAAGCGCGGGTAGATCTTCAGGATCAGCCGGTCCAGCACGTAGAACACCAGGATCGCGACCGTCGCCCAACCGAGCGATGAGCCCCAGCCCTCCGCCGACAGCCCCAATCCATATGCCCATGCCACGTACCAGATCGGCGGATGCACGATGTCGAGGCCGTGGTCCAGGAAGTTCCCGAGTCTCGAATCGGTGAAGGTGAGGCGCGCCAGCTTGCCGTCGACCGAATCCAGCACGCTCATCCCGTATGCCATCACGAAACCGATGACCCAGTGACCGGTCGCGAAGAATGGCACCGCGCCGAACGTGAGCGCGATGCTGACCAGCGTCACCACGTTGGGGTGGATGCGCGCGCGCGCCAGCGGCCGGACCATCAGCCAGACCAGGGGCGGATAGACGTAGCGCGTGAAAACGTCGGTCGACCCCTTGTAGTTCGACCAGAACAGGAAGCGCTGGATTTCCGCCGCCTTGGTCTGGTCGAGGATGCGGAACATGTAGAATGGCAGGCTGCGCCGCAGCTTGCGGATGAAGCCGTCGAACTGGTCTTGGGTCAGTTGTTGTGCCATGCCGGAGCCGACCAGGCTGCGTGCGAAGGATGCAACGTCGGTGACGTCCTCCGGCACGACCACCGAGCCTGCCATGCGCAGGAATAGCATGGCGGCGGATTCCTTGGCATCGGGGGCGAAAACGGCGAGATTGTGATCCGCCCCCACAAGCTGTGCATGCAGTCGCTGGTCCGCCAGCGCCGTTCCGTCCAGAATCAGCATCGGCTGGTCCCCGGCCAGCCTCAGCGCCTCGCGCAGCCGCTCCGTGAACGGCGCGGTGGATTGCGACGAGACGGTCGGCACCGCTTCCAGCACGCGCGCGGGGATGCGGAGGTCTGCGGGGTCCTTGCTGCCGACATCGATAATGACCTGCGCCGGCTTCGGGTCCAGCCGCATCAGCGCCTGCAAATGGCGCTCCGTCACCGTCAAACCGAAGACCGTCAGGCGAGCGGCCGGGGAAGCCGCGTCGATCCAAACCAACATCGAATGAAACAACTCCGAATCTCGAGCGCTCGCCCGCCGACGCAGAGCCTTCGACCAGCCGGCGGAGGCCGGGCGCACAGATGGCCGGCCTATAACATGGGCCGGCGAAGGTGACAAGCGAGGCCCGCGCAAAGCCCGGCGGCGCAACGCAGGGCTGTGTGCCTTGGCATCGCAAGGCTACAACCGCTTTGACGGCGGCTGAAATTCTGTCACGTATGCTTTGCCCCTTGTCGCCACCAGCCGGAGCACTAGCATTGCCGCACCATACGCCGCTCATCGCCGCGATCGTAGGCGGCATTGTCCTCGCCTTCATCCTGGGTGCGGTGGCGCATCGGCTGCGGATATCGCCGCTGGTCGGCTACCTCCTGGCCGGCGTGGTTGCCGGTCCCTTCACACCCGGCTTCGTCGCGGACCAGGCGCTGGTCGCCGAGTTGGCGGAGATCGGCGTCATCCTTCTCATGTTCGGCGTCGGCCTGCACTTCTCCCTCAAGGATCTCCTGTCGGTCCGCGCGATCGCCGTGCCGGGAGCGGTTGTGCAGATAACCGTGGCGACCCTGCTCGGCTGGGGCCTCTCATGGCTGCTCGGCTGGCCGCACCTCGCGGGGCTGGTGTTCGGCCTCGCGCTCTCCTGCGCCAGCACCGTGGTCCTGTTGCGGGCGGTCCAGGAGCGGCGTCTCATGGACACGATCCAGGGCCGCATCGCCGTCGGCTGGCTGATCGTCGAGGACATCTTCATGGTGGCGGTGCTGGTTTTGCTGCCGCCGCTGGCCGATATCTATCAGACGGTGGATCAGGCGGGCACGGGCCCCGATGCCCGCGAACTGGCCGTCGCCCTTGCGATCACGATGGGCAAGGTCGCCGCCTTCGTCGCGATCATGCTGGTGCTGGGACGGCGGGCCGTTCCCTGGCTGTTGCACTACGTCGCCCACACCGGTTCACGCGAGCTGTTCCGCCTGGCCGTGCTGTCGATCGCGCTCGGGATCGCGTTCGGCGCGGCGGCGCTGTTCGGCGTCTCGTTCGCGCTCGGCGCCTTCTTCGCCGGCATGATCCTCAGCGAGTCGGAGCTGAGCCACCAGGCGGCGCAGGAAACCCTGCCGCTGCGCGATGCCTTCGCGGTGCTGTTCTTCGTGTCGGTCGGCATGCTGCTGGATCCGTCGATCCTGGTCGACCAGCTCTGGCCGCTGCTGGGCACGCTTGCCATCATCCTGTTCGGCAAGTCGGTGGCCGCCTTTCTGATCGTCCGCGCCTTCAGGCATTCGAAGGACACCGCGCTCGTGATCTCCGCCAGCCTCGCCCAGATCGGCGAGTTCTCGTTCATCCTGGCGGGATTGGGGGTGGCGCTTGGCATCCTGTCCGATCAGGCCCAGGACCTCATCCTGGCGGGCGCGATCATCTCCATCCTGCTCAACCCGCTATCCTTCACCATTCTCGACCGCTTCCACCAGAAGCTGGCCCCGGCGAAAGAGGAGGTTGCGGCATCGCGGATCGAGATCGCTCCCACAACCCTGACCGGGCACTACATCCTGGTCGGCCACGGCAGGGTGGGGCGCGTGATCGGCGAAGCCTTGCTGTCCGCAGGTTCGCCGGTGTTGGTCATCGAGGATCGTCAGGCCGCCGTCGCCGATGCGGCGGGGGCCGAGATCATGATCGGCAATGCGGCGGATGCGGAGGTGCTGAAGGCGGCGAACCCCGCCGCCGCGCGCGTCCTGTTCGTCGCCATCCCGGATGCGTTCGAGGCAGGGACCATCGTCGAGCGGGCGCGTGCCGCCAATCCATCCCTTCCCATCATCGCGCGCGCGCATTCGGAGGCGGAGCGGCAGCACCTGGCCAGTCTGGGCGCCAGTCACGCGATCCTCGGCGAGCGGGAGTTGGCTCTCGCCATGGTGCGGGAGGCCGGCCTTCCTACTGCCCGCCGCGACGAGCCCGCCACAGCGTCCTGATCTCCGCCACCAACTGCTCCTGGCTTTGCCGCGCGATTGCGGCGGGGCGCCACGACAGGTCGGCATCCGGCGTGAAGGGACGGGCGATGCCGGCCTGATAGAGCTTCTGCGTCAGGCCGAGCACATTGCGGCGCGGCCGGGCGCGGCCTTGGCGTGTCAGCATGTCATAGAACCGGTCGAGCGCGTCGGCGGGCAGCCCTGCCATGCCGCGCTCCTCCCGCCGCTCGCGCACGTGGCGCTTGACGCCGGCGACGAGGCCGGGCTTTTTCGAGCGGCCGAGCCACGGCAGCTCATAGATCAGCAGCGGCCGCTCGAACGCGGCGGCGTCGGCGATCATCGAGGCGCTGTCGCTGGTGACGATCGCGGCATCGCCGAGGGCGAGCAGCGCCGGATAGGGATTGTCCGCCTGCGCCCGGAACTCGAACAGGAAGTGCGGAACCGACAGCAGCGGTTCGAACATCGCTCTCAGCCCACCGGGCGAGCGCGGGCTGGTGGTGATCAACAGCGATCCGCCAGTTCGCGCCGCGAACGCCTGCAGATCGCGAGCCAGGGTGAGTGCCACTTCGTCATCGAACGCCATGTGCTGGGTGTGTCCGCCGAGCAGCACGGCGATCCGGGGTTTCGGCAGACGCTCGAATTCCGGCTGCCAGCGCGCCACCGCTTTCGCAATCTCGGCCTCGTCAATCTTGACCAGCGGCAGCGGCAGCTCGCGCACGTTCGGCGCCGGCGGCAGGCCGTATTGCGGCGTCGTGATCACCAGGTCGTACGGCTTCAGCTCGGTGCGCGGACGGCCCAGGCGGATGTTGATCGCGCGCTCGCCGCCCTGTCGCGCGATCCAGCGCGAGATCGGGGCCGAGCGGAATCCGATGCCGATGACCAGCTCGGGCCAAGGCGGCGACAGGGTATCGCTTGCCGCGCTGTCGAGGCCGGCGAGAGAGGCGCCCGCTTCGGCTGGATCGACGTCATAGTCCGCCACCCAGCGCAGTTGCTTCACCTCGTATGGCCAGCCCAGCATCGCGGCCAGCGCCAGCACCTGCGCATTGTCGCCGCGCCGCTCCCCGAACAGCAGCCAGGTGCGCGGCGCAGGGTCTGGATATGTCTGCGTGATGGCGGTCACTGACAGGCGGGAAATCCGTATGGTCCAACGAACTGCTTGTTTCCGCCCAAAATCCGACAAAGTCAAAGCGGATCGTGTCATTGCGTGGGTGGAGGATTGAGAACGCCCGCGCCATCTGGTCTAGTTCCATGTCGTGAGCGCCTTCATCCCCCGGGGAGTTTTCCAGTCATGAGCGCCGTACTGCGACGCCTGGCCTGCCTGCTGCTTGTGTTTGCTGCGGTTCCGTTTGCGGCCGCGCGCGCCGACCTGCAATCGCTGGCCTCCGCCGCGTACGAATATCGCAACCAGCTCTACAATCTGAAGGCGTTCGACGGCGATGCGCAGGAGGCGGCCGACGCGCTGCGCGCGCTCGCCGCGGGCCAGGACCAGGTCGCGGCGGAAACCCAAGTCGAGAGCATGGTGCCGGCGGGCTACGAGAACTACGAGCTCTGGATCGCGCTTGCGCAGATCAAGACCAAATTGGACAAGGGGCTGGGCGCCGCTTATGCCGCCTATCTCGCCACCGAGGCGGCGGGCAATCCGGCCGACAAGGCGGCCGCCTATCTCGCGCTTGGCAAGGCGCTGGAAAAGATCGATCGCGCGAGCGAGGCGCTGGACGCGTACGATCAGGCCGTCACCCTGAACCAGGACGCCGATGCGCGCGCCGCCTATCAGCGCCTGAGCCGCGCGATCCCGTTCCACTACGAGACCATGGAGACCTCGACCGACGGCGACCGGCCGCAGGTCTGCCTGCAGTTCGACCGGCGGATCCCTGGCACGCGGCAGCTCGCCTATGACGATTACGTGCGCATCTCGCCCGAAACGCAGGTCGCCTACCGCGCGATCGACCGCAAGCTGTGTCTCGATGGCTTGAGCTATGGCGGCAGCTACCAAGTCACGCTGAAGAGCGGCCTGCCGGCGGAGATCGGCGCGCTGATGGGGGACCAGGTCATCGATGTCGCGATCGGTGACCGCGCGCCGAGCGTCGGGTTCCAGAAGCAGGCATACGTCCTGCCGAAGGTCGGCTCGACCGGCGTTCCCCTCACCACCATCAATGTCGATTTCACCAAGCTCAAGCTGCTGCGCATCAACGACCGCAACCTGGTCGGCGAGATCAACAAAGGGAACTTCCTCAGCAATCTCTATGAATGGGACCGCCGGCGCATCGCGGACGAGGGCGGCGAGCAGATCTGGCAGGGTTCGATGCCGGTCGAAGGCGGCCGCAATCTCCGGGTGCTGACGTCGGTGCCGATCATGGACATGGCGCCGGAGATCAAGCCGGGCGTGTATCTCCTGATGGCGCGCGCGGCCGAACCGGACGAGACCGAGGATCAGGCCAGGGACTATTGGGACGCCTATGCCACGCAGTGGATCGTCGTCTCGGATATCGGCCTCACCACCATGTCGGGCGAGGACGGCCTCAACGTCTTCGTCCGATCGCTGGAGACCGCCGAGCCCCTGAACCGGGTCAGCGTGCAATTGCTGGCGCGCAACAACGAGGTGCTGGGCGTCGCGGCCACCGACCGCGACGGCGCCGCCCATTTCGATCGCGGCCTGATCCACGGCAGCGGCGGGCGTCTGGCGACCGCCGTGACCGCCTTCCGCAAGGATGGCGATTTCAGCTTCCTCGACTTGACCCGCGCCGCCTATGATCTCAGCGACCGTGGCGTTGGCGGCCGCGCGGCGACCCCCAACCTCGATCTCTTCATCTATACCGACCGCGGCGTCTACCGGCCCGGCGAGACGGTGCGTCTGGGCGCCCTGCTGCGCGATTGGGCGGGCAAGAGCGTCGCCGATCTGCCGGTCACCCTGCGGCTGGTGCGGCCGGACGGCGTCGAAGCGCAGCGCTTCGAGAACCTCAAGGATATGGAGGGCGGGTTCCAGCAGGACATCGCGATCTCCGATGCCGCGCGCACCGGCCAATGGACCGTCGAAGCGTTCGTCGACCCGCATGCGCCCGCGATCGCGTCGCAGAGCTTCCTGGTGGAAGACGTGGTTCCGGCGCGGATCGAGACCAAGCTGACGCCCTCAGCGACGACGATCGTTCCGGAGCAGGAGCTGACGGTCACCGGCGGTGCACAGTTCCTCTATGGCGCGCCTGCCGCCGATCTCAAGGTCAAATCCGACCTGGTCATCGCGCCCGACGCGAAGCCGTTCCCGCAATTCGAAGGCTATCGCTTCGGGCTGGAGGAAGAGGATGTCGATCCGCAGCGCGTGGCATTCGCCGACATGCGCACGGATGCCAAGGGCGCCTTCTCCTTGCCGGTCAAGCTTGCGGACGTGCCGGACGTGCAGGCGCCGCTCAAGGCCACCTTGCGGGTCGAGGTCTACGAGTTCGGCGGCCGTCCGGTGATCGAGAGCGTCGAGTTGCCGGTGCGCGAGAAGAAGCTCTATCTCGGCATCAGGCCGCTGTTCCCGGATGACGAGGTCGCCGAGAACGGCACGGCGCAGTTCGAAATCATCGCGCTCGATATCGACGGCAGGCAGCAGGCTGTGCCGGAGCTGCAGTACCGCCTGGTGCGCGAGGAGTGGGACTACGACTGGTTCTATGCCGGCGGATCCTGGGACTATCACGTCTCGATCCACGATGGCCCGGCCGATGTCGGCGCGGTCGCGGCGAGCGCCGAGGGCCCGGCCAGGATCGAGAAGACGGTGCAATGGGGCAATTTCCGGCTCGAGGTCTATGACCCGGCGAGCGGCGTCGCCAGCTCCATGCGGTTCCATGCCGGCTGGTCGGCCAAGCCGGGAAGCGGCGAATCCCCTGACCGGCTGCGGGTGGTCAACGACAAGCAGAGCTACAAGCCCGGCGAGACCGCGCAGATCCAGCTGCGCGCGCCGTTCGCCGGCGAGGCGCTGGTCGCCATCGCCACCGACCGCGTCCTCAGCACGCGCGTGGTGTCCATTCCCGTGGAGGGAAGGACGATCAAGGTCGATGTCGACCCGCAATGGGGCGCCGGAGCCTATGTGCTGGCGAGCGCCTTCCGGCCGGGCCGGAACCAGGAGCGCGGGCCGGGCCGCGCGGTCGGCGTCGCGTGGCTGGCAATCGATGCCGCGCCTCGTACCCTGCAGGTCCGGATGCAGGTGCCGGACAAGGTGATGCCGCGCCAGAAGGTCGAGATCCCCGTCACGCTTTCCAACCTCAGCGGCGCTTCCGCCTATCTCACCGTCGCGGCGGTGGATGAGGGCATCCTGACGCTGACCGACTTCGAATCGCCCGATCCGGTCGACTATTTCTTCGGTAAGAAGCGGCTCGGCGTGGAGTTGCGCGATCTCTATGGCCAGTTGATCGACGGCAAGGTGGGACGCCGCGGCAATATTCGCGAAGGCGGCGACGGCGATTCCGCTCAGCGTGGCGCGCCGAAAAATATCAAGCTGGTGGCGCTCTATTCCGGACTGGTTCAGGTCGGGCAGGACGGCAAGGTCAAGGTCGCCTTCGACATCCCCGACTACAACGGCCGCCTGCGGCTGATGGCGGTCGCCTACGATGCGCGGAATGTCGGCTGGGCGGAAGCCGCGCTGGTGGTGCGCGATCCGGTGATCGCGGACATCTCAGCGCCGCGGTTCCTCGCGCCGGGGGACAAGAGCAGCCTGTCACTGACTTTGCAGAACCTCGACGGCGCCGCCGGCCGCTACGACGTTTCCCTGGCCTCGAGCGGCGACGTGCAGCTGGACGTGGGCGCGACCGTCGGCGTCGATCTGGCGCAGGGCGCCAGCACGCACCTGCGCGTCGCGATCCTTGGCCAGCGGGTCGGCAATGGCAAGATCACGCTGAGCCTGAAAGGGCCCGACGGCTTCGCGCTGGATCGCACGATCGCCATCCCGGTGCGGCCCGCAACCGCGCCGGTCACCCAGTCGCTGACCAGGCGGCTGATGCCGGGCGAATCCATGACGCTTAACCAGGCTGCGCTCGATCCCTATCTGGAGGGCGCAACGCTGCGGGCGAGCTTCAGCACGACGCCCAATCTCGACGTGCAGACCATCCTCGCCAACCTCTCGCACTATCCCTACGGCTGCCTGGAGCAGACCATCAGCGTCGCCTATCCCATGCTGATCGCGGGCGATGTCGCCGATCTGTGGTCACTGGAAGACCGCTATAGGCAAGTCGATCAGCGCGAGCTCCAGAAGACGATCCAGAGCACGCTCAACCGGCAGCGCTTCGACGGGCTGTTCGGATTGTGGACCGCCTTCGATACCGGCGAGCCGTGGCTGTCCGCCTTCGCGATGGATTTCCTGATGCGCGCCAAGGCGAAGGGCTTGGCAGTGCCGCAATCGGCCATCGATCTCGGCTTGGATGGCATGCGCAAGGTTGCCGCGGGGGAGGCCGGCGAAGGCAGCGGCATCCACCGCTATGGCCGCACGCCGTCGGCGCAGGCCTATGCGCAGTATGTACTGGCGCGCGCAGGCCTGGCGAGGCTGGCCGACCTGCGCTATGCGGCCGACCAGATGTCGCTCGATTCCGCGCCCGCCCTGGCGCTGGCGCACATCGCGGCGGCGTTGGCGATCGAGGGCGAACAGCAGCGCGCGGCCACGCTGTTCGAAGCAGCTGCGAAGAATGCTGAGCGGCGCGCCAAC
>DASSBF010000196.1:0-2431 GCA_035699005.1 Dongiaceae bacterium
GATCGCCTCGACGATGTCGGTCGACTTGTCCATCACGATCACCGCGGCGGTGCCGAGGCCGGATTGCACCGCGCGCAGCGAATCGAAATCCATCAGGACCTCGTCGCAGATCGATTTCGGCAGCACCGGCACCGACGCGCCCCCCGGGATGACCGCCAGCAGATTGTCCCAGCCGCCGCGCACCCCGCCGCAATAGCGTTCGATCAGCTCTTTCAGCGGAATGCCCATCTCCTCCTCGAAGGTGTTGGGCTTGTTCACGTGGCCGGAGACGCAGAACAGCTTGGTGCCGGTATTCTTCGGCCGCCCCAGCGCCGCGAACCAGCCCGCACCGCGCCGCAGGATGGTCGGCGCGACCGCGATGGATTCGACGTTGTTGACCGTGGTCGGGCAGCCATAGAGGCCGACCGCCGCCGGGAACGGCGGCTTCAGGCGCGGCTGGCCCTTCTTGCCCTCGAGGCTCTCGAGCAGCCCGGTCTCCTCGCCGCAGATGTAGGCGCCGGCGCCGCGATGCAGATAGATGTCGTGGTCGTAGCCGGAGCCGCAGGCGTTCTTGCCGATGAGACCCGCTTCGTAGGCCTCGTCGATCGCGGCCTGGAGGTTCACCGCCTCATTGCAGAACTCGCCGCGGATATAGATGTAGGTGGCGATGGCGCCCATCGCGAAGCCGGCGACCAGGCAGCCTTCCAGCAGGATATGCGGGTCGAACCGCATGATCTCGCGGTCCTTGCAGGTGCCGGGTTCGGACTCGTCCGCATTCACCACCAGGTAGGCCGGCCGGCCATCCGATTGCTTGGGCATGAACGACCATTTGAGGCCGGTCGGGAACCCCGCCCCGCCGCGGCCGCGCAGGTCGGACTTCTTGATCTCGTCAATGATGGAGTCACGTCCGCGCGCCAGCAGATCCTTGGTGTTGTCCCAGATTCCGCGGCGGCGCGCGCCCGCCAGGCGCCAATCGTCCTGGCCATAGAGATTGCGGAAGATGCGATCCTGATCTTTCAACATGCGCGGGTCACTCGGCCGGGGCGCCGCCCGGGCGCGAAATGTCCTTGAGGGTGATCGGGCCGCCGTCCGGGGCCGAGCCCTGGCGTCCGGTCTGCGAGCCGAAGGCGGGCTTGCGGCCCGCCGCCAGCTCGTCCAGCAGCCATTCCAGCCGCTTCGGATCGAGGTCCTCGTAGAAATCGTCGTTGATCTGCACCACCGGCGCATTCACGCAGGCGCCGAGGCATTCGACCTCGACCAGCGAGAACAGTCCGTCCTTCGTGGTTTCGCCGAGGCCGATGCCGAGCTTTTTCCTGCAGGTCTCGGTCATCTGGTCCGCGCCGCGCAGCCAGCACGGCGTGGTGCGGCAGACCTGCAGGTGATGCTTCCCGACCGGCGCGAGGTGGAACATGGTGTAGAAGGTCGCGACCTCGTAGACGCGGATTGGCGCCATGTCGAGAATCTCAGCCACGTGATCCATCGCCGCGCGCGGGACCCAGCCCTCCTGGCGCTGCGCGATGTAGAGCAGCGGCAGCACGGCGCTCGCTTGCCGGCCCGCCGGATATTTGGCGATGAAGCGGTCGGCTTCTGCGCGATTCTCCGGCGTGAAGGCGAAGTTCGCCGGTTGCACCACCTCGCTATTGCTTTCGTTGCCGCTCATCGATCGATCTCGCCGAACACGATATCCATGGAGCCGAGGATCGCCACCGAATCCGCCAGCATGTAGCCCTTGGAGCAGAATTCCATCGCCTGTAAGTGCGGGAATCCCGGCGCGCGGATCTTGCAGCGATAGGGCCGGTTGCTGCCGTCCGAGACCAGGTAGACGCCGAACTCGCCCTTGGGCGCCTCGACCGCGGTGTAGGTCTCGCCCGCCGGCACGTGGAAGCCCTCGGTATAGAGTTTGAAGTGGTGGATCAGCGCTTCCATCGAGCGTTTCATCACGGCGCGCGGCGGCGGCGCGACCTTGCGGTCGGCGGTGGTCGCCGGGCCGCCGGGCATGTTCTGCACGCACTGGCGGACGATCTTCAGGGACTGGCGCATTTCCTCGACCCGCACCAGATAGCGGTCGTAGCAATCGCCGTTGCGTCCGACCGGGATGTCGAAATCCATCTTGTCGTATACAAGGTACGGCTGCGCCTTGCGCAGGTCCCATGGCACGCCACTGGCCCGCAACATCGGGCCCGTGAATCCCCAGGCGATCGCATCCTCCGCCGAGACGGTGCCGATGTCGACCAGCCGCTGCTTGAAGATGCGGTTTTCGGTCAGCAGCACCTCGATGTCATCGATGACCTGGGGGAAGCGCTCCGACCACGCCCAGATGTCGTCGAGGATTCCCGCCGGCAGATCCTGGTGCACACCGCCGGGCCGGTAGTAGGCCGCGTGCAGGCGCGCACCGCTGACCCGCTCGTAGAACTCCATCAGCAGTTCGCGCTCTTCGAACGCCCACAGGAAC
>DASSBF010000197.1:0-2833 GCA_035699005.1 Dongiaceae bacterium
AGCGGCGAGGTGATGGCGAGGCGCTTGGTTTTGATGTCGGCCTCGTCCTCGCCGACGATCTGGTAGACCGCCTTCTCCTCGGTGTCCTCGTCGATCAGCGTGACAGTGGCGCCGAACTTGACCTGCTTGCCGGAGAGCTTCGACGGGTCGATCACTTCGGCGCGGCTGATCTTGTCCTCCAGTTCGGCAAGGCGCCCCTCGATGAAGCTCTGGCGCTCGCGCGCGGCGTGGTATTCGGCGTTCTCGGAAATGTCGCCGTGCTCGCGCGCTTCGGAAATGGCGCGGATGACCTCCGGGCGCGCCACCGCCTTCAGATGCTTCAGTTCCTCTTCCAGGCGGGCATAGCCGTCCGCCGTCATCGGGATCTTGCTCATCGTCACTACCTAAACAGCAAAAAACCCCCCGCGGGCGGCCATGCTTTTTGATACGGCGGCGCCCGGTGGGTGGCGGATCGGCGGGCGTCTGAGTGTTAACGCGCCGCCGGTTGGTTCGAGGCTAGAAAATAAGACTGGAGCGGGGCGACTTCAAGCTCTCCCTTGCTCAGCTCGGCGATCGCGCCGACGGCCGCCAGAATACCTGAAACCGTTGTGAAATAAGGGATTCCACCCATCAGGGCGGTCCTCCGGAGGGCGAAGGAATCGGCGATCGACTTGGCCCCCGCCACGGTGTTGAAGACCAGCTTCACTTCGCCCCGCTGCATCGCCTCGACAATGTGCGGGCTGCCCTGGTGCACCTTGTTGATGGCGCGCACGCCGAAGCCGAGATTGCGGAAATAGGCTGCGGTGCCCGGCGTCGCCAGCACGTCAAAGCCCATCTCCAGGAGCTTGCGGGTCGCATCCGCGATCGCCGGCTTGTCCTTGTCCTTGACCGAGATGAACACCGCCCCGGAGCGCGGCAGGTTCTGGCCGGCGCCGATCTGGGCTTTCAGGAACGCGCGCGCGAAGTTGGAATCGAGGCCCATGACCTCGCCGGTCGATTTCATCTCCGGCCCCAGGATGATGTCGACGCCGGGGAAGCGCGCGAACGGGAACACCGCCTCCTTCACCGCCATGTGGGGGCGCTTGCTGAGGTCGAGGTTGAATGCGTTCAGCTTCTCGCCCGCCATCACGCGCGCGGCGATCTTGGCGATCGGCAGGCCGGTCGCCTTGGCGACGAACGGCACGGTGCGGCTGGCGCGCGGGTTGACCTCCAGCACATAGATGTCGCGGCGCTGGATCGCGAACTGCACGTTCATGAGCCCGACGACGTTGAGGCCCTTGGCGAGCGAGACCGACTCGCGCCGGATCTCCGCGATCACCTGCAGCGGCAGCGAATAGGGCGGCAGCGCGCAGGCGCTGTCGCCGGAATGGATCCCGGCCTCTTCGATATGCTCCATGATGCCCGCGACATGGACATCGGTGCCGTCGGCGAGGGCATCGACATCCACCTCGATCGCATCTTCAAGATAGGAATCGATCAGCACCGGGTTGTCGCCGCTGACCTGCACGGCGGTGCGCATGTAGCGGCGCAGCGCCTGCGGCTCGTGAACGATCTCCATGGCGCGCCCGCCCAGCACGTAGGACGGCCGGATCACCACCGGATAGCCGATGCGCTCGGCGATTGCCTCAGCTTCTTCCAGCGAGCGCGCCGTGCCGTTCTCCGGCTGGCGCAGGCCGAGCTTCTTCAGGAGCTGCTGGAACCGCTCGCGATCTTCCGCCAGATCGATCGCGTCCGGTGAGGTGCCGAGGATCGGGATCTCCGCCTGCTCGAGCGCGGCGGCCAGCTTCAGCGGAGTCTGGCCGCCGAACTGCACAATGGCGCCGAGCAGGGTGCCCTTGCGCTGCTCGACCCGCGCCAGCTCGATCACGTCCTCGGCCGTCAGCGGCTCGAAATAGAGCCGGTCCGAGGTGTCGTAGTCGGTGGAGACCGTCTCCGGATTGCAGTTGACCATGATGGTCTCGATGCCGGCCTCGCGCAGCGCATAGGCGGCATGGACGCAGCAATAGTCGAACTCGATGCCCTGCCCGATGCGGTTGGGCCCGCCACCCAGGATGATGACCTTGCGCCGGTCGCTGGGGTTGGCTTCGCACTCAGCTTTATCCCAGTCGTTTTCGGTCCAGCCGGTGCCCTCGTAGCAGGAATACATGTAGGAGGTCTGCGAGGCGAACTCCGCCGCGCAGGTGTCGATGCGCTTGTAGACCGGGCGCACGTCGAGCTGGTGGCGCAGGACGAACACGTCCTTGGCTTTCATGCCGGCAAGCTTGGCGAGGCGCGCGTCGGAGAAGCCCATCTTCTTGAGCCGCAGCAGGCCGGCATGATCGCGCGGCAGGCCCTGGGCCTTGATCTCTTCCTCGGCGGCGACGATGCCTTCGATCTGGCGCAGGAACCAGGGATCGAACTTCGATGCGCCGTGGATCTCCTCGACCGTGAGGCCGCGGCGCAGCGCCTCGGCGGCGCGGATCAGGCGGTCCGGCGTCGCGCGGGCCAGCTCCTTGAGGATCTCGGCCTTGCTGTCCGGCAGCTCGACCTCGTCGAAGCCGGTCAGGCCGGTTTCCATGGAGCGCAGCGCCTTCTGCACCGATTCCTGGAAGTTGCGGCCGATCGACATGGCTTCGCCCACCGACTTCATGGAGGTGGAGAGCACGGCCTCCGCGCCGGGGAACTTCTCGAAGGTGAAACGCGGCATCTTGGTGACGACATAGTCGATCGTCGGCTCGAAGGAGGCCGGCGTCACCTTGGTGATGTCGTTGGTGATCTCATCCAGCGTGTAGCCGACTGCGAGCTTGGCGGCGACCTTGGCGATCGGAAAGCCGGTCGCCTTGGAGGCCAGCGCGGAGGAGCGCGAGACCCGCGG
>DASSBF010000198.1:0-6044 GCA_035699005.1 Dongiaceae bacterium
CGACAAAGGCGACGCGTCCGGTCGCGCGATCGATCAGGGCCGACAGATAGAGTTCGCGCGCGATCTCGGAGCCATCCTCGATATAGAGGCGGTTCACCACCTTTCCCGCAGGGCCGGTCTGATGGGTGACAAGCGTTCTGCCCAGCATCTGGCGGACGTGGGTTTGCACCTCCTCGATGGAGCGGGCCAGGCGTACGCCACCTTTCCCTCCGGCCTCCTTCTCCTTGAAGCGGCCCTTGCCACGGCCGCCGGCGTGGATCTGGCTCTTGACGACCCACAGCGGACCGCCCAGCTCGCGCGCCGCCGCTTCCGCATCCTCGATGGAGTGCACAGGCTTGCCGCGCAGGACAGGAACGCCGAACTCCTTCAACACCGCCTTGGCCTGGTATTCATGGATATTCATGGCCGATCTCCCGCCGCGGCCGCACTGCAGTGCCGTTGCCGCTGTCGATTGTTCGTGGCGCGCTTATCCGGCGAGGCAATGCGCCCCGCCGGATGACCCGCCGTGTCGCTCAGAGCAGCCCGGCGCCGCGAGCCCACCTGTACTTGGCGCCCAGTACCGCAACCGGAATCTCGGTCGAGTAGGCGTAGGCGGGAACGCCATGCGCGTAGAGGTGTTCGGACGCCTCTTCGACCTGCACGTCGCCGGCCAGGGAAGCGACGATCGGCTTGTGGATGCCCTTCGCCTTCATCTCCTCGATCACGCTGACCACCAGCTCGGCGAATACCATCGGCGGCGTGATGATCGTGTGCCAGTAGCCGAGGATGAGGGAATGGATCCGCGGATCCTCGAGGCCGAGCTTGACGGTGTTGCGATAGGTGCTCGGCGGCTCGCCGCCCGTGATGTCGACCGGGTTCCCGGCGGCGCCGAACGGCGGGATGAACTTGCGGAAAGCCGCATCGAGATCGGCCGGCATCGCCATGAGCTTCAGGTCGTTGTCGACGCAGGCATCCGACAGCAGCACGCCGGAGCCGCCGGCGCCCGTGATGATGACGACGTTCTCGCCCTTGGGCGTTGGCAGGATCGGCACGCCGCGCGCGAAGTCGAGCAGATCGCGCAGCGAGCGGGCGCGGATGACGCCCGATTGCGCGAGGACGTCCTCATAGATCTTGTCGTTGCCGGCCAGCGCGCCGGTGTGCGAGCTCGCGGCCCTGGCGCCCGCGGACGTGCGACCGGCCTTGAGCACGATCACCGGCTTCTTCCTGGACACGCGCTTCGCCACCTCGGCAAAGGCGCGGCCATCCTTCAGGTCCTCGCAGTGCTGGGCGATGACTTCCGTGTTGTCGTCCTGCTCGAAAAAGGTGAGCAGGTCGTCCTCGTCGATGTCGGCCTTGTTGCCGACCCCGACGATGGCCGAGACGCCCATCTTGGCCGAACGGCTGAAGCCGATCATGGCCATGCCGATGCCGCCGGACTGCGACGACAGCGCCGCCTTGCCCTTCACGTCATAGGCGGTGCAGAAGGTGGCGCACAGGTTCTTGGGCGTATAGTAGAAGCCGTAGATGTTCGGACCCATCAGGCGGACGCCGTATTTCCGTCCGATCTCCTGGATCTCCTTCTGGCCTTCGACATTGCCGGTCTCGGCAAAGCCGGAGGGGATGAGCACCGCGCCGGCGATCTTCTTCTCGCCGCATTCGACCAGGGCCTGCGCCACGACCTTCGCCGGGATCGCGAACACGGCGACGTCGATGGGGCCGGGCACGTCCTTGACGGACTTGTACGCCTTGATCCCCATGATCTCGGCGGCCTTCGGGTGGATGGGATAGATCGTGCCCTTGTAGCCGCCGTTGATGAGGTTCTTCATCACCGAGTTGCCGATCTTGCCGTCCTCGGACGAGGCGCCGATGACCGCGAGCGCGTCCGGCTTCATGATCCGGTTCATCTGCGCGACGATCTCACCCTGGCTCGGCCGGTAGCGGGCCGGTTTCGGGGCAAAGTCCACGACGATGCGCACGTCGGCGGCGATCGCGTCCGCCGGCGTGGCGAAGATCGGGTTGAGATCCATCTCGGCGATCTCGGGAAAATCGCTCACGAGCTCGCTGACATTCCGGATGACGGCGGCAAGCGCCTCGCGGTCGACGGGCTCGCCGCCGCGCACGCCCCTCAGGATTTCCGCCGCCTGGATGCCGTCGAGCATGGAGAGCGCGTCCTCGCGCGTCGCCGGCGCCAAGCGGAAGGTGATGTCCTTGAGGACCTCGACCAGGACGCCGCCCAGGCCGAACGCAACCAGCTTCCCGAAGCTGTCGTCGGTGACGGCCCCGACGATGACCTCCTGTCCGCCCTTGAGCATCTGCTGGACCTGGATGCCCTCGATCCGGGCGTCGGACTTGTAGCGGCGGGCATTGGCGAGAATGGTCTCATAGCCCTTCGCCACCTCGTCGCCGCTGCCGAGGCCGACCAGCACGCCGCCCGCTTCGGTCTTGTGCAGGATGTCGGGCGAGACAATCTTCAGCACCACCGGGTAGCCCATGCCGGCCGCGAGCGTCACGGCTTCCGGGGCCGACCGCGCCACGCCCTCTTTCGGCACCGGGATGCCATAGGCTTCGCACACGCGCTTGCCTTCGGGGGCGGTGAGGCTGGTGCGGCCTTCCGCCTTGGCCTTGTCGAGGACAGCGCGCACGACATTCTGCTGCCGCTGGGTTGCATGAGCCGTCGAACTCGGTTTCTTGGCGGCCGCTTCAGCCATTGCTTTTCTCCCTGGTTTGCTTTCTTGGCGCCGCCGCCCGAGCGCCGATCAGGCGCTGCATGCTGGCAGCGGAAAGTCGCGACGCCTTCGCCTTCCAGGCAGGATGCGGAAGCGGGGAACGGCCCGGAGAGGGGAACTCTCGGGCCAATGAGCCGCACCCGTATCGACGTGCATGCCGGCGAGGACTGACAGGCTGGTATTTGGCATGCCAGAGGATGCGCTTGTCAAGTGGTGTTCTGTATACGGCCGACCAATAGGCTTGGCGGCACGTCGGATGCGTCCGGCGGGCGGCGGCTTCGCCGCCGGCGTAGTGCAGCATCCGGACCGTTGGGGTCAGGCTGGTCCGAGCTGCTGGCGAAGGCGAAGAGCTGCTGCCCCACGGTTCGGCGAAGGCGCCGGCCGGCGCCGCGCGGTGCTACGCGTGGAAGATGCCGTGCTTCTCCACGTGCGCCGCGAGGCCGAGGGTGTGCTCGCGGCTTAGTCTTTCGGCGAGATCCGCATCGCGCGCTTCGAGCGCGTCGATGATGTGCTTATGCTCGATGATCGAGCGCTCGGCGCGATGCGCCTGGCGCAGCGATACGTTGCGGATCGCCCGCACGTGGATGAACAGGTTCCCCGTCATCTCGCCAATCAGCGCGCACTTGCTGAGCCTGATGATCGTCTGATGAAATGCGATGTTCGCCTCGGAGTATTCGTTCATGTGTTCCGAGAGCGGCTCATCCTCGAACTGCTCGAAGATATTGCGCAGGGCGCGCAGGTCCTTGCTGGTGGCGCGCTGGGCGGCAAGGCGCGCCGCCATGCTTTCGAGCGCGGCCCACACGGTGATCATGTCGATGATTTCCGCCTTAGATTTGCGGACAACGAAAATCCCGCGCCGCGGCACGGCGCGCACGAACCCCTCCAGCTCGAGAATGGTCAGAGCCTCCCGGATGGGCGTACGGCTCACGCCGAGATCCTCGGACAGCTGGCGCTCGTCGAGGCGGGCCTCCGTCGCGTGACCGTAGATGTCCATCTCGGTGATCGCCTTCTTGATGGCATCGTACGCGAGGTCGCGCAGGCTCATATTGGCCTGGATCGGAGCGATGTTCAGCCGAACGTGAGTCCCACCCGAGTCGCCATTGCTCGCGTGATTGCGCGGCCGGCGCGCACCGGACATCGCCGGCGCGGAGGCTGCGGGGCCAACTCGAAGCTTTGCACCAATCGCCATTAGCTGTTTCATACTCCACGCAAGTCGAAGAAAGAGCCCCAAGCCTCCGATCTCGCGTCAGGTCAAGGCAGGCCCCAAAACGCCCTCGGCCGGGGGCCGCAGATGATTGATCGGCCCCTTCGTCCATCTTGCCGAAAGGCGCCCAATGGCACTATCTTTCGCCATTCTGGCGGGTTCGAAGTGGCGTACGAAATACGGTATACCGCTGGTCGTGTCAACCGCTACCCTTGCTCCTATTGCTTAAGTCATCGCCTGGAGTTCTGCCAGTTTCTCATTGACTCCGAGTCTGGCATTATGTATACCACATTTTGAATGCGAAGTGAACTCCAGATCTGCCGGCGCAAGCTTCATCCGATTGCCGGGGTGGTTGGGACATATCGACGTGGTGGCGATGTGAAACGGAGGCCCTGATGAGAGTCACGCAGATACTACTGCAGAAGCAGGCTCGGGTCGTGAGCGTCCGGCCGCGCGAGCCCGTCTCGGCGGCTCTGAAGCTGATGGCGAGCGAGAACATCGGCGCCCTGGTCGTGACGGATATCGTCCCCACCGAAGGCACCACAGTGCTTGGGATGTTCTCCGAGCGCGATGTCGTTCGCGCGCTGGCGGCCGGAGGCACGGATATCATGCGCCTGCCGGTCGAGAGGCTGATGAGCAAGAAGCTCATCTCCTGCTCTCCAAATGACGATCTGGCGGACGTCATGGCAAAGATGGACCAGCATGGCATTCGCCATATTCCGGTGCTCGACGAGCACACGCTTGTCGGTGTCGTCGGCATCCGCGATGTGATCCACGTGCTGCGGGGCTTTGTGTCCGGATCGGACACGATGGTGCCGGCGGCCTAGGGGCGGTTCAGCCTTCCCACGTGCTGCGCTGATAGGCGGCCTTGTCCAGCCAGGCGCGGCTGATCTCCACGCCCCAGCCCGGGCCGTCGGGGATCTGCACCATGCCGTCGCGCGCGACCAGCGCCGGCTCATAGAGGCCGCTGTCCCACGGATAATAGTCGGCGCCTTCGATCGAGAACTCGACATAGGGGCCGGCATTCGCGATCGCGCCCATCAGGTGCAGCGTGAAGACCGTCACCATCGACTGGTTGGCGGCGTGCGGTGTCACCGGCAGGCCGGCCGCCTGCGCCATCTCGACCACCTTCAAGGTGCGGTTGATGCCGCCGAGGTAGCAGATGTCCGGCTGCACCACATCGACCGCGCGGAGGTCGATCGCGAAGCGCCAGAGCGCGAGGTCGCAATCCTGCTCGCCGCCGGTCACGTCGAGCTCGAGCGCGCCGGTCACCTGCTTGGTCCAGTGGTATTCCCAGTACGGGCAAGGCTCCTCGAAATGGCAGATGCCGTGATCCTGCAGCATGCCGCCGACCTCGATCGCCTTCTTCGGCGTGTAGGCGCTGTTGGCGTCCACCAGCAAACGCGCATCGGGGCCGAGCGTCCGGCGGATCAGCGGCACGATCTCGCCGGTGCGGCCCGGCCACTCGTCCTCGTCATGGCCGCATTCCTTGCCGACGCGGAACTTGAAGGCGGTGTAGCCGTGCCGGTCGCGCAGGCGCAGGAAGCGCGCCGCCTCGTCCTTGGGCGTGATCTCGCCGCGCTTCATGCTGGAGGCGTAGACCGGGAACGGCCGGGGCCGCCCGCCCAGCAGTTCGCACACGGTCTTGCCCGCGCGCTTGCCGCGCAGATCCCACAGCGCGGTGTCGAGGCCGGTCAGGGCACGCATGAGATAGGAGCCGGGGAACTTGTGTTCCCGCTCGGGGATGGAATCGGTCAGGCCCGCGATATCATCGGCATCCGCCCCAAGCGCCCAGCGCGCGACTTGTCGATGGAATATCTGGCAGGTGATGTCGGCGTTGTAGGGCGAGACCTGGCCCCAGCCCTGCATCCCGTCTTCGGCCGTCACGCGCACGAACCCGACATTGGGCGTGGTGAAAGTCTCGAGGCTCTTGATTCTCACGGAACGCACTCCCCGCATGCCGCGCCACACTAGACGCCATTTTCGCTCTTCGGCTAGATCAATCGGCGTCAAGGGGGGATCGGGGTGACCGAGTACGACTACATCATTGTCGGCGCTGGGTCGGCGGGTTGTGTGCTCGCCAACCGCCTGACTGCGAACGGGCGTCATCGCGTGCTGCTGCTGGAGGCGGGGCC
>DASSBF010000199.1:0-17561 GCA_035699005.1 Dongiaceae bacterium
TGCCGGTCTTGAGCGAGGACACGATCGCCCAATAGAACGGGAAGACCGCATAGAAGATGATCGCCGCGATCAGCAGATAGAAGGCCAGCCTGCCGAGATACCTGGAGATCATCGCCGCTCTCCGGCCGCGGTCACGTTGACCCTTCCGAGCGTGATCACGATCGCCGTGGCAATTGCGACGATCAGGAACAGCGCGGTCGCCGCCGCCGAGCCGTAGCCGACGTCCTGGAAATCGACCAGCTGTTGCCGGGCATAGACCGACATGGTGGTGGTCGCCGGGTTGTTGCCGGTGAGGACGTAGATCACGTCGAACACCCGCAGTGCATCGAGACCGCGAAAGATGATCGCGACCAGCAGCGCCGGCCGGATCAGGGGCAGCGTGACGCGCAGGAACATCCGGAGCGGCGACGCGCCGTCGACCTTGCCAGCCTGGTAGATCTCCTTGGGGAGGACCTGCAGAGCCGCCAGGATCAGCAGGGTCATGAACGGCGTCGCCTTCCACACATCGACCGCGACGACAGCCGCGAAGGCAAGCCTCGGTTCCGCCAGCCAGGCCCAGGGCGCATCGATCAGGCCGAGTTTCAGCAGCGCGGCATTCACCACGCCATAGAGGTCATGGAGCATCCAGCCCCACATCTTGGCCGAGATCACGGTCGGTATCGCCCAGGGAATGAGGACCGCCGCGCGCAGCAGGCCGCGCCCCGGCATATGCGCATTCAAGGTCAGCGCGATCGCGAGCCCGAGCAACGTCTCCAGCCCGACCGAGACGACGGCGAACTCCACCGTGGTCGCCACCGCGCGCCACCACAGCGGGTCTTCGAACAAGGCGGCATAGTTGGCAATTCCGATGAACTGCCAGTGATCCAAATCCGTCAGATAAGCGTCGGTGAAACTGAAGACGATGGTGCGGGCCAGCGGCCAGGCCGCCACCAGCGCGCACGCCGCCAGCATCGGCGTCACAAACAGCCAGGCGGTCCGCGCCCGCTGGCGCTCCAGCGTCAGTCCTCTTTTCGCGGCCGCGTGGGCGGCGCCTGTCAGTTCTCGCTCGCTCGAGCGCAGCTTCGCGACCGGCACAGCGCGCGACGCCTTACCAGTGGCCGCCCCGGCTCAGCCGTTCCAGCGCCTTGTCCAGGCCCACGAGATTTTCCGAAGCCGCGCCCTGTCCCAGCAAGGTGGCGTGGATGGTGCGCACCACGGCGCTGGACACCTGGTTGTAGCGCCGGCCTGTCACCGTCGAGGGCCGCGCGACCGCACTGTCCACGATCGGCAGGAAATCACGGTAGAACGGATTGGCGGCGAGCAGCTCCTGGTCCGAATAGAGGCTGCGCAAGGTCGGGTTGAACGAACCCTTGAGCGCGCGGCGCTTCTGCTCCGGCGCGGAGGTGAGGTACCGCACCAGATCCGCCGCTTCCTTCGGGTGCGCCGAGTAGCGCGACACGGCCAGATGCTGCCCGCCCAGGGTGGCCGCATGGCGCGCCTCGCCACCATCGCCTTGCGGCAGGACCGCGATGCCGACCTTGCCTTTCACCGGGCTGTCGGCCGCGTTCGCCAGCGCCCAGGCATAGGGCCAGTTGCGCATGAAAACCGCATTGCCGGACTGGAACACGCCGCGCGATTCCTCCTCGCCGTACGACAGCACGCCCTTCGGCGAAATGGTACCGATCCAGCTCCTGGCGGTCTCGATCGCCTTCGCGGCTTGCGGATTGTCGATCGTCACCGCGCCTTTCCCATCGACGATGCTGCCGCCGCCGAAGCTCGCGATCCATTCGAGCGCATTGCAGGTGAGGCCCTCATAGGCACGGCCCTGCCACACATAGCCCTGGAGCTTGGCGTTTCCGCCCTTGGCCTCCGCCGCCACGATCGCCTTGGCGGTATCGGCCAGTTCGCCCCAGGTCGCCGGCACTTGCTTGCCGTATTTCTTCAGCAGGTCTTCGCGGTAGTAGAGCAGACCGGCATCGACGAACCAGGGAACCGCGACCAGCTTTCCATCCACCGTGTCATTGTCGATCAGAACCTTGAAATGATCGGCCCGATCCTGCGCCGGCAGCAAGGTGCTGAGGTCCATCAGTTGGGGCGCCAGGATCGCCGGCCAGATGACGTCGATCTGCAGCACGTCGATGTCCTTCGACTGGGCGGCCAGCAATTGCTGATAGAGCGCCAGCCGCTCATTGGCATCGGCCGGGGTCGATACCAGCTTGACCTTGTTGCCGGTCTGCTTCGCCCAGGCCTCGCTCCCCGATCGGCACAATTGCTGCTCGATCCCGAGCGAGCTGCACGAGATCGAGACCGTCACCTCCGCCCGGGCGCCGGTGAGGGCTGCGGATTGGATGGCGAGCACGGCGGCCGCAAGAGCGACGAAACGGAGCATGGAATCCTCCCTGAAAAGCGTGGCGTCCTCCCCCGGCCGCCGATCCATCAACGCGGCATATCGCGGCGCTGTTCCCGCGCCGTTATCGGAATATTAGCTATTGCTTCACGATAGTTAGAATGCGCGCCCGAAGCGTGCGGCCGAGCGGCTGACGGAGGTCTGCGAACACCCTTGGACTCGCAGCGGAAAATGGGGAGTGCTCCTGCATGCGGAGCAGCCTGGAAGCAAGCAGCCTGGACCTCCTGAGTTCGGCGCTCGATGCGGCTCGGGTCGGCCTCGCACTCTGGGGTGCCGACGATCGGCTGGTCGCATTCAATCGTACCTATGTGAAGCTGGTTTATCCCGGCCAGCAGGACGAGGTCCGACTGGGCCGCCGCTTCGCCGAGCTGGCCCGGGCCTTCTATGAGGTGCCGTCGAATGTCCCCGCCGGCCGAACCGCCGAGGACATGATCGCCGAGCGGCTCAAGCGCCGCGCCTCGCGGGAGGCCTCCTCCGAATATCACTCCAACAAGCGGTGGTTTCGCGTCGCGGAAGCGCGGACGCCGGATGGCGGCGCGATCGGGGTCTACATCGATGTCACGGAGGAGCGCCGAAACGAGCACATGGCGCGCGAGGGCGAGCGACGGCTTCGCCTGCTGTTCGACAACCTGCGCAACATCGCCTACTGCCATGGACTGCAGGGGACCACCCGAACCACCTACGACGACGCCGGCGTCACGATCTATGGCCGCGACGCGCCTGGAATGTTCGGCACGATCTCGCCCACCGGTCAGGCCGACGTCGAAATGTGGCACAGCATCATCCACCCCGACGATCGTGCGCGCTACCTGGCGGCCGAGCGGCGCCGGAGAGAGCTGGGCGAGGTCTACGACCTTGAGTTCCGGTTCATCCATCCCGTCACCGGCCGCATCCGCTGGGCGCGGGAAGTCGCCTGGGCGATCGAGGACCCCGAAACCAGGCATCGCTCGTTCGAGAGCTACATCGTCGACATCACGGACAGCAAGGAGCGCGAAGCCGAGCTGGCGCGCGCCAAGGCACGGGTGATGGCGGCGATGGACGATGCCCACCACGCCAACCTCGCAAAATCGCGCTTTCTCGCGCACATGAGCCACGAGCTGCGCACGCCGCTCAACGCCATCATCGGGTTCGCGCAACTGATCGCGCAGGAGCATGTCGGACCAGGCGTTTCGCCGACGTATCGGGGCCACGCCGAAGCCATTCTCACGGGCGGCCGGCACCTGCTGTCCTTGATCAATGACGTGCTCGATCTGTCGAAGATCGAGGCCGGCAGGATGGAATTGACGGAGACCGAATTCGTTCTGTCGGAGGTGGTCGCCGAAGCGGCCGGCATGCTGCAAGGCCAGTTCGCGGCGAAGGATCAGCGGCTCGATCTCCCAAGCGATGACGGCAGCGTCCTTGTGCGGGCGGACCGGCAGAAACTGCTGCAGGTCCTGGTCAACCTGATGGGCAACGCCCACAAGTTCGTTCCGGAAGGCGGCCGTATTGCGATCCGGTCCGCAATCCTCGGTGACGGCGTTGCGCTCGACATCGCCGATGATGGTCCGGGCATGACAGCGGAGGAGATCGAGGACGCCTGGGCGCCGTTCAGCCGCGCTGGCAGTTCCTTCACGACATCGGAGGGTACCGGTCTCGGCTTGCCGATCTCGCGCAGCTTTGCCGAGTTGCATGGCGGAACTCTTGATATCGAAAGCTCGAAAGGCCATGGTACGACGTTGCGCCTCCGGCTGCCCGCGTCGCGCGTGCTGAGGGCGGAAGCAGGATCACCGAACCCATGAAGCCGGTCGTTGTCAAGATCACCGAGATCTACGTGCCGCAGGCGCTGCGCAAGCCGGTCGATCCGGCGCGGGTCGCTTCGCTCGCGGAAAGCATCGCGGACAAGGGGCAGGAGACGCCGATCCTGGTGCGGTCGGACAAGGCGCGCTATGTGCTGGTCAGCGGCCTGCACAGGATCGAGGCGTGCAAGGCGCTCGGCGAGACGACGATCGTCGCCAATATCGTGCAGTCGCGGAAATTCTAGCTTTCAGATCACCAGCCAGGCGATGGCCATGATGGCCAGCAATCCGCCGGCAAGGACGGCCGGGCGCAGCCAGAACGGCTGCTGCATGACCACGCCCTCCCATTGGGGCACCGGCCGGCCGGGGTGTCGCAGGTTGTCTGCGGCGCGCCGGATGGCGGCCGGATTGAGATCGGGACCAAGAATCGACAATTGCAGCGAATTGGTCTCGAGGCCGAGCTGCGATCGGGGAATGGAACGGCTTTCGGCGGCCGCGCCCAGTTCGGTCAGCAGGACCGCCGCGGAAGTTTCGCGATCCCGCAGCAGCAGATATTCCCCCGCACCGGTGCGCGAAGCGATGCCGTCATAGGCGCTCCCCAGCACGATCTGGTCGAACTCGGCCTGCAGTCCTGCGCGTATTTCCGGGGAGGCCGCGGCTCCCTCATGAAGGAGGCCGGCACTCACCCGCATCAGGTCGAGCCGCTCGCCGATCTGCTGGGCGGCGCTTTCCACCAGCAGCATGAATTCCCGCCCGGACGCCAGGGCCGGCGTTTCCGGATTCCGCGCGGCGGGCCGCAGTTCCGCCGGCAGGTTGGTGGTCAGCATCAGCCACCACTTGCCTTGCCCCTTCGCCGGGCGCGCGGTCACGAAGAAGGGTTGCGGTGCAATAGCGCCGGTCTGCAGATCGGCGGTGATGATCCCGACATCCTCCCCCGCGGTGACCTTCGCGATACAGCGCCGGAACCAGGCCCGTTGCGCCGGCGTGACGAAATCGATGAACGCGCGGTTCGCGATGTGCCGCAGCTCCATGCCGAGATGCTGCATGGTCATGCCGCGCGCTTCGTGAATGCGCGTGCCCTTGTCGATCAGGGCGGAGACGTCCCAGGTTTCCTGCATGGCCTGCCGGATTGCCGTTGGCGGACCGCCAGCAAAGCGCAACCGGCCTTAAGGAACCGTTAGAAACCGGCGGTCAGGCCGCTCCGACCGCGCGCCGCGACGCGGCCGGCTGCCTGGCCCAGAGCGGGCGGAAGGCCGCAGCCGCGGCAATTGCCAGCCCCGCGCCGCCCACCACCCAGGCCGGCCGTACGCCGATCCCGAAGGACCAGTTGGTCGCTAGAACACGCATAAAATCGACGCCAAGCTTGAGGTGATAGTAGAGCGCCTCGGTCCCTGCGGACGCTGCTGCCGCCGCCAGGGCCAGCAGGATGAGGACGACGATGGATCTGGGGCCGGCCTTCAGGAGTCCGCGGCGCGCCAGCAGGCGCCACGCCATCAGCCAGAGAAACATCCCACCCATGACGAAGGGCTCTGTGACGTCCGCCTTGGACTGGATGAAGAAATGCACCACCGCCAGCACGCCGACCGCATAGACCAGCCGATGCAAGGCGGCCCACTTCTTGCCGCCCAGCCGCCGCACCATGCCGTCCGTCGAGGTGACCGCCAGCGCCGTCAGGATCAGCAGCCCGCAGAAGCCGATCGTCAGGTAGTAGCGCAGGGCGATCTCGCGCGCCACCACCCAGAGCCGCAGCGATTGGTCGAGCGTATAGAACAGGAAATGTGCCAGGGCGTAGCAGAAGGCGGCCACGCCGATCATGCGCCGCACCAGGATCAGCTTCGGCATGCCCAGGGACTGGCGGAATGGCGTCACCGCGAGCGCAACGAACAGCAGCCGGATCGCCCACAGGCCGAGATCGTGGTTGGCAAGGATGTAGGGCCTTGCATAGCTGTGCGTCGCCAACTGCGATGCCACATAGACGCCCGGCAGGAACAACAGGGCGAACACGACCGTCTTGAACGCCGACAAACGTCCCGCCCGGTCGAGCCAGGGGAGATAGGGAGCAAATCGCGCGGTGGCGTGCGCTGGCGGCATCGTGCACTCGTGAATCGAAGGCATCGACAGGGTACGGAACTTAACCTGCCTTGCGATACCTACAATTCACGGCAGCGTGTACGCTCCTCCAGCCCCTGGCAAGCGTACCGACCGGAATCCCGACCGGGCCTAGCGATCCCATCCATGCCTGAAGATGTGCGGAATCTGCTCGCGGCGAATTCCCAGGTCGCGGAGATGATAGTCGCTCAGCTCCTGCAGCCTTCGGGTCTCGCGCCGCGTGGTCCAGAAGCGCCGCAGCGCTGGCAGCAGGAAGCCGCCGGCCCGGCCGGATGCCGGCTGGGCCTGCGCAGTCATCCGGAAGTGATTGGATTTGCTTGAAATCGATTGTGACATGGCCAGCTCCTTCGAGGGGGTCCGCCGCGCCGGTCCTGGCTGACACGGCGCGAAATTGCTTGCTGCTCTCAATACCTAGGGTCTATCGCAAACCAGTGACAAGAATTGGCAGCAGTCCCCGGCGGCAAGCGGTCTCGACCTGCAATTTTGGTGACGATCCGGCACGCGCCTTCGCCACATTGTTAGCGGAACTTTCATGGCCGGCTTTTCTTCACGGGGAGAGGATGTTCCCGCGAGGATTCCGGCCGACGCGCGTCGGGTCATTTCCGGGGAATGACGTTTGACATGGCAGGAATTCCATGTGGGCTGCCCCGGTATTGAAGTCATTCGCCCAATCGGTTTCGACGCGCGAGCGGCACCCGATGGACGACGAGCTCTTCATCCTGTCGAACATCCGCGCCGAGGGAAGCGTGGTGGGCCATCTTGGCGAATTGCCGATTCCATCGCGGGTGATCGGCGAGGACGGACAACGCTACGTCTTCGAGGGCGTCGCCGCGCGCCGGCCGAGCGGTCGTTTCGATGTAGGCACGCTGCGCGCTGGCGAATGGATCGTGCGGCCGGGCCTCGTCTACCGGCAGATCGACCAGGGGCGGGAATGAGGGCGCCCTCGGACGAGGGCGCCCCTATCCGAATGCCTACTTCTGAATGCAGGTGTCGACCGTATCCTTGGTGCATTCATCGAGGCCAGTGAAGACCGGATCATCGACCTTCTTGCCCGCGATCAGGTCCATCATGACCGTCGGGGCCTTGTAGCCCATCTCGAAGGGCCGCTGGCCGACCAGCGCCGTCACCAGCCCCTCTCTTGCGATCGCAACCTCGTCGCCGATCGTGTCGGCCGCGGAGATGACGAAATCGCCGCTGGCAATGCGGTCGGCGAGCGGCTTGACCAGGTCGCGGTACGGCTGCGGCGCGCCGAACAGCGGCCAGCCGCCCTCGACTGCGAAGGCGTCCAGCTTGGGATTGGCGGCAAGGATGTCCGTCATCGCCTGGACGCCCTTGGCGCCGTCGTCGTTGGTGAAGACCGGGCACCCGGCGACCTCGGTCCAGCCGCCCTCGCCCTTGAGGGCCGGCAGATCCTTCTGGCCCGACAGCGAATCACGCGTGCCCTGTGCGCGTCGCAGGATGTTGTCGGCGCCCGGATTGCCTTCGATCGTGCAGATGGTGCCGCCGTTCGGCTTGTGCTTCTTGATGTAGTCGCCGATGCGCACTCCCATCAGGTAGTTGTCGGTGCCGAGATAGGTCATGCGCAGCGCCGAATCCTCCTTGGCAAGATCGGCGTCGATCGTCATGACGGGGACCGACGGATTGGCCGTCTTTAGCGTCTGCGCGATCAGCTTGGCATTGGAGGGCGAAATGGCGATCGCCGCGGTATCCGCCTTGCCCAGAACGTCCTGGACGATCTGCGCCTCGCCCGCCTCGTCGGAGGTCGATGCCGGGCCGGTGTAGAAGCACTCGTATTCGGCGCTTGCATTCTCCTTGTTCCACTTCTCGCAGCCCTGATGGATGGCCTCGAAGAACGGATTGTCGAGGCCCTTCACCACGATCACCAGTTGCTTCTTGGCCAGGGCCGGTCCGGCGCTGAACGCCAGGGCCGCCGCGGCCACCAGTAACGACAGCTTTTTCATTCATTCCTCCCGTTGAAGACAAGCGGGCACGGCGTGCCCGCCCCACGCAATCAACCCGGATACCAGACGATGCGAGGATCGTTCCGCGGACGCTCGTACGCCCAGGCCGAGTCGATGAGCTTTTCCAGGTCGTAGTCCGGCTTCCAGTCCAGGAAGTACTTGGCCTTGCTGTTGTCCATCCAGTTCGAATGGAAACGGCTCGGGATGTCGACGGAACCAAAACCGCGCGTCCGCCGCAGATAGCCGGCGGCCTCGCCGTAGTCGACCGGCCGGTCCATGCAGATGTTGAACAGCTGCCGTTCGGTGCGCGGATTGTCGATCGCGGCGAGGATTGCGGAAACCAGATCGTCGACATGCACGAAGTTGCGCTTCAGGGGACGGCCGTCGGCATCCTTCAGCAGCGGCACGGTGCCGTCCCGGGCATAACGCCTCGCATCGTCGGCCGGGACCATGGTCTTCCAGTCCGGCCCGCCGAACACGTCGTCGCCGAACGACAGCGTGAACCTGAAGTCGTCCTTTTCCATGATCCACGGCGCGCGCAGGCAGCAGCCGTTGGTGCCATACTGGATCCCGAACTGCTCCAGCATCACCTCTTCGAGGACCTTCGAGAGCGCATAGCATCCCGGATAGGCCATGTGCGGCGCGCCTTCCGCGATCGGCCCCTCGTGACGATAGTGGAAGTGCCCGATCCCCGCATCGCCGCCGATCAGGATGAACTGGCGCGCGGTCGGGCTGAGGCGAAAGCCCTCAAGCAGCCAGAACAGCCCCTTGACCGTCACGTCCATGACCTCGTCCGGCGTTTCCTTGCAGGTCGCGAGATGGACGACGTGCGTGACGCCGGCGAGCGCGGCATCCACCACCGCCCGGTCGGCGATCGAGCCGCGCGCGATTTCGATGCGGGGATTTTCTTCGCACGTGCGGTTGTGGCAGAGCGCGCGGACGCGGGTTCCGGCAAAGCGCCGGTCTTCCAGCAGACGGGCGATCAGGTTTCGCCCCACCTTGCCCGTTGCGCCTGTGATGAGGATCACCATGCGCCCCTCCCACCGGCAGCTAATATCGGAGTTGCGTGTCCGTCAACGGTTTTGTCCTACAAAACCAGCCCGATGAGGTGTTTGAGGTGTCCGATTCTTCATACAATCGATTGACGCCCATAACGGTGTTTGCATAAATTCACCGCTGCTTTCGCCGGAACGACGGCGCGGACGGAGGTGGATGGGTGGCGCTCCTCGAACTCACCAGCATCTCGAAGCATTTCGGCGCAATCCAGGCCGTCAACGAGGTTTCGCTTGCGCTCGAGCGCGGAGAAGTCGTCGGCCTCATGGGCGACAACGGAGCCGGCAAAACCACGCTCGTGAAAATGATCGCCGGCAACTTCCGCCCGAGCCACGGCAGCATGCGCATGGAAGATACCGAGCTTGTCCTGCACAAGCCGGTGGATGCGCGCCGGCACGGCATCGAGATCGTGCACCAGGATCTGGCGCTGTGCGACAACCTCACCGCGGCGGCGAACGTCTATCTCGGGCGCGAACTGCGGCTGGGCTTTGGTTCCTTTGGCGTCATTGACTATGCCGCGATGTACAAGCGCGCCGGGCAGCTGTTCGCCGAGTTGAAGTCGGAAACCCGCCCGCGCGATCTGGTCAAGCAGATGTCCGGCGGCCAGCGTCAGGCGGTCGCCATCGCCCGCACCATGCTGTCCCATGCCAAGATCGTGCTGATGGACGAACCGACCGCCGCGATCTCGGTCCGCCAGGTGGCGGAGGTCCTCAATCATATCCGCCATCTGCGCGACCAGGGCATCGCGATCGTGCTCATCAGCCACCGCATGCCTGACGTGTTCGCGGTCGCCGACCGCGTCATCGTCATGCGGCGCGGCCGGAAGGTTGCCGACAGGAGGATTGCACTGAGCTCGCCCGAGGAAGTGACCGGTCTCATCACCGGCGCGATTGAACAGGTCTGATCCGCCATGGCAACCACCCTAGACCAGACGATTGCGCACAGGCAGCACAACTGGCTTTCGGCGCTGCTGGCCAGCCAGACCTTCTGGGTGTTGATGGCCGTGATCCTTGCCTGCATCTTCCTGTCGTTCGCTACCGATTCGTTCGCCACCACCAAGAACCTCTACAACATCACCCGCAACGTCACCTTCGTCGCGATCATCGCGCTCGGCATGACGCTGGTCATCATCGCCGGCGGCATCGACCTGTCGGTCGGCTCTGTCCTTTGCCTGTGCAGCATGGTGCTGGCGGTCACCATGCATGCCGGCTACAGCATCGAGGTGGGCATCGCGGTATCCATCGGAACCGCCCTCCTCATCGGCCTGTTCAACGGGATCCTGATCGCCTATCTCGGCTTTCCGCCCTTCGTGGTGACGCTCGGCATGCTGTCCATCGCGCGCAGCCTCGCCATGGTTGCGTCCAACAACACCGTCGTGTTCCAGTTCGGTCCGGACCACGACAAGCTCCTGGCGCTCGGCGGCGGGGCTTGGCTGTTCGGCATTGCCAACCCGGTCATCTATATGCTCGTTCTGGCCCTGCTGACCGGGTTTGTGCTGCGCTGGACCAGGTTCGGCCGGCATGTCTTCGCGATCGGTGGCAACGAACACGCGGCCACCTTGACCGGCGTTCCCGTGCGGCCGTTGAAGGTCGCGGTCTACATGATCTCCGCCCTGTCCGCCGGCATCGCGGGCATTGTCGAGACCGGCTGGCTCGGCGCTGTGACCACCAACATCGGCGCGGGCATGGAGCTTCAGGTCATTGCCGCGGCCGTGATCGGGGGCGCCAACCTCGCGGGCGGCGTCGGCACGGCGTTCGGCGCCCTGGTCGGCGCCGCCCTCATCGAGATCATCCGCAACAGTCTTGGCCTGCTGGGGATCAACGCCTTCTGGCAAGGCACCTTCATCGGCGGCGCCATCATTCTTGCGGTGCTGTTCGACCGCATCCGCAATCTCCGTCAGAGCGAATAGTCGGACAGTCAGCGCAGCCGTGCCACAACCGCACGGCGTGATGTTGGCCGATATCGTCTCATGCTCGCTGCTTCGACCACATTACGCATCTTTTTGAGGGGCGTTTGTGCAGTTGGCGTAATGCGGGCGCGTCCTCATTGACGCGCGCAGCGCAACTCGCGTATTGAGATATTGTCAGACAAATGACTGGCCAAGATCGGCGGCGCGCGCAACGCCACGTCGCCACGCAAGCGCAATCAATCACGCGCGGGAGGACATGATGAAGCGAATCTTTCTGGCCGGTGCCGCTCTGGCGCTGGCAATGAGCGTCTGCGTCGCCGCCCAGGCGGCGGACAAGAAGACCCTGGCCTTCGTGGTCAACGGCGCGTCCGATTTCTGGAAGGCGGCGGAAGCCGGCGTCGCCAAGGCACAGGGGGAACTGCCGAACTACGAGCTCGAGTTCAAGTATCCGGAGACCGCCACCGCAGCGGTGCAGCAGCGGCTGATGGACGATCTGGTCGCGGCGGGCGTCGCCGGCATCATGGTCAGCCCTGATGACCCGAAGCACTCGACCGAGGCCCTCAACCGCGTGGCCAGCCAGGCGGCCCTGTTCACGACCGACAGCGATGCGCCGGATTCCAACCGCATCGCCTATATCGGCAGCTCCAACGTCGAAGCCGGCAAGCAGGCCGGCGAACTGATGAAGAAGGCGATGCCCAACGGCGGCAAGTGCATCATGTTCGTCGGCATCCTCGCCAACGACAACGCGCGGGAGCGCGTGGAAGGCATCAAGGACTCGATCAAGGGCACGAAGATCGAGATCCTGGACGTGCGCGAGGACGACATCGACATGGCGCGCGCCAAGCGCAATGTCGAGGATGCGCTGTCGGCCCATCCCGACATCGACTGCCTAGCGGGCCTCTACTCCTACAACACGCCGCGCATCTACGAGGTGGTGAAGAATGCCGGCCAGCTCGGCAAGATCAAGATCATCGGCTTCGACGAGGATCCGGTGACGCTTGGCGGCGTCAAGGAAGGCTCCATCGTCGGCACCGTGGTGCAGCAGCCGTACGAGTGGGGCTACGAGGGCATGAAGATGATGGCCAAGTACCTGGAAGGCGACAAGAGCTTCATTCCGGAGAACAAGCTGATCATCGTGCCCACCAAGATCATCGACCAGTCCAATGTCGATGCGTTCTGGGCGGAGCTGAAGAAGCGCCAGGGCAAGGGATAAGCGCGACGGGGTGATGGAAGGGGAGCCGGCGCGTGCTATGATCGCGCCGGCTCCATCGCCCCCGGCATCTCGTCACCGACGATCGGCACCATGTCAGCATCGCCAGCGGCCCTCGCGCCGCCGTTCCTGGACCTGATCGAGATCGGCAAGACCTATCCCGGGGTGGTCGCCCTGTCGGGCGTCAATCTCTCGGTATCGGCGGGCGAGATCATCGGGCTGGTGGGCGAGAATGGCGCCGGCAAATCCACCCTGATGAAGATCCTCGGCGGCGTGGTGGCGCCAAGCCAGGGGACCATCCGGATCGACGGCGCGGAGCGTGCGGCCATGAGCGTGGGGGACGCCACCGCCACCGGCATCGCCTTCGTGCACCAGGAACTCAACCTGTTCGACAACCTGGACGTGGCCGCCAACGTCTTCATCGGGCGCGAGCCGCGCTACGGCGGGCTGCTGTCGCTGGTGGACGTGCGCAGGCTGCACGAGAGGGTCGCCCCGCTGCTGCGCCGGCTGGGCGCCGATTTCACGCCGGCGACGCCGGTCGCGAATCTCTCGCTCGCCCAGCGTCAGCTCGTCGAGATCGCGAAGGCCCTGTCGCTGGATGCCCGGCTGGTCATCATGGACGAGCCGACGTCCAGCCTGACCGCAAGCGAAACCGGGCGGCTGCTGGACGTGATCGCCGACCTCAAGTCGAACGGCGTCAGCGTGATTTTCATCTCGCACCGCCTGCAGGAGGTGGAGCGCTGCGCCGACCGCGTGATCGTGCTGCGCGACGGCAAGGTGGTGGGAAAGCTCGATCACGGCCGGATCCAGCACGACGCGATGATCCGCCTGATGATCGGTCGCGACCTGAAGTCGCTGTACATCGCGCCGGCCGGACCGCCCGGCCAGGCCGCGCTGGAGCTGGCGGCGGTTCGGACCGCTGCTTTCCCAGGCCAGGCCGTCACGCTCGCCTTGCACGCGGGCGAGATCTTGGGGCTGGCCGGACTGGTCGGCTCCGGACGCACCGAGCTTGCGCGCGCGGTCTTCGGCATCGACCGGCGCCTCGGCGGCCGGATCACCCTCTCGGGCGGTGCGCTGGAGATCGCGGAGCCGCGCGATGCCATCGACCGCGGCCTCTATCTGGTTCCGGAGGACCGCAAGCAGTGTGGCCTGCTGCTCGATTTCTCGGTCGCGGAGAATATTTCGCTTGCGAACCTGCGCGCCTATTCCAGGGCGACGATCGTGCAGGGCGGCGCCGAAGCCGGCAGCGCCGAGCGGCAGAGGGCCAGACTCAACATCAAGGTGCCGTCGGTGGACATCCGCACTTCGACGCTGTCCGGCGGCAACCAGCAGAAGGTCGTGCTGGCGAAATGGCTGAGCATGGCCCCCAAGGTCATCATCTTCGACGAGCCGACGCGCGGCATCGATGTCGGCGCGAAGGGCGAGATCTACGAGCTGATGCGCGGATTGGCCGACACGGGGGTCGCCATCCTGATGATCTCCAGCGATATGGAGGAAGTGATCGGCGTCAGCGACAGGATCGCCGTGATGCACGAGGGGCGGATCAGCGGCTTCCTGGCGCGCGCGGAATTCAGCGAAGACCGCGTACTGCAGCTCGCCGTCGGCCGGAGCCTGCGGGATGCCCCGGCCATGGAATTGATCACGGGGGAATGACGCGTGGCGATGCTCAAGAAGGATCTCAGCCTCCTCGTCCTCATCCTGGTCGTGGGGACCGTGGTCGCCATCATCAATCCCCGCTTTCTCTCGCCCATCAACATCGCCAATACAGCCAATTTGATCGGCCTGTTCGGCATGTTCTCGATCGGCATGGGGTTCGTCATCATCACCGGCGGCATCGAGCTTTCGGTCGGATCGATCTTCGCGCTTCTGGGCGTCATCTTCATCGACCTTCTGGTCACCTATGAAATGCCATGGCCCATCGCCGTGATCCTGATGATCCTGGGCGGCACCGTCCTCGGCTGGCTGCACGGCATGCTGGTCACCAAGATGAAGCTGCAGCCCTTCGTCGTGACCCTGTGCGGCCTGCTGATCTACCGCGGGATCGCGCGCTACTACACCGACGACGGCACCGCCGGCTTCGAGTTCGGCATGAACTTCCCGGCCCTCGAATGGCTCACCACGGGGCGCACCTTCGGCCTCATCCCCCACAGCTTCATGATCTTCATCCTGCTCGCCATCGTGCTGGGAATCGTGCTGCACAAATCGGTGTTCGGGCGCTATCTGTTCGCCGTCGGGAAGAACGAGGAGGCGGCGCGCTATTCCGGCATCCGCACCGATCGCATCATCACATCCGCCTATGTGATCAACGGAGCGTTGTGCGGCCTGTCGGCGATATACCTCGCGATGTATACCCGCTCCATTTCGCCCGCTTCGCACGGCAGCTTCTACGAACTCTATGCGATCGCAGCGGCGGTCCTCGGCGGCTGCTCCCTGCGCGGCGGCGAGGGATCGATGCTCGGAATCGTCCTCGGAACGATCCTGCTCCAGGTGCTGCAGAACCTGGTCAACCTGCTGGGGATCCCCTCGTCGCTCAATTTCGCGGTGATCGGCGGCGTGATCCTGATCGGCGTCCTGGCCGACCAGCAATTGATGCGCCGGCAGCGGGCGAGGCAGGCGAAGACATAGCTCCCCGGCCGCCCAGCGCAATCGCATATGGCACGTCAACACAGAGGGTGGCCCCTTCTCCCCCACGCCGACGAATGTCGGCCTTCGCCGACGGCCGGGAGAAGGATACGGAGGCTTGGTGAGCGCGGCGAACCTAGCCGAAGTTGGATGAGGGGTGGCGCGGCGACAGCCGCGCGCGCTCGCAAGAGCGCCACACATGCAACAAGCTCGGAGGGACAGCGCTCGCGCGCTGCGCGCCTTTCGGCGCGGCCCCCTCACCCAGCTTCGCCCAAGCTCACTTCGTTCGCTAAGGCTCCGCAGCCCTCTCCCGCGAGGGGAGAGGGGGTCTTGTTCCAGTTCTGCTCCATATGTGATTGCCCTGCCAAGCCGCCAGGGAGCGGGCGGAGGATCACTGCGCGGCGTACTGGTTGATCGCCTTCTGCAGATCTTCGAACTCCTCGCAATCGCCGCAATCCTGCTGCAGCACCGCCAGCCGTTCCTTCGCCTTTTCGGGCTGCCTGGTCTCCAGATAGAGCTCGCCCAGATACTCGTTGGCGCCGCGATGGTGCGGATTGAGCGCGAGGGCGCGGGTGTAGTAGCCCAGCGCCTCGTCCATCTGGCCGGTCTTGCGCAGCGAGAAGCCGATCAGGTTCAGCACGTCCGGATTGTTCGGACTCTCCTGGTCGACCTTCCGGAGCGCCGGCAAGGCTTCGTCGTATTTCTGCGCATCGACCAGCGCGCGCGCGGAATCGAAATCGCCGGTGGCGGCGCTCGCCGGCGCTTCCTCGGTATCGGCCGCCATCGCGGCGACCGGTCCGAGCAGAGCGGCGACGAGCGTCAGAACCGTCAGGCTTGGCTTGAGACTCGACATGTCGTGTTCCTTTCGTGGTGTCGCGTGGGATTGGATGATCTGGTTCGGGTCGTCAGACGGTTGGGTGTTCTTCGGTCTTGACCTCCGTTCCTTCCATCTCGACCTGGCGCCAGCCGATGCCGTGGTCCTTGGCGGCCGCGTCCCACGGCAGCGGCTCTTTCTTCCCTGGTGTTTCCGGCCCCGGGAACGGATAGAGCGCGGAGCGTGCCGATATGTGCGCGATATTGCCGGTCATGTGATGGAGTTCCTGGTGGACGTGGCCGTGGAACACGGTCGCGGTCTTGAATGGCGACAGCAGCTCGATCACCTTCGCGCCGTCGGGCGTGAACCAGTCCCAATCCGGTTTCATGTCCCACAGCGGCTTGTGCGTGAAGACGACGACGGGCTGATCGCGGTTCAGCGGCCTGAGGTCGCCCGCGAGCCAGGCCAGCTGCTGCTCGCCCACCATCCCCTTCGGGTCGGAGACATTGTCGAGGGTGATGAAATGGATGCCCTTGTGGTCGAAGCTCTGGTGCGTGACGCCGAAATTCTCCTTGAACGCGGCGCCGCGGTCGAACATGGCGTCGTTCTCGCCGGGAAGGAAGATCGTGCGCAGGCCGGAAAGCGGCTGGATGATCTCCTTGAACTCGGCCATTCGCCTGCGCCGTTCGGCGCCGTCTTCGGTCTTGTGCGTGAGGTCGCCGGTGAACACCACGAAATCGGGCGCCTGGCTCAGGGACTTGACCGCCGCGACCGCGCTGGTGAGCGAGGCGCGCGGGTCCGGATTGGCCTTGGGGTCCTGGAACCCCCAATGGGTATCGCTGAGCTGCACGAAATAGAACTCGCCGGCCGCCAGGGCCTTGGGCACCAGGCGCGAAGCGAATACGACGCCTGCGCCGACGGCGGCCAGCCTGAAGGCGTCCCGTCTCGTCAATGTGACCTGCATATCGATTTCTCCCGGGATAAGGTGCGCGGACGCCGATGAGACCCGGGCTTGCTGCCCGCTATTCCCCGGAATGCGCGCGGGAATAAAATTCTCGAGAGAGCGGTATAGGGGGAGGTCGCGTCGCGCCGAGCGGCCGGGCACCGAGGAGCTGGAGACCTGATCTTGTCCGAAACCGACCGGCGCGCGCGATTCGAGCACTTGGCCGTGCCGTTGCTCGACGACGCCATGCATCTGGCGGCCTGGCTCGCCGGCAGCAGGACGGACGCCGAGGACATCGTTCAGGAGGCCATGCTGCGCGCCTACAAGTATCTCGACCGGTTCTCCGGCGCGGCGTTCCGGCCGTGGCTGCTGGCCATCGTCCGCAACACGGCGATGACCTGGCTTGGGCGCAACCGGTCGGCCAAGGTCGTGTTCGTCCCGGACGTCCAGACCGAAGCGCCTGAAACGGACGTCAACGCGGCGCAGGAGGCGAGCCCCGAGGATGCCCTGCTCCGCCGGGACCTCGCGGACCAGCTCAATCGCGCTGTTGCGGCGCTTCCCAACGAGTTCCGCGAGGTGATCATCCTGCGCGAGTTGCACGACCTTTCCTACAAGGAGATTGCCGCCGTCATCGACGCGCCGATCGGGACCGTCATGTCGCGCCTGTCGCGGGCGCGCCGCCTGCTGATGGACGCCCTGCCGGAGCATGCGGCATGAGCCCGGTCGCCAACATCGCGTGCGAGAGCCTCGAAGCCTATATCGACGGCGAGCTCTCCGCC
>DASSBF010000200.1:0-46343 GCA_035699005.1 Dongiaceae bacterium
CTACATGGTCCCGACCTTGCTGGACGAATTCCAGACCGAATCGGTGAAGGCGATCGAGATGTTCCTCAAGGACGTCGGCTATGAGCCGGTGACGCTCAATGCCGACAACAAGACCGACCTGCAGCAGAGCCAGATGAACGATGTCATCGCCTTGAAGCCGAAGGCGATCGTGCTGGCGGCGGTCGATTTCAACGCCCTGCAGCCATCGATCGAGAAGGCGCGCGCGGCCGGCATTCCGGTCATGATCTTCGACCGCCAGATCACCGCGACCAAGGTCGACTTCACCTCGGTTGCCGGTACGGTCGAGATCGGGCACATCGCGGGGGGCGAGATCCAGCGCCTGCTCAAGGAAAAGAACGGCGCCGTCAAGGGCAAGGTGCTGCAGGTGCTGGGCGATCCAGCGGACCCCTACACCCTCGATATCCAGAAGGGATTCGAGGAGCGGATGAAGGACTACCCGGACGTGAAGATCATCTCGCTGCCCGCGATGCAGTGGGAGGCATCCAATGCCGGCACCATCGTCGCCGATCAGTTGCTCGCCAATCCGGATATCGACCTCATCTTCGTGCACGCGGCGCATCTTGCGGTGGCGGCGGTTGCTTCGCTGGAAGCCAAGGGCAAGAAGCCGGGCGAGGTGATGCTGGTTTCCTCCAACGGCGCGCCGGTCGGCCTCGACCTCATCCGCAAGGGCTGGGAGCAGGTCGAGGTGGAGCAGCCACTTTATGCCCAGGCGGCCGCCATCGGCATGTTCGCTGACAAGGTCGTCAACAAGGAGGAGATCAAGCCAGGCAAGTACAATGTGCTCGGTCTCGAATCCGAGCTGACCATCGAATCCTGGGGCCCCAACCTCAAGATCCCGGGCGCGGCGATCACCAAGGAGAACGTGGATGAATCGCGGTTCTGGGGCAATCTGAAGGCCCCGTCCGAGACGATCACACCGGTCGAATGAGCCAGGAACAGACGGCCCCCGGAGCGAAAGGCTCCGGGGGCGGCTCTTCGCGCATGGCATTGACTCTGACTCGCGACCGCCGGGCAGTTGTCGAGTTCGTGCTCGACAACCTTGTCTGGATCATGCTCGCGATCGTGCTGACCGTGTTCTCGATTGCGATCCCGAATTTCTTCCAGATCGGCATCTTCGCGAACATCATCGAGCAATCGACCTTCGTCGGCGTGATGGCAATCGGGCTCGCGATCGTCATCATCGCCGGCAATATGGACCTGTCGGTGGAATCGGTCGCGGCGCTGACCGCCATGGTGACCGGCATCCTGTTCTGCTCCCGCGGCATCGGCCTCGGCGTCACGCTCTCGCCGGAATGGCTGGTGATTCCGGTTTCGCTGGCATTGTCGCTGCTCGTCGGCGGCATCATCGGCTGGCTCAACGGCTGGCTGGTGGTGCGCCTCAAGATGAATGCCTTCATCGTGACGCTCGCCTCCTACATCTGGGTGCGTGGGCTGGTGGTCGCCATCTCCGGCGGCCGCTCGGCGCAGGATCTGGCGCCGTCCATCCGCTTCATGGGAATCCAGACGATCGCTTATGTCCCGCTGATCGCTTGGATCGCGATCCTGTGCTTCGTGCTGTTCAGCTTCGTGATGGTGAAGACACCCTTCGGCCGGCACGTCACGTTGATCGGCGGCAACGCGGTCGCGACCTTCCGCGCCGGCATAAAGGTGGACCGGCTGGTGCTCATCACCTTCGTGGTGGCAGGCGCGGTCGCCGGGCTGGCGGGCTGGCTACTGGCCATCCGCACCTCCGGCGCGACGGCGAATCTCGGCATCGGTATGCTGTTCAATGCCTTCGCGGCGGTCGTGATCGGCGGCGTCAGCCTCAAGGGCGGGATCGGGCGGCTGCCCGGCGTCTACGCCGGGGTGCTGCTGCTGTCCTCGATCCACACCGCCATCAACCTGATGGGGCTGCCGGCCCACTATACGCAGATGATCCTGGGCGCCCTGGTGCTGGCCGCGGTGCTCATCGACACCGTGAAGCTCCAGATCCGGCAGAAACTGGCATGAGGCTGAAGGATCGCGTTGCCCTCATCATCGGCGCCGCGCGCGGGATCGGCGCGGGCATCGCCGCGCGCTTCGTGGAGGAGGGGGCGAAGGTCATCCTCGCCGACCGGAAAGATTCGGTCGGCGCCCTCACGGCGGCCGGCCTCGGCGGTCACTTTGTCGCTGTCGATGTGTCCGAGAAGGCCGATGTGGAGCGCGCCGTCGCCGCGGCGCTGGAGCGCCACGGCCGGCTCGACATCCTGGTGCAGAATGCCGGCATCTATCCCTGGACCCTGATCGAGAACATCGAGCCGGAGGAATGGGACAACGTGCTCGCGGTCAATCTCAAGGGCACCTATCTGGCGGCGCGCGCCGCGCTGGCGCCGATGAAGGCGCAGCGCTACGGGCGCATGGTCTTCACATCCTCGATCACCGGGCCGCGCGTGACCAGCCCGGGCCATGGCCATTATTCCGCCAGCAAGGCCGGCATCAACGGTTTCATCAAGGCGGCTGCGCTGGAATTCGCGGGCTATGGCATCACCGTCAACGGCGTGGAGCCAGGCAATATCCTGACGGAGGGCGTGCAGGCCGGACGCAGCGCGGCCTTCATCAAGTCCATGGCGGACATGGTTCCGCTCGGCCGCCTCGGCACCCCGCGTGACGTCGCCAATGCCGTGCTGTTCCTGGCTTCCAACGACGCCGCCTACATCACCGGGACGACGATCGTGGTGGACGGCGGGCAGACGCTGCCGGAAGGCGCCGACTTCCGCCTGAACCCGGGCTGACCGTCTGCACGCATCGGCGCTATCCCCACAGTGCCGCAACACTGTTCGCGGCAACGAAAACAACGGCGCCCGCGAGCAGCAGCAGCAGCGGGTGGAGTCGTGGCAGCAGGCCCAGCAGCAGTGCCGATCCGACCGCCACGGTCCACGACAGGGGGCCGGCGCCGGCGGTCTTGAAGATCGCGAAGATGCCGGCCGCCATGAGGCCGGTGCCGACCGGCGCCAGCCCGTGCTGCACCGCCGAGTGCCACGCGCGGCCGCTGTAGCGGCCCCAGACCTTGGCAAATGCAAGCGTCAGCAGGGAAGACGGCAGGTAGAGCGCCAGCGTGGCAACGAGCGCGCCCAGGAAGCCGGCCGCCTTCCAGCCGATCAGGGTGACCAGCATCGAGCCCGGTCCGGGCGCGCCGCGCGCGACCGCGAACAGCTCGACGAACTCGCGCGCGGTCACCCAGCCCTGCACCTCGACCGCCTGGTGATGGATGCTCGCGAAGATGCTGGGCGTGCCTCCGATGGCAGCCAGCGAAAACGGAACGAACACCACCACCAGTTTGACCAGGATTTCAGTTCGCATCGTTCTTGCCGCGCTTCCACGCCGCGGCGATCGAGAGGGGCGCGATGCAGAGCACCGAAGGCAGCAGCGGCAGCTGCAGCAGCCCGACCGCGACGAAGGTCGCGACAATGACGATGGCGCCCGGCGCGCTGCGTCCCGATTGCGTGCCAGTCCTCCAGGTCGTCAGCATCAGCAGGCCGACCGCGGCGGCCGCCACGCCATCTGTCGCCAGTCCGACCCAGCTCACTTGGGAGACGTTCTCGTAGACCAGCAGGAAACCGATGACGAGGAAGAACGGCACGAGCAGCAGCCCGATGAGGGCGGCGAAGGCGCCAATGGTTCCGCGCAGCTTCTGCCCGATATAGATCGAGAGGTTGGTCACGTTGGCGCCGGGCAGAATCTGGCTGACCGCCATTCCGGAGAGGAACTCCTGTTCGGCCAGCCAGCGCCGCTCCTGCACGACCTCGCGATAGACCCAGCCGGTCAAGCCGCCGCCGAAACTGAAGGCGCCGATCCGCAGGAAAACCAGGAAGATTTCCGAGAGCTTGACTTGCTTCTGGTCGGATATCGGTTGCTGCGTGTTCGGCAAATTGGCGTCCGTCAGGCGGCCCCGGCCAGGCGTTGCAGCAGCTCGGCGGCGAATTCCGGCAGCGTGTCGTCCCGGGCGCCCATGATGACGACGCGGTCGCCCGGCCGGGCGAGAGCCGCCAGCTTGTCGCCGCAGGCGGCACGGTCGGGGAAGGCGAAGGCATGGCGGCCCTGCGCCTGCATGCTGCGCACGATGTCTTCGCTGGTCACGAGCCGCTCGACCGTGCCGCCATAGTAGATCGGCTCCGGCATCACCAGCACGTCGTCGTGCGCGAGATTGTCTGCGAAGCAGGCGACCAGCTCGTGCTGCATCAATTTGAGCGGCCTGAATCCGTGCGGCTGGAACATGACCAGCAGGCGGCCTGGAAAGGCGTGCAGGGTCGCCAGCGTTGCCGCGATCTTGTCGGGGTTGTGCGCGAAATCGTCGATGACCGTCACGCCGCTGGCCGTACCCACGTGTTCGAACCGGCGCTTGATCCCGCTGAACCCGCCGAGCGCGGCGGCGGCTTCGGCGAGCGGGACACCGCCGGCGCGCGCCGCGCACAGCGCCGCCAGCGCGTTCGAGACGTTGTGCGCTCCGGGGACCTGCAGGTGGACGGTTGCGTGCTCGCCCTTCGCGCGCTCGCCGACCGCGAACGTAATGCCGTTGATCGAAGGCTGCAGATCGTGTGCGAAAAGCGTGGCGTTCCGGTCGGCGAGGCTGTAGGTCGAGACCGCCTGCGCCCGAAGCAATTCCGCCAGGGCCCGGGTCTCCGGGTTGTCGAGGTTGAGCACCGCGGTTCCGGCCTTCGCCACGAAGTCGCGGAACAGCGCGCGCAGCTCCTCCATCGACTTGTGGTCGAGCGAAATGTTGTTGACCACGGCGATGCGGGGACTGAACAGCGCGATCGAGCCGTCGCTCTCGTCCACTTCGCTGACGAAGAAATTGCCGCTCCCCACCACCGCGCCCGCGAACGGGACCTCGGGCGTGATGAAGTTCTTCATGATGGCGCCGTTCATGACCGTCGGGTCGCGGCCGGCCTGTCGCAGGATCCAGCCGATCATCCCGGTGGTGGTGGACTTGCCGCTGGTGCCGCCGACCGCGATGCTGTGCGGCGCGGCGTTGAAGAGCCGGGCCAGCAGCTCCGCCCGCCGCATCACCGGCACGCCGAGCCGTCGCGCGGCCTGCACGTCGGGCACCGTCTCCTCGACGGCGGTGGAGGTGACCAGAACCTGCTCCGCCCGCGTGACGCCGCTGCCGTCCTGGGCATGAAGCCGGATGCCGTGATCCCGCAGGAACCGGAACTTCCCGGCCAGCCGCCCCTGGTCCAGGGATCGGTCGGACCCTTCGACCTCACAGCCCGTGGCGCGCAGGATGAGGGCCAGCGGCAACATTCCGCTACCGCCAATCCCGCAGAAGAAATAAGGTCGCCCCTGATTCGGTGCCGACATCATGCGCACTGATCGCACAGGTTGAGCCGAGGGTAAATGGGCAGGTCATGAACGGCGGCAAGACCAGGATCGGCATCGTCGCGCCGTCCTCGCGGCTGGAGCATCCGATGGCCGAGCGCGTGACGGCGCTTGCGGCCCAGCACCATCCGACCGTGGAACTGGTGTTCCACCCGCAATGCTTCCTGTCGTCCGGCCACTTCGCGGGCTCCGACGCGGAACGCGCGGCGGCTTTCATCGAAATCGCCAACGACCCCTCGTTCGACGCCCTGTGGTTCGGGCGCGGTGGCTATGGCTCCTGCCGGATGGCCGGAGATGCGCTGGCGAAGGTGAACGATACGGCGCGGAACAAGACCTATCTCGGATACAGCGATGCCGGGGTTCTGCTGGCCGGGCTCTATGCCAACGGGTTCCGCTCGATCGTGCATGGTCCGATGCCGGCCGACATCGTCCGGGCGGGCGGGGAGGCCGCCGTCATGCGCTCCCTCGCTTTTCTGGCGACCCAGTCACCCGAGGCGCTGGAGTCGTCGGTGGCCGCGTCCGGCAAGGTCGCCGCATTCAACCTGATGACGTTCAGCCAGCTCCTCGGGACGCCGCTACAGCCGGATCTGACCGATCACGTGCTGATGCTCGAGGAGGTGTCGGAATACATGTACCGGATCGACCGGTCGCTGTTCCACGTCACCAGCAATCCAGCGGTCCGGCGCGTCGCCGGCATCCGGCTCGGCCGCTGCAGTGCGATCCCCGACAACGACCCTCCGTTCGGCCAGACCGAGGTCGAGATCGTCCAGCATTGGTGCAAGCGGTCGGGCATTCCGTATCTCGGCCGAGCCGACATCGGCCACGATGCGGACAACAAGATCGTGCCGTTCGGCGGAGCGGGATCGGCGTGAATTGCGGCCTTCGCCGCCGTGCATGATGTGCGGCCCGCGATGACGATGCCCGTCAGCGCCTGGCGTTGATCCGCACCGCGCCCATCAATGCCAGCCCGCGCGCCAGCGCTGCGCCCGCCGCCACCGTCATCGGCGGAATGATCATCCATTCGAGCGTCCAGGCCGCGCCGGAGCGCTCCTGCTCGTGCACCAGCGCGTGGTGCATGGCGGACAGCTGGCTCGCATTGAAGCGCGCGAGCGTGACGAGGGTCTCCGCCAGAACAGGGTTCTCCTTGTGCGGCATCGCCGAAGAATGCCCGGCGCCGGTTACCGTCACCTCCGCGATCTCGTTCTGCGCCATCAGCGCGATGTCCTGCCCGATCTTGCCGAGGCTGCCGGTCAGCAGGGAGAGCCAGCCTGCGAACTCCGCCAGCGTATCGCGCGCGCTGTGCCAGGAGCCGGCCGGCACCGCGAGATCGAGGCGGCTCGCCAGAGCGGCGGCGACCGACGGCCCCTTGTCGCCCAGCTTCTCCAGCGTCCCGGCCGGGCCACCGAACTGGACCACCAGCAGGCGCGGCTTCAGCTCCTGCAGGCGCTTGTGGTGGCGCGTCAGCGGCGCGCGCCAGGACGCGATCTTGTCGGCCCAGGTGATAGGCAGGGCGCGCTGCATGCGGGTGCGCCCCATGAGCGGCAGCGTGCCATGGTCGCGCGCCATCGCGGCAAGGCGGATGTCGAAATCGTTGAGCCGCCCCGCCAGGATCTCGAGTACCGGCTTCAGCCGCAGGATCAGGCTGGTGTCGAGCACGTCCTGGCTGGTCGAGCCGAAATGGACCCGATCGCCATGGGGCGCGACCACCGCACGGCGAAGCTGGCCGACCCATTCCGGCACGACCATGGCGTCGCGGGCGGTTCCGGCCGCGAGCGCAGGCAGATCCGGCCGGAAGGTGATGGCCGCGGCCGCCACCGCCTGCGCGGCCTCCATCGGAACGAGGCCGAGCTCGCCCTCCGCCATCGCGAGCGCAACCTCGAACTCCAGCATCGCGCGCAGCTCCGCCTCGGCGCTGAAGTGCCGCGCGACCTCTTCGTCGCCGAGCAGCGCGGCCAGCCATGGGTGATCGAACACGGACACGCTCATGGGCCACTCTAGCGGCTTTCTGCAGCCGTCGCGCTAGAAATCGAAGAACACCGTCTCCCGATCGCCCTGGAGATGGATGGGAAAATGATAGAGCGGCAGTCCGTCGCGCATCGCCCGCTCCGCGATCAGGGTCGCGACCAGTTCCGGTTGCCCGACCAGCCGGAGGACAGGGTCGGCCTCGTTCGCGGCGGCCTCGTCGGAGAAATAGAGACGGGTCTGCAGGTGGATGTTGATGCCGCGGGCGAAGATGGAGATCGAGATGTGCGGCGCCTGGCGCCTGCCGTCGACGAACAGGGTGGGGCCGGGCTTGATGGTCTCGAAGAAGAACAGGCCGGTCGCGAAATCGCTCGCCGCACGGCCCCAGCCGGTGAAATCGTTCGAGCCGTACTGGCCGTTGGCATTGGCCTGCCAGATCTCGATCATCGCGTCTTTGACCGGCGCCCCGGCGCCGTCATGGATCACGCCTTCGATCCGGATGCGCTCGCCGAGGGTGCGCCCGTCGGCAAGGATGTTCTGGCGCTCCGGGGCGCCGGTCCGGAGCCCGGCGATCGCCGGCATGGTCCCGATATGGAGGAACGGGCCGGCAGTCTGGGAAGGCGTCTCCTTCAGGGACATTCACGAGCCCTCGAAACGCGTCGCGCTGCGTCCGCGCAGCACGATGTCGAAGCGGTAGGCCAGGCAGTCGAACGCTTGCATGGCCGGCATATCGAGCTTCGCGGTCAGGCTGGCGATCGCCGCCGGATCCTTGACGGTGTTCACGATGGCGCAGCGCGCGATCAGCGGATCGCCCTCGAAATAGAATTGCGTCACCAGGCGCTGCACGAACGAGCGGCCGAAGATCGACAGATGGATGTGCGCGGGGCGCCAGGCACAGCCGTCGTTCGGGAAAGGATAGGGGCCGGGCCGGATGGTGCGGAACGAATAGCGCCCGTCGGCATCGCTCATGACGCGACCGCAGCCGCCGAAATTGGGATCGAGCGCCGCCTGGTACTGGTCGTTGACATGCCGGTACTTGCCGCCGGCATTGGCCTGCCAGATTTCGATCAGCGCCCCCGGGGCTGGGCGCGCCGCTTCGTCCATCACCCGGCCGTGGACGATGATGCGCTCGCCGATCGCATCGCCAGTGGCCGCATGGTTGCGGATCAGGTCGCTGTCCAGCGGGTCGAGCGCGCGGTCCCCGAACAGCGGGCCGCTCAGCTCTCCCACTGATTGCGGCACGGACAGGAGCGGACGGCGCGGCGATCGATAGGTGGTCGATCGATAGGCCGGCGTGCCGGCGGCGGGATGCCATGTCCGGTCGCGGCGCGGGAACGCGATCTCGCCGGTCATGCCCGCCTCGTCCGCTTGCCGGCGCCGTTGCGATTCCCGGCCGGCGCCTTCGGCATACCGGCATAGGCCTGCTTGATGACCTTGATGGCCCGGTTGGCGGCGGGAATCCCGGCATAGATCGCGACATGCATCACCGCTTCGCGCAGGTCCGCCGCGCTGGCGCCGGTATTGCGGGTGGCGCGCACATGCATCGCCAGCTCCTCGTCATGGCCCAGCGCCGCCAGCAGCGCGATGGTCACCATCGAGCGCTCGCGCTTGCTCCAATGCGGCCGCGACCAGACCGATCCCCAGGCGCCCTCGGTGATCAGCGCCTGGAACGGCGCATCGAATTCGGTCTGGCTGGCTTCGGCCCCATCCACGTGGGCATCGCCCAGGACGGCGCGGCGCGTCTGCATGCCTCGGTCGAACAGGCGCTCGCGCTTCGATCGGCTCGGCACTCAGTTGCTCCTCACAAAGGTCTCGATCCGCGAAGCCAGCGCCTTCGGCTGCTCGATGCAGGGCAGATGGCCGACCTCGGGAACCATCGCGAAAGCGGCGTTCGGGATGAGCGCGCTCAACGACCTTACCAGCTCGGGCGGCGTCACGCTGTCCTCCTCGCCGGCCAGGCAGAGCGTTGGCTGCATCAGGCCGCGGCTCGCCTCGGTCAGGTCAGCGTCGCGCACCGCCGCGCAGGTGCCGACATAGCCCTCGACCGGCATGCGCGCCAGCATGTTGCGGTAGCCGACAAGTTCCGCCGAGCGGGTCCGCCGGAACTCGGCCGAGAACCAGCGTTCCAGCACGGCATCGGCGATCGCCCCCATGCCACCTTCGCGGATAGCCGCGATGCGCGCATTCCACATCCCGGATGTCCCGATCCTGTGCGCTGTGTCGCACAGCACCAGCGCATGAACCAAGTCGGCCCGCCGTGCCGCCAGACCCAGCGCGATCATGCCCCCGACCGACAGGCCGACGACGATCGCGCACTTGATCTCGCGCGCATCGAGCAGGGCGCCCAGGTCGCCGACGTGGTCGTCGATCGAATAGGGGCCCGGCGGCGCCTCCGACAATCCGTGCCCGCGCAGATCGTAGCGCAGGATGCGGAACGCGCCTGCGAAATGCGCCGCCACGTCGTCCCAGATGCGCAGGTCGGTCCCGAGCGAGTTGGCGAACACGATTGCCCGGGACTCGCGAACATTCTCGTCCTTGAAATGGAGAACCTGATGGTTGAACAGCCCGAACGGCATGCCGTATCGCGCCTCCTGCCTCTCCCGCCGATCTTGGCCATGCCGATCAGTTATGTATAGTGATGATTCATGGCCAAGGCATAATCATTTGGGCATGTATTGGGGCCGGCATGTCGCTCGATCGGCGCGTGAAATATCGCCACCTGCAATGTTTCCTGGAGATCGCGCGCCAGCGCAGCGTGGTCAAGGCGGCCGCAGCCTTGTCCGTCACCCAGCCGGCAGTATCCAAGACGATCCGCGAACTGGAGGAGCTGCTGGGCGTCGCGTTGTTCGAGCGGCGCGGGCGCGGCGTTGCCCTGACCCGCTTCGGCGACGTGTTCCTGCGCTATGCCGGGGCCAGCGTCACGGCCTTGCGCCAGGGCATCGATTCCATTACGCGGGCCCGCACCAGCGGCGGCATGACGATCAAGGTCGGCGCGCTGCCGACCGTATCGACCCGGGTCATGCCGTTCGCGGTCAGCCTGTTCAAGCAGGAGAACACGGGCACAATCGTGCGCGTCGTGACGGGGGAGAATTCGGTACTGCTTTCGCAGTTGCGCACCGGCGACCTGGACCTGGTGGTGGGGCGGTTGGCCGACCCGGAGCTGATGACCGGCCTCAGCTTCGAGCATCTCTACTCGGAGCGCGTGTCGTTCGTCGTGCGCCCCGGCCATCCGCTGCTGCGCGAGAATCCATTCACCCTCACCGGCCTCACGCGCTTCACCGTGCTGATGCCGACCGAAGGCTCGATCATCCGGCCGCTGGTCGACCGCTTCTTCGTCGGCCACGGCACCGCCACCATCCCCGACCAGATCGAGACCGTGTCGATGGCGTTCGGGCGGCGCTACACGCGCATGACCGATGCGGTCTGGATCATTTCGCGCGGGGTCATCGCCGACGACCTCGCGGACGGTGTGCTGGTCGAGCTGCCGGTGGAGAGCGAGGAGACCACCGGCCCGGTCGGCCTCACCACCCGCGCCGACATTCCGCCCAGCCTGCCCGCGGTAATGCTGATGCAGACCATCCGCGAGGCCGCGCGCAAGCGCGCGACGGCCGACTAGCGGGCGCCGTCACGTCAGCAGATGCACCAGCCCGAGCGCCAGCGCCGGGAACAGCAGCACCAGGACGAGGCGCACGATATCGGCCGCGATGAAGGGCAGCACGCCGCGATAGGTCCGCGCAATCGGCACGTCCCTGGCGATCGCGCTGATGACGAAGACGTTGAGCCCGATCGGCGGCGCGGTCAGGCCGATCCCGACCACGATCAGCAGCAGAATGCCGAACCAGATCGCGAGATCGTCCGGCTGCATCCCGAAATCCAGCGCCGAGACGATCGGGAAGAACACCGGAAGCGTCAGCAGGATCATGGCCAGCTCGTCCATCACGGCGCCCAGCAGGATGTAGAGCGCCAGCATGGCGGCCAGGATGCCGTAGGGCGGCAGGCCGAGCGACGTGATGTATTCGACCGATTGCGTCGGCATCTCCGATAGAGCGAGGAAGGCGTTGAAAATCTCCGACCCCATCAGGATCACGAAGATCATCGCGGTGGTGGACGCGGTGTTGAGGATGCTGGTCCGCAGCGCGGCCCAGCCCAGCGTTCGTTGCGCCAGCCCGATCGCCAGCAGGGCGATGGTGCCGACCGCCGCGCCCTCGGTCGGGGTGAAGATACCGCCATAGATGCCGCCGACCACCACCACTGCCACCAGCAATGCGGGCCAGACTGCTTTCAAGTGCCGGCGGCGGTCGCCTTTCTGCCGGCCGGGGCCGGGCGGCGCCAGATCGGGCCTGCGCCGAACGACGAGAAAGATCGTGGTGACATAGAACAGGGCCGCCAGCAGGCCCGGCACGAAGGCCGCCATGAACAGCTTGGCGATGTTCTGTTCCACCGTGATGGCGTAGATCACCAGGATCACCGACGGCGGGATCAGAATGCCGAGCGTCCCGCCCACCGCGATCGTGCCGGTGGCGAAGCCGGCATCGTATTTGTGGCGCAGCAGCTCCGGCAAGGCCGCCCGGCCGAAGGTGGCGGTGGTCGCGACCGAGGAGCCGCAGATCGCGCCGAACGCGGTGCAGGCCGCGATCACCGCCATCCCCAGCCCGCCGCGCACCTGCCCGACGAAGGCCGCCGCCGCTTTGAAGAGGGCGTTGGAAAGTCCGGTCTGCTCAGCCAGCGCACCCATCAGGATGAACAGCGGTATGACCGACAGGGTGTAAGTGGCGAACAGGTTGTAAGCGTTGGTCTTGAGGAAACCGAACAGCGCCGGCGGGCTGGAGAGGTAGACATATCCGATGCAGCCGGTCACGAACATCGCCAGACCGACATGCAGGCGCAGCGCGATCAGCCCCAGCATCCCGCCGAAGCCCAGGATCGCCACCCAGGTGCCGCTCACGATCCGCTCCGGAACGCGGCCCAGGCGGTCGACAGCGCGGCAATGGCGAGGAACGCGCAGCTCGCGGCTCCGAATGCCACGCCGGGCCAGACCGGGATGCGCAGCACCATCGAGACCTCGTGCGAGGCCAGCATGTCCATGGTTCCCCACCCGAGGCAAGCGGCGACCAACGCCATCGCCGCGGCATAGAGCAGGTCCCACACGCCGTCGATGCGGCGCTGGACGCGCCGCGGCAGGCGCGCGGTGAAGGTATCGACGACGATGTTGCCGCGCATGATTTGGCAGTAGGGCAGGAAGGCGAAGACCGCGACGGCGGTGCCGATCTGCGCCAGCTCGAAATCGCCGGGGATGGGCGTGGAGAACAGCCAGCGGCCGGCGACGCTCACGACCACGATGCCGGCGACCGCCAGCGCGATCGTCCCGCCGAACACGGCGAGCGCCCGCGCTGCGCGCTCCACGATATGCGGCGCGCGCGGCGGTTCCGGGGCGGCGGTCGGTGTGATCTCGCTCATGCGGGTGGCGCGTCAGGTGCAGAGGCGCGCCGACGGACTGCGGTCCGCCGGCGCGCCGAAGGCAGAGACGCTGTCAGGCGCTCTCGTATTTGGCAAGCAGGCTCTTGGCGGTGGCGATCAAGGTGTCCGCGTCGATGCTCTTGCCCTTCATCTCTTCGATCCAGGCGGCGGTCACCGGCTCGGAGGCCTTCATCCAGGTTTGCTTGTCGGCCTCGGACAGGGTCAGGATCGTGTTGCCCTTGTCGCGGACCATCTTCTCGACGTCGGCCCCGGCCTGGTCCCAGACCTTGCCGGCCTCGGTCGCGAACGCCATGCCGGTGGTCTGGTCGATCACTTGGCGTACATCCTCGGGTAAGCCCTCGTACTTGGCCGGGTTCATCGCCAGGAAGAAGGAAGCGGTATAGAAGGTGGGAGTGCCGGGTATCTCGGTGTGGAACTTGACCAGCTCCTGCAGCTTGATCGCGGGCACCACCTCCCACGGCACCACGGCGCCGTCGAGCACGCCCTGGGCAAGGCTCTCCGGAACCTGCGGCACCGGCATGCCGATCGCGGCGACGCCCACCGCCTTCAGCGCTTCGCCGGCCAGGCGGGTCGGGAACCGCAGCTTGGTGCCGCTGAGGTCGGCCAGAGTCGCGATCTTCTTCCGGCAATGGATGACGCCCCGGTCGTGCGACCAGAAGGACAGCAGCTTCACGCCCTTGGTCTCCTCGCCCAGGTGCGCGTCCGCGTAGTCCTGCGACGCCTTGGCATTCACGATGCCGCGCCTCGAGGCGATGAAAGGCAGCTCGAACACTTCGGTTCGCGGAAAGCGGCCGGGCGTGTAGCCGGGCAATGTCCAGACGATATCCGCAACGCCGTCCTTGGCCTGGTCGTACAGTTCCTGCGGCTTGCCGCCGAGCTGCATCGAAGGGAATATCTCGATCGCCGCCTTCCCCCCGGACAGTTCGGCAACCTTCTTGGCCCACGGGTCGAGCAGGCGCATGTGGACGTTGGATTTCGCCGGCAGGAAGTGGTGGAGACGCAGCGTGACCTCCGCCGCCTTCGCCCGTGCCATGCGCAGCAGCATCGGCGCCGTCACAGCCGTTGCACTCATCTTGATCAAGGCGCGTCTGGATAGGCGCATGGATTCCTCCTCCCACGATGCCGCGCCGGACCGCGTCCGGGCGAGCGTGTGCCACTGGGCGTCTGTCGGCCCATTCCCTGCAGGTTATAGGATACTGTGCGATCTGGTTATGTATAGTGAACAATGGACGTTCAAACATAACCGAAGATTTATGCGGCGGCCGGCTAGTAGGGGAGGCCGACATAGTTTTCGGCCAGGGCGGCCGAAGCGGCACGCGAGCCGACCAGATAGTCGAGTTCGGCAAGCTGGATGCGCCGCCCGAACGGGCCGGCATCCGGGAACCGGTGCAGCAGCGACGTCATCCACCAGGAGAAGCGCTCCGCCTTCCACACCCGTGCCAGCGCGCGCGCCGAATAGCAATCCAGGCCATGCTCGGAGCCGTCGCGATAGTACTCGACCAGCGCTTCCGACAGGTAATGGACGTCGCTGGCGGCGAGATTGAGTCCCTTGGCTCCCGTGGGCGGCACGATGTGCGCGGCGTCTCCCGCAAGGAACAGCCGGCCGAAGCGCATCGGCTCGGCCACGAAGCTGCGCAGCGGCGCGATGCTCTTCTCGATCGATGGCCCGATTGTCAGGCGCGCCGCCGCGCCCGGGTCGAGCCGCCGCCTCAACTCCTCCCAGAACGCATCGTCCGGCCAATCCTCGACATGCTCGGATGCGGCGCACTGGATGTAGTAGCGGCTGCGCGTCGGCGATCGCATGGAACAGAGGGCGAAGCCGCGCTCGTGATTGACGTAAATGAGTTCCGGCGAGACCGGCGGCACCTCGGCCAGAAGGCCGAGCCAGCCGAACGGGTAGACCCGCTCGAAGACGGCGATTGCATGGTCCGGAACGCTTCGCCGGCAGACGCCGTGGAATCCATCGCATCCGGCAACGAAGTCGCACGCCAGCTCCCTCGTCTCGCCATCCTTGACATAGCGCACGAGAGGCTGCGCCCCGTCGCAGCCGATCGGCCTGACATCGGCCGCTTCATGGACGGTCGGCGCGCCCGCCGCTGCGCGCGCGTCCATCAGGTCGCGGGTGACTTCGGTCTGGCCATAGACCATGACGCCCTTGCCGCCGGTCAGATCCTCGAAATCGATGCGGTGGCGTACGCCTTGAACGCACAGCTCGATGCCGCGATGGACCAGGCCCTCGCGATGCATGCGCGCGCCGCAGCCGGCCTCGTCGATCAGCCCGACCGTGCCCTGTTCCAGCACGCCGGCGCGAATGCGACCGAGCACATGGTCGCGGGTGTGGCGCTCAAGAATGACGGTTTCGATGCCGGCCTTGTGCAGCAACTGGCCGAGCAGCAGGCCGGCGGGGCCGGACCCGATGATCGCCACCTGTGTGCGCTCTCTCATGCCAGATCCCTCGCGGGCGGCCCGGTATCTCGGCCCAGGACGGCCTGACGCGGATTGTTGCGCGCGGCGGCGGGCTGGGCAATCGGGTCTTCGGGCGCGGACATGAATTCTGGGCTGCCGGCCATAACGGAACCGGAAGCGACAAGCCGCCGGTCCGGTTCGGTTGCGGGCTCCTTCGTCCGGATGCTAGGATTTCACCACTGCTTGGTCGGACGCCGGGAGGGGGCTCGGTATGCGTTACGATGTCGAAGCCGACTTCATCCTGCTGCGGACCTGCAACTACCGGTGCGACTATTGCTTCGTGCCGGGCGCGCAGCTGGGCGAGAAGATCGTCGTTCATGCGTCGCCCGCGGCCTGGAGCGCGGCTTTCGATCGTACCGGCAAGACCTGGATGATCCACATCACCGGGGGCGAGCCGACGCTCTATCCGGAGTTTGCGGAACTGGTCGCCTTGCTGTCGCGACGGCACTATCTCTCGCTCAATTCGAATCTCACGGGCCGGGAGCTTGCCGGGTTTGCCGAGCGGGTGGATCCGGCGCGCGTTGCGCTGATCAATGCCGGCTACCACCCTGCCGAGCGCCACGCCAGGCGCGGCGAGGAGCTCTTCCTGCGCAACGCGGCGCTGCTCAGGGAGCGGGGATTTCCCGTCATGATCTCGGTCGTTGCAACGCCGGAAGTCCTCGCTGACTACGATTCGATCGTCGCGGCCGTGGCGCCGACCGGGCTGGTGCCGATGCCGAAGGCCATGCACGGGGCCTATCGCGGCGCGCGCTATCCGGCGGCCTATAGCGACGACGACCGGCGGGAATTTCGCCGCCGCTCGCTGGCTGCGGAGCAAGGCTATCCCGACCTGTTCGGGCCGGAAGGCCTGCACCCGAGCATCGACCTGACGCGCGACCGGGCACATCTCGACCGCCGCGTCCAATATGGCGGCAAGCCCTGCGCGGCTGGGCGGGACATGGTGCGGATCGATCCCGACGGAAGCGTGCATCGCTGCGCCGTCAAGGGACCGTCGATGGGCAACCTGCTGCACGGTACGTGGCGGCAGGCCGCGGCGTGCTCGCCCTGCGACCGCAGCTATTGCGTCTATTTCTGCGACAAGTACACGGCGAAGGCGCGCAGCGAAGCCGCCTCAGGCCGGGCGATAGCCCTTGCCGCGCATGCAGGATGAGACGAACCGGCCGCCCGAGGAGGCGAGCCCTTCCGCGAATCCGATGACCGCGCCAACGCCCGCGCCGATCGCAGCACCGATGCCGGCGCCGCCAGTGTGGGCGCCTATGACCGCGCCGTTGGCGGCGCCCCACAGTGCGCCGATCGCGAATCCTTCTGCACCGTTGGCGGCGCGCGCCGCGGCCGCGGAGGATTGGCAGGAGTCAAGATCCGCCCGATAGGCCTCGGCGGATACGGGCGCGTCGCTCCGCGGCACATAGTCCGAGGCGCAGCCGGCCAGAATCAGCAGGGACAGCAGGATGCCACCCGTCCGCCGCCGGCCAATAATATCCGGCGCCTCCCGCCGGCAATCGACAGACGCAGTCGCGACGCGCATATCCGCCCCTGGCCCTCAGTGGCGAGCTGGCGATGACCGGCGCAAAGGCTACCATGGTCCCGGTGACGCTGCCAGCAGGGCTCAGGCGCCCCGTTGCTCCGCCGGAAAGCGCGTTGCGACGACGGCGCGGCGTTGCCGCATGCGTGCCAGCCATGCCGCGAGCTCCGGCACCTCGCGCAACAGAGCGCGTCCGGCCGGCGCCAGGTCGAGATAGGCCAGCATCGGCTGGAGCCAGAGATCGGCGAGCGTCAGCCGCTGGCCGACCAGGAAGTCCGGCGTGGAAAGATCAGCGAGAACACGGAGGCATTTTCCGGCGCGCGCCAGCTCATCGGATGTCAGGAGGCCGAGGCGGCCGCGTTCCATCTCCTCGATATAGATGCCCCAGACCAGGGCCCGATATGCATAGTTGTCCGCGACCCGCATCAATTGCCGCATGCGGGCGCGCGCCTGGACCTCATCCGGCATCAGCTCATGGGCTCCGAAGCGATCGAGCAGGTAGGCGACGATCGCGTCGGTCTCGAACAGGCGGAATCCGTCATGTTCGAGCGCGGGGATGCGGTTGAACGGGTGGCGCTCGGCATAGTCCGGCGGCACCTTGTCCCGGTCGAAGATGTCGATCTCGATCAGGTCGTAGGGAGTGCCGGCTTCTTCGAGCACCAGGCGCACGATCCGCACGTAGACGCTGTAGGTCGCCCCGAAGAGCGCCAATCGACCCATGACTCTGATCCCTGTTGAAAGCGGGCTCTCGGGAGGATTCTACCGGCATCCACGAAAAGGCCAAGGTCCGTGACAAGAGCGCATTGCGGGGTCTAGGCTGCGTACGCTCTTGCGGGGGAACGGACACATGGCATCCATCGGCGATGTCGCGAAGCGGGCCGGCGTTTCGCTCGGCACCGCATCGCGCGCGATCAATGGCAATCCCGCCGTCTCGCCGCAATTGCGCGACCGGGTGCTGGCCGCGGCTGCCGAGTTGAACTATCGCCCGAACGCCCTGGCGCGCGCCCTGCGCAGCAGCCGGACGCATTCGATCGGCCTCATCCTGCCCGACGTCTCGAACCCGTTCTTCGGCGAGCTCGCCAAGCGGGTGGAGCAGGTCGCGGCCGGCATCGGCTACACCGTGATGCTGGCCAATTCCAACGACGACCAGAAGGCGGAAGCGGACTACATCCGGATCCTGGTGGGCAGGCAGGTGGACGGGCTTCTCATCGTGCCGAGCGAGCAGACGCGCCACCTGCCGCGCGAGGAAAAGGTGCCGATTGTTGTTGTCGACCGCCCGATCCGCGGCTATCCGCTGGTGGCCAGCGATCACCGCGCCGGTGCGGTCGCGGCGGTGCAGCACCTGGTGGCGCTGGGTCACCGGCGCATCGGATGCATTGCCGGCCCCAGGCACCTCAGCGTCGCGCGCGAGCGCTACGAGGGCTATCGCTCGGTGGCGGCGCCGATCTATCGTGAGCAACGCTTCGATTTCGGCGCCGACACCATCATCGCGCGGTTCGACTACGAGAGCGGGTACGATGCCGCGCTGCGCCTGCTGGCGCGCCCCGACAAGCCGACCGCGATCTTCGCCAGTTCGGATCAGCAGGCGATCGGTGCGCTGCGCGCGGCGGCCGACCTAGACCTGCGGGTCCCCGACGAGGTCTCGATCATCGGCTTCGACGCGATCAGCCTCGCGAAGCTGGTCACTCCGCGCCTCACCACGGTCGCGCAACCGATCGCGGCGATCGCGGACATCGCCGTCCGCACGGTGCTGCGCCTGCGGCAGGATGGGGCGAAATCGGAACGGCACCGCCTGCCGACGCTGCTGCAGCCCGCGAATTCCACCGGCCCTGCCGCAGCCAATGTGATCGCGCTCAGGGTCGGGAAGGAAGCGGAGTAGTCGTCTAGCGCCTGGTGCCCGGCATCTTCCGGCTGGGCGCTTCCAGCGCTGCTTTCACGAGTTCCAGGAGCCGCTCGTTGCGCACCGGCTTTTCCATCACCCGGTCGGCGCCGAGCACCTCGGCCATGTGCAGGAAATCAGCCTTGTCGATCTGGCCGCCGCCGGACATCGCGATAATGCGCAGGCCGGGATAGTCGTTGCGGATCCGGCGGATCGCCTCGATCCCATCGAGCTCCGGCATGATGATATCGGTCAGGACCAGGTCGAATCCGCCGCCCGCCAGCAGCTCGAATCCCTTGCGGCCGCCAGCCGCGGTGCTGACGCGATAGCCGGCGCGCGTGAGGACGAGGGAGAGGGTCCGGCTGACCGCCGCGTCATCGTCGATGATCAGGATGGAGCCGCTGGCCGCTGCCATCTCGGAGCCCTCGAAAGATCCCGCCACTGACGACAATGTTCCCACGGGCGGGATAGGATTTCTAGTATAAAGCGACAGCCATCATGACCGTTCGTAATGGGTATCGGCCGCGAAGAAAGTCCCGCCCGACATCCGAATCGACAAGGGTAAAGCCATGGTTGTGCCAGTCCACCCGCCCGCCCGGCCCGCAGCCGATCCGGCCGGTTCGGGGTGCCGACGGGGGCCGGCTCGGTGGGATTCTTTGCGGAAGTCTTTGCAGTGCCGGCCGGCGGAAGCTACCGTCAATTGTAAGTCTTGGGACAGGACCTCGCCCGCTTCGCGGGTGGGGATGAAGACAAGCCAGGACTCCGAAGCGTGCGGCCGCGCATCCGAGGTCAGCCTGATGGCTGCCACGGTGCGCACAGGCAGGCTGCGGGCAACCGGATGGAGCGACCGACCATCCTTATTGGACTGACAGTGGGAGGACGACATGAAAATATCGAAATTCATGGTGGCGTCGGGGCTGGTGACCGGCGTCGCCTTGTTCTCCGCGGCGGCATTGGCCGCGGACTCGGTGGAGGTGCTGCACTGGTGGACGTCGGGCGGCGAGGCCGCGGCGCTCAACGTGCTGAAGCAGGATCTGGAGAAGGAAGGCGTCGCGTGGCAGGACATGCCGGTCGCCGGCGGTGGCGGCGAACAGGCGATGACGGCGCTCCGCGCGCGCGTCACGGCGGGCAACCCGCCGACCGCCGTGCAGATGCTGGGCTTCGACATCACCGACTGGGCGAAGCAGGGCGTGGTCGCCGACCTGAACGACCTCGCGAGCAAGGAAGGCTGGGACAAGGTCGTCCCGCCGGCGCTGCAGAAATTCTCGAAGTATGACGGCAAGTGGGTCGCGGCGCCGGTCAACGTGCACTCGACCAACTGGGTGTGGGCGAACAAGGCGATCTTCGACAAGCTCGGCCTCAAGCAGCCGACGACCTGGGACGAGTTGATCGCCGACCTCGACGCCATCAAGGCGGCCGGCTACACGGCGGTGGCGCATGGCGGCCAGCCATGGCAGGAAGCGACGATCTTCGACGCGCTCGTGATGTCCACCGGCGGGCCGGAGTTCTACAAGAAAGCCTTCATCGACCTGGATTCCGAGGCGCTCGGCTCCGACACCATGGTGCAGGCGTTCGAGCGGCTGACCAAGCTGCGCTCCTACGTCGACGACAATTTCTCCGGTCGCGACTGGAACCTTGCCAGCGCGATGGTGATCGAGGGCAAGGCCGGCGTGCAGTTCATGGGCGACTGGGCGAAGGGCGAGTTCCTGAAGGCCGGCAAGGTCCCGGGCAAGGACTTCCTCTGCTTCCGCTTCCCCGGCACGCAGGGCACCGTGACCTTCAACTCCGACCAGTTCGTCATGTTCAAGGTCGGCGAGGATCGCCGCGCGGCGCAGGAGAAGCTGGCGAGCGCGATCATGTCGCCCTCGTTCCAGGTGGCGTTCAACAAGGTGAAAGGCTCGGTTCCCGCCCGCACCGATGTGGACGGCTCCGACCTCGACGCCTGCGGCCAGCAGGGCATGAAGGATCTGGCGGAGGCGAGCGAGAAGGGCACCCTGTTCGGCTCCATGGCCCACGGCCATGCCGCGCCGGCCGCCATCAAGAACGCGACCTACGACGTCATCACCGCCGAGTTCAACGGCGAGATGGATGCCAAGACCGCGGCGGCGGAGCTGGTGAAGGCCGTCGAAGCTGCGAAATAGCGAGACCGGCGATCTCGCCGGAGCGCGCGGACCCGAGGGTCGCCCGGGCCCGCGGCTCCGGCGGCCGCAAGCCGGCAATTCGGGAGAGGCTTGGAGGACGGGGATGAGCGTGTCCCAGGATATCCCCATCGCCGCGACACGGCCGGCGGTCGGCCGGTCGGCGTCGGCCATCGAGAACCTGCAGCGCGCCCTGCCGAAGATCGTGCTGGCGCCGAGCTTCGCCGTCGTCCTGGTGGTGGTCTATGGCTTCATCGCGTTCACCGGCGTCCTGTCGTTCACGAATTCCAAGATCCTGCCGTCGTTCAACTGGGTCGGCTGGGAGAACTACGACAAGCTGTGGAGTTTCCGGAACTGGATCACCGCGCTCGAGAACCTGGCGATCTTCGGCTCGCTCTACATCGTGCTGTGCTCCGCGATCGGCCTGCTGCTGGCCATCCTGATCGACCAGAAGATCCGCATCGAGGGCCTGTTGCGCCCGATCTACCTCTATCCGATGGCACTGTCATTCATCGTCACCGGCACCGCCTGGAAGTGGTTCCTCGATCCCGGGATCGGGCTCGAGCACACCATGCGGCTGTGGGGCTGGGAGAGCTTCAGCTTCACCTGGATCAAGGACGGCAGGATGGCGATCTACTGCATCGTCATCGCCGCGATCTGGCAGTCCTCCGGCTTCGTGATGGCGATGTTCCTGGCGGGATTGCGCGGCATCGACAACGAGATCATCAAGGCCGCGCAGATCGACGGCGCGTCGAACTTCAACCTCTATCGCCGGATCATCGTCCCGATCCTGCGGCCCGCGTTCCTGTCCGTGTTCGTCGTGCTGGCGCACCTTGCCATCAAGTCGTACGACCTAGTAATCGCGCTGACCAACGGCGGCCCGGGACGGGCCACGGAACTTCCCGCAACCTTCATGTATTCCTATACGTTCACGCGCAACGAGATGGGGATCGGCGCCTCCTCGGCCGTCATCATGCTGATGATGATCGCCAGCGTCATCGTGCCCTATCTCTACAGCGAGCTGCGTGGAGGAAAACGCTGATGGCCCACGCAACGCCGGACGTCGCGATCCGCACCAATGTGTTCGCACGGGCGCTGATCCATGCCGTGCTGATCCTGTTCGCGGTCTACTACCTGCTGCCGCTCTATGTCATGCTGGTGAACTCGGTGAAGCCGCTGGAGGAGATCCGGCAGGGCAACATGATGTCGTTGCCGACGGTCTTCACCCTCGATCCCTGGCGCAGCGCCTGGTCGACCGCGCAGATCGGCGTGCAGCCGACCGGCCTCAAGCCGTATTTCATCAATTCGGTGCTGATGGTGGTGCCGGCGGTCGCGATCTCGACGCTGCTCGGCGCGCTCAACGGCTATGTGCTCACCAAGTGGAAGTTCCGCGGCGACGGCGCCGTGTTCGGGTTGCTGCTGTTCGCCTGCTTCATCCCGTTCCAGATCGTGCTGATCCCGATGGCGCGCATCCTCGGCCTCATCGGCCTGGCCGGCTCGACGCCCGGCCTGGTGCTGGTGCATGTGGTCTACGGCCTCGGCTTCACCACCTTGTTCTTCCGGAACTACTACGATGCGTTCCCGACCGAGCTGGTCCGCGCCGCGCAGATCGACGGCGCCGGCTTCTTCCGCATCTTCTGGCGCATCCTGCTGCCGAGCTCCGGCCCCATCATCGTGGTGACCGTGATCTGGCAGTTCACCAATATCTGGAACGACTTCCTGTTCGGGGCCTCCTTCTCCGACGTGGATTCGCAGCCGGTGACGATCGCCCTCAACAATCTCGTGTCGTCCTCGACCGGGGTGAAGGAATACAACGTCCATTTCGCCGGAGCGATTCTTGCGGCGCTGCCGACACTCGTGGTCTATATCGTCTCCGGCCGCTATTTCGTGCGAGGCTTAATGGCCGGCGCGGTCAAGGGTTGAAGGGTCGGACCATGGCGTTTCTCGAGATCAGCAATCTCCACAAGCGGTTCGGCACGGTCGACGTGCTGAAGGGCATTGACCTTGTGGTGGAGGAGGGCGGGTTCCTGGTGCTGGTTGGTCCATCAGGCTGCGGCAAGTCGACCCTGCTCAACACCATCGCCGGGCTGGAAAGCATCACGGCCGGTGAGATTCGCATCAATGGGCGCGTGGTCAACAACCTGCATCCGTCCCAGCGCGACATCGCCATGGTGTTCCAGTCCTATGCGCTCTATCCCAACATGAGCGTCGGGCAGAACATCGCGTTCGGCATGGAGATGCGCGGCGTCCCGAAGGCGGAGCGTGAGAAGGCGGTAGAGAGCGTCGCCAGGACGCTGCAGATCAGCCACCTGCTGGACCGCAAGCCCAGTCAGCTGTCCGGCGGGCAGCGCCAGCGCGTCGCGATGGGCCGCGCATTGGTGCGCAATCCGCAGGTCTTCCTGTTCGACGAGCCGCTGTCCAACCTTGATGCCAAGCTGCGCGTCGACATGCGGACGGAGATCAAGCGGCTGCACCAGTCCATGAAGACCACCATCGTCTACGTGACGCATGACCAGATCGAGGCGATGACCCTGGCGACCCAGATCGCGGTCCTCAAGGATGGTGTCCTGCAGCAGTTCGGGACGCCGCACGAGATCTACAACAACCCCGCCAACGTGTTCGTCGCGGACTTCATGGGTTCCCCGGCCATGAACCTGATCCCCGCGCGGATCGAGACGAACGGCGGCGGGGTCTCGGTCGTGCTCGACCGGGACGGCCTGGCGCCGCTGCAGCTCAAGGTCGCGAACGACGCCGGACTCAGCGCGCACGCGGGCCGCGACGTCATCTTCGGCCTGCGGCCGGAAGCGATCACGGACGCGGGCGGCGCCGACCGCACCTCCGCCAGGATCGTCAATGCGGATTGCCAGGTCGAGGTGGTGGAGCCGGCCGGCGCCGATACCTACGTGGTGACCCGTCTCGGCGGGCGGGAGGTGATCGGCCGCATGCGCTCCGACCTGCAGGTTGCGCCGCACAGCACCGTGCCTTTTGCCTTCAATATGGACAAGGCGGTCTTCTTCGACCCGAAGAGCGAGCTCAGAATCGCATGAATTGCGATGGGGCCGTGACATGATTTGCCACGCGCGCGAAGGCGGCAGGCGCGCCAGATGGACCTTGCGCACGTATCGCCGCGTGGCGCGGGGCGGGAGTTCAGCGAGCCAATGATCCATGCCTCCGTGAAGTGGCCGGTGCCGATCGTGCTGACGATGGCAATCGCGGCGCTGGCTGCCTTCGCGACAGTGGTCAATGTTCGCTTCGTAGACACGCTCCTCAACTCTTCGACCGGAATTTTCGCGGTGTTGTGCGCCCTGATTGCCGTCGGCCGCCTGGCGCACCGGCCGTCCGATGCATGGCCTCGATTGTTCTGGCTGTTCGTCCTGGTCGTGGCCGTCTTCGCCGCCTGCATGGAGTTCTCCGAGCCCTTCGCGGAGTTCAAGGGGCACAATTTCGGATTCGACAACACCGACGACGTGCTGCTGCTGGTCGCGGCTCCGGTCGGGCTTTGGCTGACCGCGCGCCTCGATCCTCGGCCGGCCGCCGCACAGCTCGTCCTGGTCGCCGGGCTGGCGGCGCAGCTTTGCGGCGCGGCGCTGGATCTGTGGAATGGCGATGCGCTTGCCAGGTTCGGGCTTACGGCGGAACGGGCCGAGAGCTACGCCGATTTCGCGCAGTTCCTGTCTTTGCTGTGCTATTTCATGGCGATGTGGCTGCTGGTCGGCCGCGGTTCCTTGGTTCCGGTGGGGCCAGCCCATGTGCGAGCCGAAGTATGTCCTGTTTCGCCCTATCCTCCCGGCTTTCGGGATACCCTGTACCCTCCGCCCTTCCTGGTCGGTCTTGGGCTTGCGGATCGGCGCTCTCCGGCCGGGCGCGTGCACCGTCTGTGCAATGACGCGCTGTGGCCCGCCGCGGATGTGATCCACAGCGCGCGCAATCTCGGAACCATCGCATTGTGGCCGGTCATCGCCTCGGTCCGGGCGGTGCCGGAGGTCCGGCACTACGGGGCCGCGGTGCGTCGTCTGACCGGAAAGTCGCGCCTGCGGCAGTTCGTGGAGCAGGTTTCAATCGCGGTCGCCTATCGAATCGCGCCGGTATATTACTACGTCTACGAGTTCTATCGGCGCGGCCAGTGGCGCAGCGCACCGCACTATCTGATGCGGTACGAAACCAAGGAAATCGCGTTTCGCCTGTTGTACCCGATCGCGACCGGGGAGTACAAGCCGGCGCCGCTCAAGGACAAGATGGGTTTCGCGAGACACTGCCGGGCCCACGACATCCGGCATGTTCCGGTCCTGATGCTGTTCGAGGATGGCAGGCGGGCGATGGCGCCGGATCTCGCCGAGCGCCTGCCCGAAGCGGACATATTCGTGAAGCGCACCCTCGGCAAGGGCGGCGTTGGCTCCGAGCTGTGGCGCTACACGGGGGATGGAACGTATCGTGACACACGCGGCGAGTCGATGGATGCGGCATCGCTGGTCGCCAAGGTCACGGAGCTGTCGCGGACGGAGCCGTTCTTCATCCAGTGGGCGATGAAGAACCACCGCGATCTGCTCGACCTCAGCGCCGGGGCGCTGTGCACCGTGCGGATGCTGTCGTGCCGGAACGAGGCGGGCGACTACGAAGTCACCGACGCGGCCTTCCGGATGTCCGTCAAGCCGGAGTCGCCGGTCGACAACTTTCATGCCGGCGGCATCGCGGCCGCGGTCGACGTCGCGACCGGCCGCCTGGGACAGGCAACCGATCTCGGCAGGGGCCCGGATTTCAAATGGCACGACGTGCATCCCCTGACCGGAGGGCAGATCGCAGGGCGCCAGCTGCCGATGTGGAAGGAGACCGTCCAGCTGGCGGCGCGGGCACACCGCAGTTTTCCCGACTATGTCCTGGTCGGCTGGGACATCGCCGTCCTGCAAGACGGGCCGTGCGTGATCGAAGGCAATCGTGGGCCGGATGTCGATATCCATCAGCGCACGTCCTTGAGCCCGATCGGCGATGGCAGGTTTGGCGAACTCCTCGCCTTCAACCTTGAGCGCGGGCGCGGATCGCGGTAACGCGGTTTGGCCTGTTCCAAGGCCCGAATCCCCCTTGTATGATGCCGGATGCGAGTGCCGGTCTGCCGGCTGCACGATCCTGGAGCACAGTCCATGAAGCGATCCGAACTGAACGAGATCATCCGCCAGGGCGAGAAATTCATCACGTCCTTCGGGTTCAAGCTTCCGGAATTCGCCAACTGGTCGTTTGAGGACTGGCGCCGCAACAAGGACCGCGCGGGCGAAGTGCTGCGCGCGCGCCTGGGCTGGGATATCACCGATTTCGGCCGCGGCGATTTCGAGACCCTGGGCCTGCTGCTCTTCACCGTGCGGAACGGAAACGCGGAGAACCTCAAGACGGGCAAGGGCATGGTCTATGCGGAGAAGATCATGATCTCGCGCGAGAACCAGGTGACGCCTTTCCACTCCCACAAGGTGAAGACCGAAGACATCATCGTGCGCGGCGGCGCGCCGCTGGAGGTCAGGCTGTACAACGCGAAGCCGGCGGGCGGGATCGACGACAGGCGGCCGGTCACCGTGCGCATGGACGGGATCGCGCGCGACGTGCCGGCGGGGGGCGTTGTGCAGATTCAGCCGGGCGGCTCGATCACCCTCGAGCCCGGTCACACCCATTCATTCTGGGCCGCCGGCGGGGATTGTCTGGTGGGCGAGGTCTCGACCGTCAACGACGACGAAACCGACAACTATTTCCTCGACATGGTATCGCGCTTCCCGGAGGTCGAGGAGGATGAGCCGCCCTACCGCCTGATCGTTGCCGACTACGCCAAGCTCTGAGTCCGGCGCTGCAATGATCCTGACCTGCGGCGATGCGCTGTTCGATGTCTTCGCCAATCCGGGCTCTTCGGACTCCGGCATCGCGCTCGATGCCCGGGTCGGAGGCTCGCCGCTCAATGTCGGCGTTGCGCTGAGCCGGCTGGGGCAGCCGGCGGCATTCCTCGCCAAGGTGTCCACCGATCCCTTCGGCAGAAAGCTGCTTGCGCATCTGCGGTCGGAGGGCGTCGACACGGACCTGGTCGTGCGGACCGGTGCGCCGACGACCCTGGCGATCGTTGCCTTGGACGACAAGGGCGTGCCGAGCTATTCGTTCTACACGAGCGGCACGGCCGACCGGTCGCTCGAGCAGGCGGAATTGCCGGCGCGGCTGCCCGAAGCCGTCCGCGTCATTCACATCGGCTCCTATACGACCGCGCTGGAGCCGACGGCATCCAGCCTGGAAGCGCTGGTGCGGCGGGAGCGCGGCAGGCGTTTCATCTCCTACGATCCCAACATCCGGCCGTCGATCGTTCCGGACCCAGCGCTCTGGCGGCGGCGGGTCGCCGCGCTGACCGCGCAGGCGCACCTGGTAAAGGCCAGCGTCGAGGACATCCAGTTCCTCTATCCGGGCGCGAGCGTGGATGGGGTCCTGGCGGACTGGCTTGCGCGCGGCGCCTCGCTCGCCATCGCAACCATGGGCGAGGTCGGCGCGATGGCCGCAACCCGGCATGGCGTGGCGGCGCGCGTCGGCAGCCTCGCGGTCAAGGTGGTCGACACGGTCGGCGCGGGCGACACCTTCCAGGCAGCCCTGCTGACGTGGCTGGCGGAGCACGGCCGGCTTTCCTCCGACGGCATCTCCGCCTTGCCGGCGGACGATCTCGACGCGCTCCTGCGGTTCGCGGCGAAGGCCGCCTCCGTCACCTGCTCGCGGCGGGGCGCGGACATGCCGCGGCGCGCCGAGCTGTAGGGAGGGCCTACTCCGCGGGCTTGCGGATGCGGCCTGGCCGGAGACGAAGCACGGCCTGGGAAAGCTGCTCCATGTAGAGGTAGATCACCGGCGTGATGAAGAGCGTCAGGATCTGCGACAGGATCAGTCCGCCGACCACGGCGATTCCCAGCGGCTGGCGCAGTTCCGCGCTGGTGCCCGCGCCGAGCGCGATCGGCAGCGTGCCCATCAGGGCGGCGAAGGTCGTCATCATGATCGGGCGGAAGCGCAGGACGCAGGCGCGATAGATCGCCTCGCGCGGCTCCATCCCCTCGCGCTGGAGCGTCAGTGCGACATCGATCATCATGATCGCGTTCTTCTTGACGATTCCGATCAGCATCAGGACGCCGATCACCGCCACGACGCTGAGGTCGAGGCCGGCCAGATGCAGCGCCAGGAAAGCGCCGATGGCGGCCGACGGCAGCCCGGTCAGGATCGTGAACGGATGGACGAAGCTCTCGTACAGGATGCCCAGCACGATGTAGATGGTAAGCACGGCGGCGAGGATCAGCAGGTCCTGGTTCTGGAGCGATTCCTGGAATACCTGGGCGTTGCCGGAGAACGCGGAGGTGACGGTGCTGGGCACGCCGAGCTGGGTGCGCAGCTGCTCCGTCCGCGCGACGGCGTTGCCCAGCGCGACCCCGGGCGGCAGGTTGAACGAGATGGTGACGGCGGGCAGCTGGCCCAGTTGGTTGATGCTGAGGGCGCCGACGGTCCGTCGCACTTCGGCGAAGGCGCCGATCGGAATCAGCTTGCCGCTCGAGGAGCGCACATAGACGGTGTTGAGCAGGCCCGGATCCCAGGGAATGCTGGGGTCGAATTCGATCAGCACCGAATAATTGTCGCCGGTCGCATAGATGGTGGAGACCTGTCGGGTTCCGAACCCTGAATACAATGTGGAGCGCAGATCGTCGGCGGAAACGCCGAGCGCGTTCGCCTTGTCCTTGTCCACCACCAGGGTCGCCTGCTGCGCAGTCGATTCCATGTCGGTGTCGACATCGGCGAAGCTGGGATCGTGGGACATGGCCTCCGCCATCTTCTCGGCCCACGGGAACAGCACGTTCTGGTCCACCGCCTGCAGGACGAACTGATACTGGCTGCGGGAGGAGCGTCCGCCCAGGCGCAGATTCTGGATCGGCGTCATGAACGTCGAGATCCCGGCGATGGGCGCCAGCTGGCGCCTCAACTCGTCAATCACCACCTGCAGCTTGGGCCGTTCGTTCTTCGGCTTCAGCTCGACGAACAAACGGCCGCTGTTGGTGGAGCCGCTGCCGAGGCCGACCACGCTCGCGACGCTTTCCACGTACGGCGACTTCCGGAACACGGCCGCGACCTGCTGCTGGAGCGCCACCATGGCGGGGAAGGAGATGTCCTCGCGCGCCTCGGTGGAGACCGAGAGCTGGCCGATGTCCTCCTGGGGAAAGAAGCCCTTGGGGATGGTGGTATAGAGCCACGCCGTGCCGGCGATGGTGCCCAGGAACACGAGCAGCATCACCGGACGGAACCGCAGGCAGACCTTCAGGATGCCGTCATAGGCCGCCAGCATGGCGTTGAAGCAGCCTTCGAGCATGCGATCCAGCAGGCCGGGCCGCGCCGGCCCGTGCTTCAGTCCGCGCAGCATCCGCGAGCACAACATGGGCGTCAGCGTCAGCGAGACGAACGCCGAAGCGGCGATCGCCATCACGACCACGATGGCGAACTCGTGGAAGATGCGGCCCACGACACCGCCCATCAGCAGCACGGGGATGAAGACCGCGACCAGCGAGACCGTGATCGAGATGATGGTGAAGCCGATCTCCCGGCTGCCTTTGAGGGCGGCTTCGAAGGGCGACATGCCCTCCTCGACGTGGCGCACGATGTTCTCGAGCATCACGATCGCGTCGTCGACCACGAGCCCGACGGTAAGCGTCAGTGCAAGCAGGGAGATGTTGTCGATCGAGAACCCGCACAGGTACATCCCGCCAAGGGTCGCGATCAGCGAGATCGGGACCGCGGTGCTGGGAATGACCGTCGCGCTGAAGCGTCGCAGGAACAGGAAGATGACCAGGATGACCAGCGAAATGGTCAGCAGCAGCGTCATCTCCACGTCGTGCACGGCGGCCCGGATGGACCTCGATCGGTCGTTCAAGAGGTCGATCGACACGGTCGGCGGCAGCTCGGCGCGGAATTGCGGCAGCATCGCTTTCACGCGGTCGACGACCTCGACGGTGTTGGCGTCCGGCTGGCGCTGGATCGCCATGACGATCGAGCGGCTGCCTTCGAACCAGCTGGCGGTCTGGTTGTTCTCGACGGAATCGATGACCTTGGCGACGTCGCCCAGCCGGACCGGCTTGCCTTCGCGCGTGGCGATGATGAGGTTGGCGAACTGGTCGGCATTGTTGAGCTGGGTCTCGGCCTGGATGGTCAGCGTCTGGTCCTGGTTCTTGATGACGCCGACCGGCGTGATGGTGTTGGCCACGCGCACCGCATCCTGCAACTCGTCGATGCCGATGTCGCGGGCGGCCAGCGCATTCGGGTCGACCTGGATGCGGACGGCGTATTTCTGGCTGCCGTAAACGGTGAGCTGGGCGACCCCGGGCAGGGTGGAGAGGCGCGGCGACATCACCTGCTGGGCGTAGTCGTCGAGCTGCGACAGGGCGACCACGTCGCTGCGCAGGGCCAGCAGCAGGATGGACGCATCCGCCGGGTTGACCTTGCGGTAACTCGGCGTGTCCTCCAAGTCGTCAGGCAGCCGGCGGGTGGTGCGTGAGATCGCCGACTGCACGTCGGCCGCGGCGGCGTCGATGTCGCGGTCGAGGTCGAACTCGATCACGATGGAGGTGCGGCCCTGCGTGTTCTGCGCGCTGATGGTGGTGATGCCCTCGATGGTCGCGAACTGCTTGATCAGCGGAGTCGCGACCGACTTCGCCATCGTGTCGGGCGAGGCGCCGGGCAGCGAGGCCGACACGTTGATGGTCGGAAAGTCGGTGCGCGGCAGGGCGGCAACCGGCAACAGCCCGAAGGCGAACAGCCCGCCCACGATCAACGCGACCGACATCAGCAGGGTCGCGACGGGCCGCCGAATGCAGAACTCGGAGATGTTCATCGACACCGCCTCGCTGCGGAACCGACCTTCACTTCACCACCATGACCTGGGCACCGGGGGCGAGCTGGTGCTGGCCGTCGACAACCACGCGCTCGCCGGGCTCGAGACCGGAGGAGATCGCGCTCTGGTCGGCGTTGCTGCCGGCGACGGTCACCTTGCGAATCTCCGCCTTGTTCTCGGGCGTGACGACGAACACGAACAGGCCATCCTGCCCGACCTGGAGCGCCACGCTCGGGATGATGCTGGTCTGCGCGCGGACGCCGAGCTCCACCTCCACGTCGAAATACTGCCCCGGCCACAGCGCGAGGTTGTCGTTGGCGAACTCTGCCTTTGCGGTGATCGTGCCTGAGGCGGAATCGATCGAGCTGTCGATGAAGGAGAGAGAGCCGTTGGCGCGCGGAGTCTTGTCGCCCTTGACGAACACCCGGACCGGGGCCGGCGGATATTCGGCAAGCGCGGTGCGCAGCGCGTCAATTTCGCGGTCCGGCAGGGTGAAGCTGACCCAGATCGGCTGCATCTGGGTGATGGTGACCAGCGCGACATCGCCGTTCTCCGACACCAGGTTGCCGGGCGTGACGCCGACCGCGCCGAGCCGTCCGGAGATCGGCGCGGCGATCGTCGTATAGGACAGGGTGAGCTTGTCGGCCTGCAGGACCGCCCGGTCCGCCGCGACCCCCGCTTCCGCCACGCGCGCGTCGGCCATCGCCTGATCCAGCGCCTGCTTCGATACCGTCTGCCTAGCGGCCAGCGCCTTCGCCCGTTCCAGGTCGGAGTGCGCGCGCTCCACCTCCGCCTGATGCTGGGCCATTGCGGCTTCGTCGCGCGCGATGGCGGCCTTGGCCTCGCGGTCGTCGAGCACGAACAGCACGTCGCCCTGCTTGACGAACTGGCCGTCGGTCGCCCGCTGCTCGGTGATCACGCTGTCGATGCGGGACTTGACCGCGACCGTCGCGATCGGCTCGACCCAGCCGATGGTCCGGCGCCGGATGGGCATGGTGCCTTCGGTGACCTCCGCGACCTTCACGGCGATGGCCGGCTTGCCGGTATCGGGACCTTTGGCAGGATCCTGGGCCTTGGCGGCATGTTGGGTCGCGGCTTCCGCCGTGACCGGGTCGGCGCGGTGATAGCGGCCCCATGCGGCGAGGCCGCCAACCGCCGCAAGCACTGCGCAGATGACCAAGAAAGAGCGAGTCCGCATCGGCTATCCCCGCGTCCCTTGCGGCGACAATCCGCACAGCAGCAGGTCGGTCAGCGACGTGGCGGCCCGCTCATCGTTCGGAGCATCGTCCGCGGTTGCGGTCATCCGTACGGCGCCGAGGATCGCGCGCGAGGCCAGGTCCGCATCGAGACGGCGGAACTCGCCGCCCGCGATCCCGCGCTGCAGGATACGGGCGAACTCCTCGCGGATCTGCCGGCCGCGCCGCCGCAGCATGGCGCGGCCGCGCTCGCCAAGGGCGGCGTCGCTGCCGTCGAGGGCGCGAATCGCTGCCGTGCAGCGCGCAAAGGATTTGAGTGCGGCGAAGATCATGCGCCGGAGCACCATGGGTGGGGCGGAGCTTTCATCGGCGACCCGGCTCACCTCCGCCACCAGGTCGTTCATGGTACCGTCGAGCGCCTCGAGGAACAAATCCTCCTTGGAATTGAAGTAGCGATAGATGGTCGGTTTGGCGACCTCCGCCGCCTTGGCTAGCTCGTCCATCTGGACTTCGACATAGGCGCGCTCGGCGAACATCTGCGAGGCGGCAAGCACGATGCGCTGTCGGCGATCGTTTCGGCTTTTGTTTGAAAGCGGCAGCGTCATGACAAGATTGAACTCCCGAGTTTCATGGGCCGAACAATATTAAACTCGAGAGTTTCGTTCAAGCGCACAATGGCTCCCGACCGGCCGGTGTCGGGGCTTCAACGAAGGCGGGCCGACCGACCCGGCAACCCGCCCGATCACGAATTCGTGAGCGCCCGGCCTAGGCCGCCAAGTGCTTCTGGAAAAAGGCCAATGTGCGGCCCCACGCGAGGTCCGCCGCCTCTTTGTTGTAGCGAGCAGCATTGGTGTCGTTGTTGAAGGCGTGGTTGGCGCCGTCATAGATGTAGAGGGTGTAGTCCTTGCCGTTCTTCTTCAGCGCGTCCTCGAAGGTGGGAATCCCCGCGTCGATGCGCTCGTCCAGTCCGGCGTAGTTCAGGAGCAGGGGCGCCTTGATCTTGGCGACGTCCTCGGCCGGCGGTTGCTGCCCGTAATAGACCACGGCGGCATTCAGCGTCGGGTCGGCGACCGCCAGCCGGCCGATGACGCCGCCGCCCCAGCAGAACCCGACGGCGCCGACCTTGCCGTTGCTCGATGGATTGCCGCGCAGATAGGCGACGGCGCCCTGCGCCCAGCTCGTTACGTCCTCCGGCTTGAGCGTGCCGATCATGTCGCGCGCCTTGTCCTGGTCCGCCGGCGTTCCGCCGATCGGGGACAGGAAATCGACGGCGAGGGCAAGATTGCCGGCGACCGCCAACCGGCGCGCGACATCCTTGATGTGCGGATTGAGGCCGCGGTTCTCGTGCACCACGACCACCGATGGATACTTGCCATCCGCGGCGGGCCTCGCGAGATAGCCGCTCAGCTCCTGCGCACCTGCCTTGAAGGTCACCATCTCGCCCTTCACCCGCGGATCGTTCTCCGCGACCGTCTCGGCATGCGCATAGTTGTTCTCCAGCACGGGCAGCAAGGCGGTGGCCGCCGCCGTGCCACCCGCCAGAACCACGAGCCGGTCGAAAAATGCGCGCCGGCTCATGCCGCCGTGCGTGTAACGGTCATAGAGATCGATGATCTTCTGTTCCATGGAGCGACTCCTCATTGGCGGGCGTCGTGAAATCGACATCACCGAGATGCATTGAGGGGACTGCAAATCTGACCCTGCTTGCGCATGATACGCAAGCGCGCTCACAGATTCGTGACTGATGTTGGAACGGTGAGCGCGAAACTCAAGCGGCGATGCGCCGTCCATCCGCGTTGAACCGGTGCAGATGCGTGCAGCGCGGCGTAAGGAAAATCCTTGAACCGAGCGGATAGTCCGCTTCGCCGTCGAGCCGCACCGTCAATGTGCCGATCTTCGGCACGTCGACGTAGAGATAGGTGTCGGTGCCGAGATGCTCGATGTGCGCGATCTCGCCCTGCCAGTGACCAATCTCCGAATTGGTATCGAGATGTTCGGGCCGGATGCCGATGGTGTGGGCGTCGAGCGTCTCCGCCTCCGTGCCTTGCACGAAGTTCATCCTGGGCGAGCCGATGAACCCGGCGACGAACAGGTTGGCCGGCCTGCGGTAGAGTTCCAGGGGCGAGCCGACCTGCTCGATCTGCCCCTGGTTCAGCACCACGATGCGGTCGGCCAAGGTCATCGCCTCCACCTGATCATGGGTCACATAGACGATGGTGGCCTTGAGCAGGCGGCGCAGGCGCGCGATCTCCAGCCGGGTGTTGACTCGCAGGCCCGCATCCAGGTTGGACAGGGGCTCGTCGAACAGGAACAGGCGCGGCTTGCGCACCACCGCGCGGCCGATCGCGACGCGCTGGCGCTGGCCGCCGGAGAGCTCCGACGGCCGCCGCCCCAGCAGCGGTTCCAGTGCCAGCATGCGTGCGGCTTCGCCGACACGGGCTTCGATCTCGGCGCGGGGCGTACCCTCCTGCTTCAGTCCCAGTTCCATGTTGCCGCGCGCGGTCAAGTGCGGATAGAGCGCGTAGGTCTGGAACACCATCGCGATGCCGCGTTTGGCCGGCGGCACCACGTCGACTATCCGATCGTCGATCAGGACATGCCCGGCGCTGTGTTCCTCGAGGCCCGCGATGACGCGCAGCAAGGTGGATTTCCCGCAGCCCGACGGACCGACAAACACCACGAACTCGCCGTCGGGAATGTCGAGATCGATGCCCTTGAGCGCCTCGAACTCGCCGAACGACTTGCGCACGCCTTGCAGCTTCAAGGACCCCACGTCACGTCCCCCGCGTCATAGATCAATGGCGCGCCCTTCGCGCACGCTGCGGTCGGCCGCCAGTACGATCTTCAGCGACTTGACACCATCCGCCATGTGCTGCGCGAGATCGAGATCCTCGCGGATCGCCTTCAGCACAAACGCCTGCTCGCGGTCGCACAAGGCCTGGTGGCCCGGTTCATCCGCCATCGAGAGGTCGCGATCTGGCCGGACGTACTGACCATCGGAGTCCATCTGTGCCCAGTGCGTGCGGATGGTGGAGGTCTTGGTGTGGGTTTCCATGTCGGCCGATTTCGCGCCTTCCTTCATGACGATCGAAACGCAGCCCTTCGGCGTCATCACGTCTTTCACGAAGAAGGCGGTTTCGGAGATCATCGGACCCCAGGCGGCTTCGTACCAGCCGACCGAGCCGTCCTCGAACAGCACCTGCAGGTGGCCGTAGTTGTACATCTCGGGCCCAACCTCGTCGGTCAGGCGGACCCCCATGCCGCGCACTTGCTTCGGCCTGGCATCGCAGATCTGGCACATCACGTCGACGTAGTGGACGCCGCAATCGACGATGGGAGAGGTCGATTGCATCAGGCGCTTGTGGGTCGCCCATTGCTCGGCGTGGGATTGCTGGTTGAGGTTCATGCGCATGACGTAAGGCCCGCCCATCTCGCGCGCGATGCGGATGAACTCCGTCCAGCTCGGATGGTGGCGGAGGATGTAGCCGATCACCAGCTTCCGCTTGAGCCGCCCGGCTGTGGCGACCACGCGCTCGGCGTCCTCGACGGTCGCCGCCAGCGGCTTCTCGACGAACACGTGCGCGCCCGCCTCCATGGCTCGGATCGCGTACTCGGCATGGGAATCGGTCATCGTATTGATGGAGACGAGGTCCGGCCGGGTGTTGGCCAGACCCTCCTCGAAGGAACCGAAGCGCGCATAGGATTGCAGGGCCGGCGGCAGCGTCACGTCCGACCGGTTGGCGAGGCCGGCGATCTCGAAGCCCGGATTTGCGTGGTATGCCTGGGCATGGCTGAGGCCCATGTTGCCGAGGCCGACGACCAGGACGCGGGTCTTTGCTGCGCTCATTTGACGGCTCCTGCCGTGATGCCGCGGATCAACTGCCGCGAGAACAGGGCGTATAGGATCAGCACCGGCATGATGGACAGCGTCAGCGCCGCCAGCACCGCGTTCCAGTTGGTCACGAACTGGCCGATGAAGACCTGGGTGCCGAGGGTGATGGTCTTGGTGCTCTCCGCCGGGGCCAGGATCAGCGGGAACCACAGATCGTTCCAGATCGGGATCATGGAAAAGATCGCGACCGTCGCCATGGCGGGCCGCACCAAGGGGAGGACCAGGCGGAAGAACACGACATATTCGGAGAGGCCGTCGATCCGGCCGGCATTCTTGAGATCGTCGCTGACGGTGCGCATGAATTCCGACAGCACGAACACCGCGAGCGGCAGCCCCTGCGCGGTGTAGACCAGGATGAGCGCGGTGAGCGTGTTCACCAGGCCGGACCTCGCCATCATCTCGAGGATCGCGACGGTGCCCAGGCGGATCGGCACCATCACGCCGAGCGCCAGGAACAAGCCGAGGAAGACGTTGCCGCGGAACCGGTATTCGGTCAGCGCGAACGCCGCCATGGCGCCGAACAGCAGGATGAAGAAGATCGATCCCGCCGTGACGGTGAAGCTGTTGATGAAATAGCCGAGGAAATCGCCTTGCTTCAGTACGGTCTGATAGCCGATCAGGCTGAAGGAGCCGATACCGGGCGGCAGCATCGGATGGCCGAAGATCGACGCACGGTCCTTGAACGAGTTCATGATGATGAGGATGACCGGCAGGACCGCGATCAGGGTGTAGCCGCCGAGCAGCGTATGGACCGCGGCGCGCCGCATGCGAAGGACCGGTGCCTGCCTCATCGGGGCCTCAGAACTGGTAGCGGCGCATCCGCCGCTGGATGACAAGCAGGTAGAAGCCCACCACCGCCAGGATGATGAAGAACATCACGGTCGCGACGGTCGCGCCCATGTGCGGATCGCCGAGCTGGAGCTGGAAACCGAAGAACGTGCGATAGAGGAAGGTGCCCAGGATGTCGGTCGAGAAATTCGGCCCGGCCAGCGCTCCTTGCGAGACATAGATGAGGTCGAACGCATTGAAGTTGCCGACGAAGGTCAGGATCGAAACCAGCCCGATCGCGGGCAGGACCAATGGCAGCTTGATCCTCCAGAATTGCGCCATGCCGACCACGCCGTCGCATTCGGCCGCCTCGATGATCTCGTCGGGAATCGAGAGCAGCGCCGCATAGATCAGCATCATCGGCACGCCGATATATTGCCAGACCGAGATCAAGGACAAGGCGGTCAGGGCCGCTCCCTCCTGACCCAGCCATGGCCCGAACAGCCACCGGAGGCCGACGGCGGCGAGGATGCTGGGCGCGACGCCCCACAGCGGACTGAGGATCAGCTTCCACACGAAGCCGACGATCACGAACGAGAGCATGGTCGGCATGAAGAACGCCGTGCGGTAGAATGCCCGGCCGCGCAGCCTCGGCACGCTGAGCAGGGCCGCGAGCCCGATGCCGATCGGGTTCTGCACCAGCATGTGGATGATGAAGAAATAGGTGTTGTTCCACAGCGCGTTCCAGAAGCCATGGGACCAGCGCGGATCGCCGAACAGGGCCTGGAAGTTTTCGAAGCCGACAAAGCTGACCACCTGATCCTTCGCGGTATACAGCGACAGTCGCAGCGTCTCGAACAGCGGTACGATCATCAGAGCCGAATAGACGAGAAGCGCCGGCGCCAGGAACACCGCGATGTGCCAGCGCCATGGCCGGCGGATAGGGGCGAGGTCGGTCACGCTATGGCTGTCCTGTGGCATCGTACCCGGCGGGGTGCGATGCTTTCCCGTCTAAGATCGCCATCCCGCTGTCCGATCGGCCGCGGCGAAGCGGCCGATCGGATCGCAGCAGGGAGGAAGCCCGCTTACTGCGCGGGCTTGTACCAGCTGTCGAGCCCCTTCTGGAGCCGCTCGGCGGCCTGCTCCGGGGTCTCGCTTCCGTTGAGCACGTTGGCGGACGCGGCCCAGGTCTCGTTCTCGAGATTGGGCGTGCCGCGCGACAGGATCTGGTAGGTCGACCGGATCGTGGTCTTGCAGTCCTTGCGCCAGCTCACGAATTCGGTCGCCAGTGGATCCTCGAGCTTCACCGGCTGGTCGGACAGGCTGAAGAAGCCGGGCAGAGCGTTGGCGTAGATGGTCGCGAATTCCGGCGAGGCCACCCATTCCAGGAATTTCTTGGTCTCGTCCGGATGGGCGGTCTTGGCGTTCATGCCCATCGCGATATCGACATGGTCGGAGATGTAGCAGGTGTCGCCCGCCTTCTTCACCGGCGGATAGAACGCGCCCATCTTGAACTGGGCCTGCTGGTTGAACAGCGAGATGTCCCACGAGCCGGCGGGATAGATCGCCGCGCGGCCGAGCGCGAACAGGTTCTGGCTGTCCGGATAGGCCTGCGCCTGGTAGCCGTCGCCCATGTAGGCGGCCCAGCGCTTCAACACCTGGTACGGCTCGACCCATTCCGGATCGGTCAGCTTCTCCTTGCCGGCGATCAGGGCCAAGCGGCCCTCCTCGCCGTGCCAATAGTTCGGGCCTATGTTCTGGTAGCCCATGGTGGCTGCTTCCCACTGGTCCTTGGTGCCGAGGGCGAGCGGGATATAGGTGCCGTCCTTCTTGATCTTTTCGAGATCGGCGAAGAACTCGTCCTCGGTCTTCGGCTCGGTCAGCCCAAGCTTGTCGAACGCGTCCTTGTTGTAGATGAAGCCATGGATCACCGAAGCCATCGGCACGCAGAACGTGGTCTTGCCATCGTCGGTGGTCCAGCCGGAGCGCGCGACCGATCCGAAATTCTCCAGACCCTTGAGATCGTTGACGGACGTCAGCTGCCCCTTTTTGAACAGCTCCAGCGAGGCATCGAACGGCCGGCAGGTGATGAGGTCGCCGGCGGTTCCGGCATCGAGCTTGGAATTGAGCGCGGCATTGTATTCGGTCGGCGCGGTCGGCGAGAACGTGACCTTGATGCCCGGATTCTTCGCTTCGAACGCGGGGATGATCTTGTCCTGCCAGATCGACAGGTCGTCGTTGCGCCAGCTTTCGATCGTGAGCGTCACGTCGTCGGCCGAAGCCGCGAGCGTCCACAGCGACATGCCGGCCACCAGCGCGGTGGCGCCGAGCACGGCCGTGCGGAATGCCTTGCGTTTCATGACTGGGTAACCTCCCTGGTACTTGGTTGCTATGCCTCGCCTGATGTGGTCACGCCTTGGTCGGCGCTGCGCCGAGACAGGCCAGAGCCCGGCGCAAATTGCCCTGTTCCTGCTGCAGGAGCCTGGCGGCATGGGAAATGTCCGAGGCGCCCGCCGCAAGCAGAATCGCGATCTTGGGTTCGAACTTCGCTTCGGCCAGCCGTCCGCGCGCCCGCTCGAGGTCGAGCTTCGCGGCACGTGCCACGATGTGCGCGGCGCGCTCGCGCAGCTTCTCGTTCTCGGCCCGCATGTTGACCATCATGCCGTCATAGACATGGCCGAGCTTGATCGCAGCCAGGGTGGAAAGCAGGTTCAACGCCGCCTTCTGCGCCGTGCCGGCGGCCATGCGCGTGGACCCGGCCAGAACCTCCGGCCCGCTGAGCAGGCGGATGGCGATGTCGGCGCCATCGAAGATCGGAGCCTGGTCGTTGCAGGCGATGGCGACGGTGGCGATGCCCAGTCGGCGCGCCTCGGCGAGCGCCGCGCAGGTATAGATCGTGCTGCCGCTGGCGGCGATGCCGATCACCACGTCCGCGGCGCCGGCATGCACCGAGGCCAGGTCGGCGATGGCCTGCGGCGCGCTGTCTTCCATCCGGTTGTCGATGCGCTCGAAGCTGTCCGAACCTCCGGCGATCAAAGCCAATGCCTGCCGGCGCGGAATGCCGAAGGTGGCCGGCAGCTCGTGAGCATCCAGCTTCGCGATCAAGCCCGACGAGCCGGCGCCGACATAGATCAGGCGGCCGCCTGCGCGGATGCGATCGGCAACCAGCGCTGCCGCCTGGGCGATCTCGGCAAAGGCATTGCGCACCGCGGCCACGCCACGGCTCTGTGCCTCCAGCATCGCGGCGAGCGCGCGCTCATCGGGCCATGTGTCGAGGCCCAGATAGTCCGCGCTCATCTGCTCGGTCTGCCGATTCCGCATTCCGCCCCGTCCTGGACGACTTCTTTCGGAGATAATACCGAAATAATACCACCCGTGTCGAGATGGAATCGAAACGGGTGTGACCGTGCCAAGACCGGCGATCGTGCCTGAGCTTTCTTGGCCGTCGGTCGTCCTGAATTCATGAAACAAAACATGATGCAAGTGACAAAACTGTGTCTCAAAAAGGCCTCTGCGAGGAGATCGGATTATTCACTGGCACACGCGGTCGCTCGGTCATATATTGGTAGCTAATTGGCATTATGCCTGCTCGACGGGCATCTGGGTGAGGCTGTGACGGCTGCTTATTTTCTCGGCATCGACGGAGGCGGCACCAATTGCCGGGCGCGGGTGCGCGACGCCGAGGGCCGCCTGATCGGCGAAGCGACAGGGGGGCCATCGAACATCGCGACCGATCCCGCCGAGGCGATCGGCAATATCGCCATGATCTCCGAAGCCGCCTTCGCCAATGGCGGCCTCGCGGCCTCGGGGCTGGCGCAGTGCTCGGCGTGTTTCGGTCTCGCCGGCGCCAACATGGCGGGAGCGACGGCGCGGGTCGAAGGGCACGCCTGGCCGTTCCAGGGCCTGCGGATCGAGCATGATGGAATCATCGCCTGCGTCGGCGCGCATGCCGGGGGCGACGGGGCCATCGCCTCGATCGGCACCGGCGCGGTCTATGTGGTCTCGGTCGGCGGCACGCTCCGGACCTTCGGCGGCTGGGGTTTCATGCTGTCGGACCAGGGCAGCGGCGCCGACCTCGGGCGCGAGGCGCTCCGCCGGTCGCTGTACGCGCGCGACGGGCTGATCGAACCGACCGCCTTCACGGACGCGGTCTGGGCCCGATTCGATGGCTCGGTCGAAAAGCTGCAGCAGTTCGTCGAGGGCGCGAAGCCGCGCGACTACGGCACGCTGGCGCCCCTGCTGTTCCAGCATGCCGAGAAGGGCGATGCGATCGCGGGCTTCATCATCGAGCGCGGCCAGACCGGCATCACGCTGGCGCTGGACCACATCGTGAAGCTGGGCGTCGCGCGCATCTGCCTTGTCGGCGGCATCGGCAGGGCCTATCGCCCCTATCTGCCGGAGCGGTTCAAGCCCTATCTGACGGCGCCGCGCCACGATCCGCTGGACGGCGCGATCCTGCTGGCGGGCGGCCGCTGCGAGGCGGCGGACCCGGCGATCACGGAGGCGCGGCCATGACCGGGGCGCACGCCGTCTTCGCGCCGGCCAGCTTCGGCGCCGCCGCCGCGGGACCGCTTTACCTTCGGCTCAAGGCCCTGATCCAATCGGCCATCCATGACGGCCGGCTGCGCGCCAACGACGCGCTGCCCTCGGAGCGCGAGATCGCCAGCATGCTGGATATCTCCCGCGTCACGGTGCGCAAGGCGCTGACCGACCTGGTGGAAGAGGGGATATTGACCCAGCGGCGCGGCTCGGGCACCTTCGTCACCAGCGGCGCCACCCGGGTGGAGCAGCGCCTCTCCCGCCTTACATCTTTTACCGAGGACATGCTGGCGCGCGGCCTGACGCCGAGCGTGCGCTGGCTGCTGAAGGCGGTCGCCCCGCCGACGCCGGAAGAGGCGATGGTGCTCGGGCTTTCGACCGGCGAACGGGTCGTGCGCCTGCGCCGCCTGCGCCTCGCGGACGACCAGCCGATGGCCCTGGAACAGGCCGTGGTGGCGGCGCGGCTGCTGCCAAACCCGGAAGCGATCGGAAGTTCGCTCTACGCTGCGCTGGATGCGTCAGGCATTCGCCCGGTCCGCGCGCTGCAGCGGCTGTCGGCGGAGAGCCTGGGTGAGGAAGAGGCACAGATTCTCGGCGTGGAGCCGGGCGCACCGGCCCTCTACATCGAACGCATCTCCTATCTCAGGGATGGCCGGCCGGTGGAATTCACCAAATCGCACTACCGGGGCGATGCCTATGATTTCGTGGTCGAGTTGACCACCGAGCAATTGAATGCCGGGGGGCAGTCATGAGCGCCACCGGCAGCGCAGCAACCTGGATGGCGCGCGAAACGGCGGAAGCCGGCGATGCCGTTGCGCGCCTGCTCGGCCGGTCGGACGGCGCGATCCGCGCGGCGGGCCGGCTGCTGCGCGAACTCGACCCGCGCCTGGTCGCGATCTGTGCGCGCGGCTCCTCCAATCACGCGGCGGCGTTTTTCAAATACGCGACCGAGACCCAGCTCGGCCTCCCGGTGGTGGCGATCGGGCCCTCGATCGCGTCGGTCTACCGGACGCCGCTGCGGCTCGAAGGCGCCGCCATGCTGGTCATCTCGCAATCCGGCCGCAGCCCGGACCTGCTGGCGATGGCCGGGGCCGCACGGCAAGGCGGTGCGAAGATCATCGCGATCGTGAATGACCCTGCCTCGCCGGCCGCGGACATGGCGGATCTCACCATCGCGCTGGAAGCCGGCCCGGAAAGGAGCGTCGCGGCGACGAAATCCTGTGTCGCGTCGATGGCGGCCGGTCTGGCGATACTGGCGGACTGGTCCGGCGACCGCACGCTTGGCGATGCGGTCACGGAACTGCCGGATGCCTTGCGCGCAGCGGTGGGATCCGACTGGTCGGCGCTGGCTGCGCCGCTCGCTGCAGCCCGCTCGGCGCTCGTGATCGGGCGGGGAATCGGCTACCCGATCGCAATGGAAGCGGCGCTGAAGCTGAAGGAGACGGCATGCCTGCATGCCGAGCCGTACAGCGCGGCGGAAGTGTTGCACGGTCCGATCCAGATCGTGCATGACGGATTCCCGGTCCTGCTGTTCCGGCAGCGCGACGCGGCGGGCGATTCGCTCGACCACTGTGCGGCCCGGCTTGCGGATGCGGGGGCGCGGGTGTTCGTGGCCCGCGCAGAGGATGCCGGAGCCAGGAAATTCACCCGCCTGCCGGTCGCGCCGTCGTCTCACCCGGCAACCGAGCTGCTGTCGGCGATGGTGTCGTGCTACGGCGCGGTCGAGCGGATCGCGCGGATGCGCGGCTTCGATCCCGATACGCCGCCGCTTCTCAAGAAGATCACGGAAACCTTGTGATGTCCCGGTTCGCAATCACCGGCGCGGAAATCTTCGACGGCGTCAAGCGGCGCGCGCAGCATGCCGTCATCGTCGAGGGCGCGCGTATCCTGGATATCGTGCCGGCGGCGGCGCTGCCCGCCGAGATGGCGGTCCACCGCCTGGCGGGTGGCGTGCTGGTCCCGGGCTTCATCGACGTGCAGGTGAATGGCGGCGGCGGCGTGCTGTTGAATGATGCGCCGACAGCCGGCGGTTTGCGGACCATGTGCGATGCACACGCCCGGTTCGGCACGACCGCGCTGCTGCCCACGTTGATCACGGATTCGCCCGGCGTGACCGGGCGGGCAGTCGCGGCCGTCAAGCAGGCGATCGCGGACGCGGTTCCGGGATGCCTCGGCCTTCATCTGGAGGGACCGTTCCTGTCGCCGGAGCGGCGCGGCGCGCATGACGCGACGCTCATCCGGACGATGACCGAGGCCGACGTCGATGAGATACTGGGTCTCGGCATCGACACATTGCTTCTGACGGTTTCGCCGGAGCGCATCGCGCCGGCCATCATCCGGCGGCTGGTACAAGGCGGCGTGATCGTCAGCCTGGGCCATTCCAATGCGACCTATGACCAGATCCTGGCGGCGGTCGATGCCGGCGCGCGCGGCGTCACGCACCTGTTCAATGCCATGTCGCCCTTGACCCACCGGGCGCCCGGCCTGGTCGGCGGGGCGCTCGATTCCGGCGAGCTGTGGTGCGGGCTGATCGCGGACGGACACCACGTGCACCCGGCCGCGATCGGCATCGCGCTGCGCGCCAAGCGCCGGCCGGGACGCATCTTCCTGGTGACCGACGCCATGTCGACGGTCGGGTCTGACCGGCAGACGATCGAGCTCAACGGCCGCACGATCTGGCGCAGGAACGGCGCGCTCGAGCTGGCGGACGGGACGCTGGCCGGGTCCGACCTCGACATGATGTCGGGCGTCCGCTACCTGGTGAAGCAGGTTGGCGTGGAACTGGGCGAGGCGGTGCGCATGGCCTCGATCTATCCGGCGGAGTTCCTGCGGCGCTCCGATCTCGGCCGCATTGCCCCCGGCGCACGGGCGGACCTCGTTCACATCGATGATGATCTCAAGGCGACCGCGACCTGGCGCGCCGGCGTCGAGCTCTCGGGCTAGCGCGCGGCGCCGAGGATGGATGCGATGCCGGCCCTGGTGGTGACCAGCCGGGCATATTCCGCGGGCCGCAGCTCGCCGCCCATGAAGACATGCGGGTTGCGGTGTGTCATGCCGCTGGGCGATTCGCTGAGCGCGGCGAAATGGATTTCGCCAGCGCCGGTTTCCCGCACGACGCGCGCGGCATTGCGTGCCGCGATGCCGCCGCCCGGCATGACGATCAGGCGCCCGGCCGCCAGCTCGATCAGCCGGCGGATCAGCGGCGCGCCTTCCAGCGCGTTGGGCTCCTGGCCGGAGGTCAGCAGACGATCGATGCCGAGGCCGATGAGCGTTTGGAGCGCCTCCAGCGGGTCGCGGGCCACGTCGAACGCGCGATGAAACGTGACGGAAAGCGGGCGCGCCGCCTGAATCAGCCGCCGCGTCAAAGTGCCGTCGACCTGGCCATCGGCCGTCAGGCAGCCGAACACCACGCCTGCCGCGCCGGCCGCCTTCGCCGCCGCGATGTCGCGCACCATCATCTCGATCTCGATCTCGGAGTAGAGGAAATCGCCGCCGCGCGGCCGGATCATCACCTGCACCGGCAGCTTGCTGCGCGCGATCGTGGCCTCCATCAGGCCGAGGCTGGGCGTCGTGCCGCCCTCCAGCAGGTTGGCGCACAGTTCGACGCGATCCGCACCGGCTTCGCCCGCCGCGATCGCGCCCTCCACCGAATCGATGCAGATTTCCGCGATGAGTCTGGTCATGAAAAAGCCCTTGTGCCGGAAGAGAGTACGCTCATTGACCCGACTTCCCGGCGAATAGCAATGCCGTAGCCGCAGGGCCAATCATGACCTCTGCCTTTACCCTGCTGTGCGCCGCCAGTGCGCCCGGCTCCAGGATCAACGAGGACGCCTACGGCGTGTGGCCGGCGGCCGCGGCGCCGCGCGCCGCCTGGGTGCTGGACGGCGTGACCGGCATCAACGATCGCGCGGTCCTGCCGGGACCGAGCGACGCGGCGTGGTTCGTCGCGCAAGTCCAGGACATGTTGCCGGCCCTGCTGGCGGCGGCGCCGGCCGCGCCGATCGCCGATCTGCTCGGCGCGCTGGTGCACGAGCTCGATCAGCGCCAGTCGGCATCCTGGCTCGATCCGCGCGGCGCCGATGGCCGCGAAACGCCGGCGGCCAGCTTCGCGCTCGCGCGTCTGATCGACGGTAAAATCGAGATCGCGCGCCTCGGGGATTGCCTGGTGCTCCTTGAGTCCGAGGAAGGCGCGGTCAGAGTCTTGGACAGTCCGGCGTTGCAACGCATCGAGGCGGAGACCAAGCGAGCCATTCTCGGCCTCTGGGCGGCGGGCATCGCCGACCCGGCTGAGATCCGCGAACGGATGATGCCGATGCTGCGCGCACAGCGACACCGGCGGAATCAATTCGATGGGTATGGCGTCCTGGCAGCGGAGGAGAATTGCCTGTCGAAGATCGAGATCGATCGTTTGCCGGCTCGCGCCTGCCGGCGCGTGCTGCTCGCCAGCGACGGATACTATCGTCTGGTCGACCACTACAACGCCGTGAGCGACACGCAATTGATGCGCGAGACAGAGCGCATCGGCGCGGACGCATTGCTGAAACGCTTGCGCGCGATCGAGGGCGGCGATGCGCGGGGCGACCTCTATCCGCGTCTCAAGATGTCCGATGATGCGACGGCCGTGCTGCTGGGGATCGGCGCAATCGAAGGGTAGTGCGCGCATGGTTCAAATCGTTCTAATCTGCACCTCGAAAAATCCTCGGACGGCATCGACCCTGCCATGCTACCTAAGGACAATATCCAGATCACCGCTCTTTGGCGCACTCTCGGCCATCAATGAAGTCATGACGGGCTGCAGATGCCTTTCGGAAGGCTGCAGGCGTGATTAAACTGCACCCGGGCCTGCGCCTCTGGGGTCTGAGTACGTAGAGCGCCTCGCTTCAAGAGGCATGTTCCAGGCAAACGGGAGGACGATGAAATGGCAGTCAAGATTCACCCATCGGTGGACAATGGGATCAAGCGCGGCAAGGAAGGCTTTGCCGGCGGCACCCTGACTTGCAAGTGCGCGAGCAACCCGGTCGAGGTAAAGCTGAGCTCGCAGACCGCGCACAACCATGCCTGCGGCTGCACGAAATGCTGGAAGCCGGAAGGCGCGGCGTTCTCGGTGGTCGCGGTTGTTCCACGCGACAAGGTTCAGGTGACGAAGAATGGCGACAAGCTGAAGGCCGTCGACCCGAGCGCGACCATCCAGCGCTTTGCCTGCACCGGTTGCGGCGTCCATATGTATGGCCGGATCGAGAACACGAAGCACCCATTCTACGGGCTCGACTTCGTCCATACCGA
>DASSBF010000201.1:0-13251 GCA_035699005.1 Dongiaceae bacterium
TCTGGCGCAGGCGCTTCCAGCGGTCATAGGCCTTCAGCGCGTAGCCGCCGTCGCGCACGAACGCGAACACGCGGTCGAATTCCTCGCGCGGCAGCGAGGCATAGGGCGCGGCGGCGGTGACTTCCAGATACACCTCGTCCGGGTGGATCGAACCGGCGCACGCCAGGCACAGAATGTGCTGTGCCAGCACGTCGAGGCAGTACGGCCTGGGCGGATATTCGTCGAGATCCTTCTCCAGCGCCGCGTCGATCGCCGCCTTGCACTCCAGCACCTCGAAGCGGTTGGCGGGGATCAGCAGCGCGCGGCTCGGTTCGTCCAGCCGGTGGTTGGCGCGGCCGATGCGCTGCAGCAGCCGGCTCGCGCCCTTCGGCGCGCCGACCTGGATCACGAGGTCGATGTCGCCCCAGTCGATGCCGAGGTCGAGCGAGGAAGTCGCGACCACCGCGCGCAAGGCGCCGCGCGCCATCGCCGCCTCGATCCTGCGCCGCTGCTCCACCGCCAGCGAGCCGTGATGCAGCCCGATGGCAAGGTTGTCGTCGTTCATCCGCCACAGGCCGTGGAACACCAGCTCCGCCTGGGCGCGCGTGTTCACGAACACCAGAGTGGTCTTGTGCTTCTTGATCTCCTCGTAGATCGCCGGGACGGAATGCAGCGCCATGCGGCCGCTCCACGGCACGCGCGCTTCGGGGACGAGGATGCGCATCTCCGGCTGCGCGCCGTCGCGGCCGCGGATGATGTCAAACGGCCGCGCGCCGTAGTTGAGGTGCTGCGCCACGCGCTCCGGCGCCGCGACGGTCGCGCTGAGGCCAAGGAACCGGCATTGCAGCGCGAGCCGCGCGATGCGCGCCAGACCCAGGGTCAGCAATTGCCCGCGTTTGGTGTCGGCGATTGCATGCAGCTCGTCAATGATCACCGTCCGGAGGCTGGCGAAGTAGTCCGGCGCTTCGGTGTAGGAGAGCAGCAGCGCCAGCGATTCCGGCGTGGTCAGCAGGATGTGCGGCGGATGCCTGCGCTGGCGCTGGCGGCGGTTCTGCGGCGTGTCGCCGGTCCGGGTCTCGGCCTCGACGGCCAAGCCCATTTCCGCGATCGGCGTCTCCAGGTTGCGCGCCACGTCTACTGTCAGGGCCTTGAGCGGCGAAATGTAGAGTGTGTGAATGCCGGTGCGTGGAACCTTCGGGTCGGCCTCGGCCAGCTCCACCAGGCTGGGCAGGAAGCCTGCCAGCGTCTTGCCGCCGCCGGTCGGCGCGATCAGCAGTGCCGAGCGCCCGTCCTGCATGGCGCGCAGAACCGCGAGCTGATGGTCATGCACCCGCCAGCCGCGGCTCTGGAACCAGGCGGCGAAGCGAGGCGGCAGCAGGCTGTCAACGGCGAACTGGTCCATCAGCGCTTGCGGAACAAAACCGGATCATAATAGGTTAAAGCCCTGGCAACACAACGATTTTGAATCCCGCGAATCCATGCCCCTGCACCCCCAACACTGGCTGCGCCCCATGCCCGGCGGGCTCTATTGCGAGCCGGGCGGATTCTTCATCGATCCGTCGCGCCCCGTGGACCGCGCGATGGTCACCCATGGCCACGGCGATCATGCGCGCGCCGGCCACGGCAAGGTCGCGGCGACGGCGGAGACGCTCGCCATCATGGGCGTTCGCTACGGCGACGGCTTCGCGCGCGAAACCCAGGCGCTGGCCTACGGCGAGCGCCTCGCCATGGGCGGCGTCACCATCATGCTGGAGCCGGCCGGCCACATCCTCGGCAGCGCGCAGGTGGTGCTGGAGCATGGCGGCTGCCGCGCCGTCGTCTCCGGCGACTACAAGCGGCGCTTCGATCCCACCTGCCCGCCTTTCACGCCGGTCAAGTGCGATGTCTTCATCACCGAGGCCACCTTCGGCCTGCCGGTGTTCCGCCATCCGCCCGACAAGGGCGAGATCGCCAAGGTGCTGCATGCGCGCGAGCTGTTCCCCGACCGCAGCGTGCTGATCGGGGTCTATGCCCTCGGCAAATGCCAGCGGGTGATCGGCCTGCTGCGCCGCGCCGGCTATGACAGGCCGATCTACCTGCATGGCGCGCTGCAGGCGCTGACCCAGCTTTATGAATCGCGCGGCGTTGCGCTCGGCCCGACCGCCTCCGTCGCCGGCATGGTGCCGGCGCAGCTCAAGAGCGAGATCGTGCTGTGTCCGCCCTCCGCCATCGGCGAGGTGTGGAGCCGGCGCATGGGCGATCCGGTGCCGGCGGTCGCCTCGGGCTGGATGCGCATCCGCGCCCGCGCGCGCCAGGCCCGCGCCGAGCTGCCGCTCATCATCTCCGACCATTGCGACTGGGACGAGCTGCTGGCGACGGTGCGCGACGTCGACGCGCCGGAGGTCTGGGTCACCCACGGCCGCGAGGAGGCCCTGATCCACGCCATCCAGCAGACCGGCCGCAAGGCCAGGGCGCTGTCGCTGGTGGGGTACGAGGATGAGGAATGAGGATTCTTCTCCATCCTCTCCTTGGCAAAATCCCCTTCCCCCTTTGTGGGGGAAGGATGCGGAGGCTTAGCGAACGAAGTGAGCTTGGCCGAAGCTGGATGGGGGGTAGCGCACCCACAGGTGCGCGCGCTCGCAAGAGCGCAATCCATCGGAGCCGCAGCGCTGCATCACCCCCCATCCCAACCTTCCCCCACAAGGAGGGAAGGGGTTCTTGATGCAGTTCTTCGCCGACCTGCTCGATGCCTTATCCTACCAGCCGGCGCGCAATGGCAAGCTGCGGCTGATCGAGGACTACCTGCGCCATGCGCCGGACCCCGATCGCGGCTATGCGCTGGCGGCGCTGTGCGGCGAGCTGGACCTGCCGAGCCTCAAGCCCGCCGCGCTGCGCGAGATGACGATCGCGCGCGTCGACCCGGAGCTGTTCGGCTGGTCGTACGACTATGTCGGCGACCTCGCCGAAACCATCGCCCTCATCTGGCCGGCCGGGGACCAGGCGACCCGCGCGCCGCCGCGCCTGAGCGACGTGGTGGAGCGTCTGCGCCTCGCGGGGCGCGCGGAAGCGATGATCCTGATGGGCGATTGGCTGGACGGGCTCGACGCCACCGGCCGCTGGGCGCTCTTGAAGCTGGCGGCCGGCGCGCTCCGGGTCGGCGTCTCCGCGCGGCTGGCCAAGACCGCGCTCAGCGCCATCGGTACCGTCGCGCTGGAGGAGATCGAGGAGCTGTGGCCGCAGCACGAGCCGCCCTACCTGGGCCTGATCCGATGGGTCGCGGGCGGCGAGAAGCCGGCGGCGCGCAACACCCTCGGCTTCCGTCCGCTCATGCTCTCGCACCCGCTTGATGTATCTGAACTCGGAGCACTCGCCTGCCACGATTTCTGCGCCGAGTGGAAGTGGGACGGCATCCGCGTGCAGATCGCAGCCGGCGCGGGGCAGACGCGGCTCTATTCACGCGCTGGCGAGGACATCAGCGGCGCCTTTCCCGACCTGATCGAGGCGGTGGATTTCGAGGCGGTGCTCGACGGCGAGCTGCTGGTGGCCAAGCCGATCAACGGCGAGGTCGAGATCGCGTCCTTCAACGACCTGCAGCAGCGCCTCAACCGCAAGAAGCCGATTCCGGCGCTGATCGCATCGAATCCCGCGCACGTGCGGCTCTATGATGCGCTTATCATCGACAATGAGGACCTGCGCCCCTTGCCGCTGCGCGAGCGCCGACAGCGGCTGGAAGCCTGGTGCGCGGAAAGACCGCGGCCGCGCTTCGACCTCTCGCCGCTCATCCCGTTTGCCGACTGGGGCGAACTCGCGCGGCTGCGGGCCGATGCGCGTGCCGCGGGGATCGAGGGCCTGATGCTGAAGCGCTGGGAGAGCCCCTACATCGCCGGCCGGGTCAAGGGCCACTGGTTCAAGTGGAAGCGCGATGCCCTCACCATCGATGCGGTCCTGATGTACGCCCAGCGGGGACACGGCAAGCGTTCGTCGTTCTATTCCGATTTCACCTTCGGCTGCTGGCGCCCGGTTGTCGATGAGAACGGCGCGCCGGGGCGCGAGCTGGTGCCGGTGGGCAAGGCCTATTCCGGCTTCACCGACGAGGAGCTGAAGAAGCTGGACCGCTGGGTGCGCAACAATACGGTCGAGCGCTTCGGCCCGGTGCGCGTGCTGTCGCCCGCTCTGGTCGCTGAGTTCGAGTTCGACAGCGTGCATGAATCGACCCGCCACAAATCCGGCCTCGCCCTGCGCTTCCCCCGCTTCCACCGCATCCGCTGGGACAAGCCCGCGAACGAAGCCGATGAGGTCGAGACGCTGAGAAAGCTGATGAATTGACGACCGCAGCGTAAGCTCCTCCTCTCCCTGGAGGGACGGAGCCATTGCATCTCGCGCTCGAAACGCGCTGCAATCCCCTCCCCCATGCTGGGGAGGGGATTGCGGCGCGTGCTGAAAGCGGAGACCAAAGAGCAATGAATGGAACGCCCGACGACACAACCACCTCCCTCGACCCACAGGATTTCGACTCTTTCCGCGCCGATGCGCACCGGCTGCTGGATGCCTGTATCGATCATCTCGAGGCCGCGCGGGAGCGGCCGTGGCGGCCGGTGGATGCGGCCGCGCGCGGCGCGCTGGCGCCGGCCTTGCCCGAGGCGGGCATCGGCGAAAGCCAGACCGCCCGCGAGCTGGCGGAACTGGTGCTGCCGCTCGGCACCGGCAACACCCATCCGCGCTTCTTCGGCTGGGTGCACGGGACCGGCCTTGCCGCCGGGCTGCTGGCCGACATGACGGCGTCGGCCATGAACAGCAATTGCGGCGGGCGCGACCACGGCGCGATCCATGTCGAGCGGGCGGTCATCGACTGGGTCCGCCGCATCTTCGGATTTCCGGAAGGTGCCAGCGGGCTGCTCACCTCCGGCACATCGCAATCGACCATCATCGCGCTGGCGGCGGCGCGCACCCACGTGCTCGGCCGCGCGGTGCGCACGGAGGGGCTGCGCGATGCGCCCGACCTGCTCGCCTATTGCGTCGCCGGCGCGCACAGCGCCAACCAGAAGGCGCTGGAGCTGCTCGGCCACGGGGCGCAGGCCCTGCGGCGCGTTCCGGCCGCGAGGCCGGGCCGTGGCATGGACATCGCCCGCCTGCGCGCGCAACTGGCTGAGGACCGCGCCGCGGGCAAGCGGCCGTTCTGCGTCATCGCCACCATCGGGTCTGTCGACACGGGCGCGTGCGACGACATCGCGGCGCTGGCCGACCTGTGCGCGCAGGAGCGCCTGTGGCTGCATGTCGATGGCGCGTTCGGATGCTGGGCGCGGATCGCGGACGAGCCCTGGCGCGATCTGGCGCGCGGCATCGAGCGCGCGGATTCCCTCGCCTTCGATTTCCACAAATGGATGTACGTGCAGTACGATTGCGGCGCCGTGCTGGTCCGCCATGGCGAAACCCACCGCGCGGCTTTCGCGATGCGGCCCCACTACCTGGAGGGGCAGGAGCAAGGCGTCGGCGGCGGCGAGCCGTGGTACTGCGACTATGGCCTCGAGCTGTCGCGCGGCTTCCGCGCGCTCAAGGTGTGGTCCTGCCTGCGCGCCTATGGCCTCGAGCGGCTGGGCGCCAAGATCAGCGACAATTGCCGGCAGGCGGCGCGGATGGCGGCCCTGGTCGAAGTCGCGGAAGAGCTGGAGCTCGGCGCGCCGGTGGTGCTCAACGTATGCTGCTTCCGCTATGCGCCGAGGAACGTGGACGGCGAGGCGCAGGACGCGCTGAACCGCCGGATCGCGACCCGCCTCCAGCTCGACGGCAAGGTCGTGTTCTCAACGACGCGGCTGAACGGCCGGATGTTCCTGCGCGCCGCGATCGTGAACCACCGCACGCGCGACGAGGACATCGACTTGGCAATCGCGGCGGTGCGGGAGGCGTGCGCGGCGCTGGCGCCTCAGTAGGCGTCAGACCTTGCCGCGCCGGCCGCCCCGACGGCCTTGTGCACGGGCAGCGCCGGCGGCGGCCGTCTGCTCCAGCAACGTGAGCAGCTTCCGAACGGGGTGCTTGTCGGCCAGATGGGCGACGCCCGCGCGGTGGCGCTCCGCCAGCAGCGCGGCAATGGCGGGCGCGTCCGCGCCTGCCGGCAGCGAGAGAATCCAGGACAGCAGCAGATCCTCGGCCGGGCCGGGGAATTCCGCGCCCATCTCGAAGGCCTGTTCGATCAGCCGTTTCGGATCGTTCTGCAGCGTCGCAGGGTCGCTCATCGCGCCTTGAGGATGATGTCGCCGTACCAGCCTTCTACCAGAGCGCCGGTCTGGTCGCCATCGGTCATGAGGCAGACGGCATCGACGCGGTCGATATCCTGCCCGAACGCGGCGCGGAAATCCGCCTTGAGGTCGCGCTCCTCCTCCACCCACGTCCCGGGTCGCGCCGGGCCGCTGCGGGCCGCCACCTCGTGGGCATTCGGCACGAAGGCATTGGCCCAGCCGGCGCCGCGCGGCTCGTTCTGCGACCAGACATACTGCACCGCAAGGATGGACCCGGCGGTGGTGCCGCTGCGGTGCAAAAAGGACAGGCGCAGCCCCTGGTCGTCCCCCTCGCGGCGGCGCTCGTCGCTGCGCGGCGGAGACCGGTCCAGCCGCCAGCTCCACCGCACGACCGGCAGGGTCTTCAGGTCGAGCTGGATGGTCCGGCACAGGGCCGACGCGCTGCCATCCGCGGTTGCCCGCAAGGCCTTGCCCCTCCCGCCATCCTCGACCCGGTACAGCGTGTGGCCGGCGAACGCCTGCTCCTGCCAGACCCCGGGTTCGGCCGGCGAGATCAGCATCCGGGCGGGCGGCGCGGCATCCGACCGGGCCGCCGATCCCGCGGCCAGTGCCGCCAACGCAGCGATCGCCGCAAGGCGGGCGACTTTGGTCGATATGTCGGATTGTTGACGGAACCGCATTACGTTTCCTAGATTAATTCCAAGGATAAGAGGCCGGGATCACATCTCGGTTAGTGGGGACAGGAGACTGGCTCATGTTCAACCGCTTGCTGGCGCGCGGCATCAAGCGAGGCCGCATCACACTGATCGACTGGCGCGGACGGGTGCAGACCTTCGGCCGCGGCGAACCCAAGGTGACGGTACGGCTGGCGGATGGCGCCACCGACCGGGCGTTGTCGTTCAATCCCTGGCTCAAGGTCGGCGAGGCCTACATGGACGGCAAGCTGGTCATCGAGCAGGGCTCGCTCTACGACCTCATCGACATCGGCATGGCCAATGTCGGCGGCATCCAGAAGGCGCGCTGGCAGGGGCTGGTGACGGGGTTCAACACGCTCGCCCGCTGGTGGCACCAGAACAACCCCGTCGGCCTCGCCCGCCAGCACGTGGCGCACCACTACGATATGTCGCGGCGGCTGTTCGAGCTGTTCCTCGACGAGAGCATGCAATATTCCTGCGGCTATTTCTGGAAGCCGGGCATCAGCCTCGCCGAGGCGCAGGCCGCCAAGATGCGCCACATCGCCTCCAAGCTGCTGCTGGAGCCGGGGCAGCGCGTGCTCGACATCGGCTGCGGCTGGGGCGGCCTCGCGATCTACCTCGCCCAGCAATGCGGCGTCGAGGTGGTCGGGATCACCCTATCCAAGGAGCAGCACGAGCTGGCGACCCAGCGCGCGAAGGACGCCGGGGTCGACAAGCAGGTCAAGTTCAAGCTGCAGGACTACCGGCTGGAAACCGGAAGCTACGACCGGTTCGTCTCGGTCGGCATGTTCGAGCATGTCGGGGTCAAGCACTACCGCGAGTACTTCGCGACCGTCGAGCGCGTGCTGAAGCCGAAGGGCGTCGGGCTGCTGCATGCGATCGGCCGGCGCGACGGGCCGGGCTTCACCAATCCGTGGCTGCGCAAATACATCTTCCCCGGCGGCTACAGCCCGGCCCTCTCGGAAGTCGTGCCGGTGGTCGAGAAGACCAGCCTGTGGATCGCGGACATCGAGGTCCTGCGCCTGCACTATGCCGATACGCTGCGCTGCTGGCGCCAGAACTTCAACCGCCACCGGGCCGAAATCGCGCGCATCTATGACGAGCGCTTCTGCCGGATGTGGGAATTCTACCTGATCGGCAGCGAGCTGTCGTTCCGCCACTCCTACAACATGGTCTGGCAGATGCAGATTGCGCGCGATGTCAACGCCGCGCCGCTGACGCGCGACTACATGGTGGATTGGGAGCGCCGGATGGCGATTCCCGCACGCGGTTCGCGCGACCGAGCGGCGGAATAGGTTCCGGGACCATCTACCTCGGCATGGACAATCCGGCCCGCGTTCGGGTCAGGTGTCGCTTTGCGGAGAACGCCGACACGGGCTAGGCTCGGGTCCGGTCTGTGCAAGGATGCTGGATGTCGGGGGAAAGGAACGCGCATCTGCGGTCGGTCACGGCCCCCGACTATATCCGCGACATCGAGCAGCGGCGGCCATTCGCCTATGCGAAGATCAATCACGGCATGTGGGACGGCATGGCGCGGGTCGCGCGCATGCGGGCGCGTGGCGTGGTGGATCCGCGTGAATTCGACAATCAGCACTGGGGCCTGAAGGGCTTTCTCGAATCAGGTTTCTACGACGAGCTGAAATCCCTGGTGCGCAGCATTCCAACGATGCGCGCGGATGTGCGATTCGCGGCCAGCCTTTCGGCATTTCCCGATAACGACCGCTGGGATCTGGCACCGGAGGAACCCCTGGCCAAGGTGCTGGCGGCCATGGACGAGTTCCTGGGCGAGGTGCCCCTCAGCGCGGATGCGCTGCTGTGGAAGCGGGCGGCCATGGACAACTCGATCGTCGATCTCGTCCGGGCGCTGCGGGCCCGCGATGTCATCCTGGTCGGGCCGCCGCGGGTCCGCCATTTCGGCGTCTTCGCGGACCTGCCCCGCTTTCGCTTTGTCCAGATCGACGATCGCGCGGCGTTGCTGGATCGCGCCCGGATCGCGGCCGAACTGCGGGGGGCCCATCAGCCCGATGCGCATCCGGTCTACCTGATCCAGGCGGGACCGCTGTCGGTCTGGCTGGCCCTGACGCTGGTGCAGGAGTTGCCGAACGCAACCTTCCTGGACCTCGGGAACGCCCTCAACCTGTGTTCGGTCAACCGCATGCGGCAAGCATTGTGGACCCGTTTCTTTCGCGCCGAGGTCGCGGCCAGCGTGATGGCGATCAATCCCTCCTGGCCGGACGATCCGCGCGCCCATGATGGGCATTTGGCCCCGCCGGAGCGCCGCGCGGCGTGGAAGGGATTCAGCGGCGGCATCCTGCCCGAACTCGCCGAGATCGCCGGACTGCCCGAACGCACCAGCGGCCTCGGGAGCTTCGACCGGCCAGAGCTGACCGCCTCCGGACCGGTGCGCTATGTCGAGGGCAAGCGCATCGATTGGCAGCGGGTCCATGAAATCCTGGATATCTCGCGCCGCGCCAACCAATGGACCAATTTCGGGCCGGTCTCCCAGGCCCTGGAGCGGGCGCTGGAGCATGTCCTGGCGATTCCGCCGGACCGGGCGGTCGTGGCTTGCGCTTCCGCCAGCGTCGGTCTCACCGCCTTGGCCGGCCTCCACGCCGCCAGGCGCGGGCGGCGGCTGCGCTGGCTGGTGTCCGCCTATACTTTTGCCGTCCAGCGGACCGGCGTCTTCGACGATGCGATCGTGGTCGATTGCGATGATGCGGGCCTGATCGATCTGGCGGCCGCCGCGGAACTGCCCGACGGCCAGTGGGACGGGATGGTCGTGACGAACCTGTTCGGCGCGCTCAAGGACAGCGGACGCTTCGCCGCCTTCTGCGCCGAGCGCGGCAAGGTGCTGATCCTGGATTCCGCTCAAGCCCTGTTCGGACTTGACCGGACCCAGGCCGGTCTGCCGGCAGAGGTCATCAGCTTTCATCACACCAAGCCCTGGGGCGTCGGCGAGGGCGGCTGCATGATCGTCGATCGCGCCGACATGCCACTGGTCCGCTCGGCGCTGAATTTCGGAATCGGCGGCCCGGATCTGCTGAAGCCATTCGCGGGCAACGGCAAGATCTCCGAGCCCGCCTGCGCCCTCATTCTCGACCGCCTCGAACGGCTGCCGTCCTGGTCGCATTTCTATTACGGACAGCGCCGACGGATCGACAAGCTGCGCCGCCATGCCGGGCTTTCCCTGCTTTGCCAAGGGCCGGACCATGCGATCGCGGCCAGCCTGCCGGTCCTGGCGGCGCGGCCGATCGGAGCGTCATGGTTCAAAGGCCAGCCGTTCGACATGGGAAAATACTATCCGCCGCTGGAGAAAGGTCATCGCAATGCCGAGCGCCTGTTCGCCCGGATTGTCAATGTCCCGGCCCATTCCGGCATGGCCTCCCTGCCGACCGAGGTGATCGAGGAAGTCCTGCAAGACCTGGCCGAAAAGAAGGAGACGGGATTCGTGCGGCGCCTGATCGGCCGCCTTGTCCCGCAGACCTAGAACGGGAGCGAAGTATGGCGGCGTCCGGGTTTCGGCATCATTTTGCGGCAGGCGAGCGACCATGACCGGGCCCACACAGATCGTGCTCTATGGCGCGTCCGGCCACGCCAACGCGGTCAGGTGCTACCTCGAGCAGGAAGGCCTTGCCCAGGTGATCGCGTTCATCGACGATTTTCGCGGCGACCAGGGGCTGAGCATCCAGGGCAGGCAGATCATCTCCTTCGAGACCTGGCGCGGCCGGTTTCTCGAGCATCCCTGTGTCATGGGCCTGGGGAATCCGGTCGCAAAGCGGCGGCTGGCCGAGAGGGTCATCGATGCCGGCGGGCGCTCCTGCAGCTTCCATGACCGGCCGGGACGCGCGTTCGCCGAAGCGGCGGTCGGTATCGGCAGCTATGTCCAGCCGCCGAGCTATATCGGCCCCGGCAGCGATCTTGGCGAGCACGTCGCCGTGATGGCGATGACCACCATCGGCCACGATGTCCGGATCGGCAGCTACTGCACGATCTGCCCGTCCTGCACCATCGGCGGCCAGGTCGAGATCGAGCGCGAGGTTCTCCTGGGCGCGGGCTGCATCATCCTCAACGGACGGCCCGGAAGGCCGCTGGTGGTCGGCGCGGGCGCAACGGTCGCGGCGGGCGCCGTGGTCACCAAATCGGTCGCGCCGGGCACCACCGTGATGGGCAACCCCGCCCGGCCGCTGCGCGAGCTGGCCCGATCCCGGAGCGGGCAAGAGCCCTGACAGGCTAGCCTATGCGCACCGGCACGAACTCGTAGCCCCTGATGAAGCTGGAAAGTACCCTCTGCGGCTCGCCCGTCAGCTCGATGTTCGAGAACCGCTTCAGGATCTCCTCCCAGATGATCCTGAGCTGGAGCTCCGCCAGCCGGCTGCCGAGGCAACGGTGGATGCCGCTGCCGAACGAGAGGTGCCGGCGCACCTGCGGACGCTCGATGTCATAGCGGTCGGGATCGGGGATTGCTGTCTCGTCGCGATTGCCCGAGACGTACCACATCACCACCTTGTCGCCCTTGCTGATCGCCTTTCCATGCAGCGCGGTGTCGCGGGTCGCCGTGCGCCGGACGTAGGCGATCGGCGTCTGCCAGCGGATGGTCTCGGACACCATCGAGGGGATGAGGCCGGGATCGGCGCGCAGCTTCGCGTACTGCTCCGGGTTCTCGTTCAACGCCACGACGCTGCCGGAGATCGCGTTGCGGGTCGTGTCGTTGCCCCCGACGATCAGCAGCATGAGATTGCCGAGGAACTCCATGCGATCCATGTTCCGGGTGGAGTCTCCGTGCGCCAGCAGCGAGATCAGGTCGTTGCCGGGTCGCACGGCGCGCTCATCCCGGAGGCGCTGGAAATAATCCAGGCATTCGAGCAGTTCCTCGCGGCGCTGCATCGGGCTCTCGACCACGCCCGAGTCGAAGGTGGCGGTCGTCACGTCCGACCAGCGGGTCAGTTTCCGGCGGTCCTCCCACGGGAAGTCGAGCAGGACGGCCAGCGTCATGGTGGTCAGCTCGATCGAGACCTTGTCCACCCAGTCCAGCTCGTCGCCGATTGCGATGCCGTCCAGGATTTCCGATGCGCGCCGGCGGATGGTCGGCTCCAGGCTCGTCAGGTTCTGGGGTGCGAAGGCCGGACTCACGATCCGGCGCTGGACATCGTGCCTGGGCGGGTCCATGGCCACGAACATCTGCAGCGTGAAGGTCGCGTCCGGATCGCCGATCAATATGCTTGGCTGGGCGGAGAACGTCTGGTGATCGGTGTCGACGGCAACGATGTCGTCGTATCTGGTCACGGACCAGTACGGGCCGTATCGCGCGTCGCGCGCATGGTGGACGGGATCCTCCCTGCGCAGCCGCTCGAAATAGGGCCACAGGGTGTCCGAGCGGAACAGCTCCGGATCGGCCGGGTTGATCGCCTCGATCGGCAGCGAATAGGCAGCCGCCCGCGATCTCCTTGCCAGTTCCCCCGCGCTGTCAGCCATCGCACCCCTTCCGCTCCACTGCACCATGGTGGGGCCAATCGAGGCCCGCGATCAATGGGGTGTGCGAGGGGAGCGGCGGGCGCTCTGCGCGATCCTCCGGCTATGCCCTGATCTCCTGGCGCTGGAATGCCACGTAGCCGATCGTGAACAGCAGGATGGTGCCCGCGATGAGGCCGGTGAAATGCGGCCAGATCAGCAGCACGCTCTGCCCGAAGGGGATCGGCGCGCCCATCAGCGCGCCCTGGAGCTGGCTCATGAAGATGGGACCCAGCGAGCGGGTCGCGGGATTGAGCAGCGCCAGGGTCGCCTCCCCGAACAGGTAGTCGGGCGAGACCCGCGCGAACATCGGCTGGTAGATCGCCTCGTAGGCGCGCGCGATGATCGGCGGAGCGTCCGGCGGCACCATGGATTGTGCGCAGAGCTGCGCGATGATCGGCCAGAAGAACGCGAAGATCAGCCAGATCGCGAGCGCGGCCAGCGCCGAGGTCGCCGGCTGGCGGAAGAACACCGAGAACATCATGGAGAGCGCCAGCCACACGCCGCCATAGAACAGGGTCACCGCCCAGAAGGCGAAAGCGCGCGCCACCTCTTCCCCGCTCGGCGGCAGGCCGAGGAAGATGAGGCCGAGGCCGATCACGATCAGCCACAGCACGGCGAGCAGGATGCCGAGCGTCAGCAGCGCGGCCAGGAATTTTCCCATCAGCAGCGCGTCGCGATAGATCGGCTGCGCCACGATGCGGCTCAAGGTGCGCCGCGTATGCTCGGTGTTGATCGCATCGAAGCCGAGCGCGATGGCGGCGAGCGGCACCAGGAAGCCGAGGAACGAGACGAAGGACGGCAGCGGGGCCTTGGCCGTGGTGAACAGGGTGAGGAACAGGAACGGGTCGCTGCCG